>CAYTSW010000123.1:0-8307 GCA_964440605.1 uncultured Phycisphaeraceae bacterium | reverse complement strand
TCGGCTCCCGGCCATAACCCTGAGGACGTTGCGTGGTCGGCTATGGGTTTCGCTATCGCGGTGCGGTGGGCTGCCGATGCCTCGCGTGAAGCTGGGGGTGGGAAGCGGGAGGCGATCGGTCCCAGAAGTTGGGGTGAAGATCTGCGGGTCAGTCCGGTGGATCAGCGGCCGAACTTGAGTCGGTCCACGCTGGAAGGAGCGCGCCATGACCGCGATGCACACGGCAGGAAGCCGACGCAACATCCTCCGCCTCTCGACCGACCGCCTGCACGAGCTGGTGGTGCACGCCGCGGCTCGTCCGATGGCCTTCCTCGATCAGCAGGCCATGGACTGCCCCTTCCCCTTCTGGGTCGCGGTGGGCCAGACGGTGGGCCTGGAGATGTTCTGGTTCGCCGCGGTCACGGCCCGGATCGACACGCGGCACGTCGTGCTCGTCCACGGCAAGCCCGTGACGCCCGGCACGGAGCTGACCATCGGCATGCGCACGACCTGCGGCGAGACGGTCCGCTACACCGGCGCCGTGCGCTCGTGCGACTACCTCATGTCCAACGCGCATCTCGTCGCCGTGGAACTCTCGAGCACCATCGAGCCGCTCGACTTTCTCTCCAACCTCTGCTCGGACAGCGGCAAGGTTCGTTTGCCGGCAGAGATGGAGGCGGAGACCGAGGGCGTGGAGCCCGTCGTCGAGGTCGAAGAGCCGACGGACGACCCGGCGATCCTCGAGCCCGAGCCGGCGGTCGAGGAGCCCGAGCAGATGCTCTGCGACGACTCATCGGCACCGGAGGTGGTCGCGCGCGTAACGACGCAGGCCGAGCCGGAGTTCAACCGCCCGCGGGTCATCTGGCTGACGCTGAAGCTCGCGTCGCTGATCGAGTGCACCGACGACCGGGATCAGATCGAAGACCTGCTGACGCGCATCCACGCCGAGCTTGGGTACGAGCCGCACAAGCGGAAGGACGAGCGCAAGAAGAAGGCCGGCTGAGCGTCAATCGCCCGCGCCGGATGCTGGCTCCTCAATGACAACCACGGGCGAACGCCCCCGCGCGAGGTGGGCGAGCACGCCTGCGTCGGTGTCGACGATGACGATGTGCGCTCCGTCCCTCAAGCCACGAAGTTCCGAAAGGAACCGATGCTCGGACAGGCGGGTGGTCGAGTACACGCGGGCGCCGCCCGTGTAGTAGGCGTCGAAGCCCAGCGGGCCGGCGGGGTACAGGCCCGGCACACCCCGAGGCCACTCGTCCGTGACAGAGGAATCCGATCGCTCGATGATCAACGCCTCGCGGTCGGGTTCAACGGTCTGCTCAACCAGGACCTCCGACCAGTCGGCGTGACGCCCAAACATTGAGCCTCCCGCGAATCCGCTCGCGATGGGCGTCACGTGGGCTGGCTTGAACGTCCGCCCATCAAACTCGATGTCGCCGACAGCGAAGAGCCCGAGTGAATCGTCCTCGGCGAGAGCGACCGTCAGTTCCGTCTCGGCGTCAAACGTCCCCGGTGCCATCAGCGTGGATCGATCCGACCCGTCGAGGCGCACGCGTTCGACCGCCCCGTCCGACGTGATGTAGCAGACCCACGCGTCGGCGTGGGCGGGCCCGAAGTCGAGGATCGAAGCGTCCGCAGACTCCTCCAGCTTCAGCGCCATGCTGAAGTTGGAAGTCGCCAGCATCCAGACGACGAGCGCCGACCCCGTGACGACGTTCGCCACGATGTTGGGGGACAGGCTGCGCCAGAACGCGGCACGCCACTTCGGCCGTTCCGCCCGGCGCAGTCGTGCGCACAGCCAAAAGAAGGGCGCTTCCATCAAAATCGCCAACGGGATGCTGGCAATCGTGGCGGTGACCGAGGCGAGGAACATGCCGTTGATCGGCAGCGGGCTGGCGCCCGCGATGCTCGCAGCAAGTTGCGTGAGCAGCCAGACGCCGCCCCAAGACGACGCGAAGTTCGCGATGACCATCAGCGGAAGCGCGTACCGCTTGCGCGTGCCCAAGACGAGCCACACCGCCACCGCCTCGACCACGCTGATGCCCAGCACGCCGATGGTGAAGGTGATAAAGGCGCTGATAAACAGTTGGCCGGCGTTCGGGTTCGCGACGGCGGGTGCGGGCAGCAACAGCAACGCCGCCGCCACGACACACACGACCATTGCCAGCCGTGTTCGCTTCATCACATCAATATAAGGAAGAAATGAGAGCGCGGTTGCATCGGTCAGCCGCCGACGCTGATCGTCAGCGGCACCGAGCCGTACAGATCCTGGGTGATCTCGGGGCGAGAGATGTGGATGCGCCGGTCGGCCGGGTCGATGCCGCGGTCGCGCATCATGCGCTTGAGCGTCGCGGGGATGGCAAACTCGACATCTTCGTCGAAAATGTCCCGAACTTCGATCTCGGCGCCGTGCGTCGTCACCAGCTCGCGCACGAGGGCGGCGACAAGGTCCTCCGGCGCCGAGGCGCCGGCGGTCACCAGCACGCGCTCTTTGCCCGCGAGCCACGCCGGGTCGAGTTCGGAGACGTCGTCGAGCAGCCTGGCTTCGCAGCCGGCGGTCTCGCTGATCTCGGTGAGGCGCTTGGAGTTGGAGCTGTTGCGTGAGCCCACGACAAGGCAGAGGTCGCAGACGGGGGCGATCTGCCGGACGGCCCGTTGGCGGTTGGTCGTCGCGTAGCAGATGTCGCTCGAGGGCGGCGCCTTGATGTTCGGGAAGGCCGTGCGCAGGGCGTCGATGATGACCTCGGCATCATCGGTGCTCAGCGTCGTTTGCGTGAGGTAGACCAGCCGGTCCGGATCGTGGATGGTCAGTTTGGGGATGTCCGCCGGAGACTCGACGATCTGGATCGCGTCGGGCGCTTCGCCGCGGGTGCCGATGACCTCCTGGTGGTCTTCGTGGCCGATGAGCAGGATCTGGTAGCCCTGCTTGGCGTAGCGGATGGCCTCCATGTGGACCTTGGTGACGAGGGGGCAGGTGGCGTCGATGGAGGTGAGGTTGCGTTCGCTGGCGATCTGCCGAACCTCGGGGGAGACGCCGTGGGCGCTGAAGACGACGATGGCACCCTCGGGCACCTCGTGAACGTCTTCGACGAAGGTCACGCCGCGTTCGACAAAGCGGTGCACGACGTGCTTGTTGTGCACGATTTCGTGGAAGACGTAGACCGGGTGCTCTGGGCAGATGTCCAGAAGCTGATCGACGACGTCGATCGCCATGTGGACACCAGCGCAGAAACCGCGGGGATTGGCGAGCACGACACGCATGGGCGGCCCCATCAAGAGAGAATCACGTTTGGGAGATGGCAGTATAGTCGGAGCCCCCGCAGCCCCGCCGGCCCGGGCGACGAGACCTCCCGTGACCGAGCCCTCCCTGCCCATCGCCCTGCTCGACCGCTACGGCCCCGATGCGGCCGGCCCACCACCCTCCCGCGACGAGGCGTGGGCCCACGTCCACCAGCTCGCGACGGGCCGCTACGAGAACTTCAGCGTCCTCTCGCGCCTCGTGCCGCAGCGCTTGCGCGACGACTTCGCCGCGTTCTACGCCTTCTGCCGCTGGTCGGACGACCTGGGCGACGAACTCGGCGCGGGCGAAGCCGCGCGCCAGCGCTCCATCGATCTCCTCGCCTGGTGGCGGCGTGAACTCCACGCCTGCTTCGCCCGAGCGGGTGGCGACGCCGAGGCGCCGATGCGTCACCCCGTCTTCATCGCGCTGCACGAGACCATCCGCCGTCACACGCTGCCCGTTGAACCGTTCGATCATCTCATCGACGCTTTCGAGCAGGACCAGCGCGTGACGCGCTACGGGACGTGGGACGAGCTGGTCGGCTACTGCAGCCGCAGCGCCAACCCCGTTGGCAACGTCGTGCTGCGCTTCGCGGGTCATCTGCCGGAAGCCGAGGGCGGGGCGCCGGGCAGTGACGAACTCTTCGCGATGTCCGACGCGACGTGTTCGGCGTTGCAACTGATCAACTTCTGGCAGGACGTCCGTCGCGACCTGCTGGAGCGCGACCGCGTGTACGTGCCCTCGGAGGAAACCGGCGTCACCGCCGAGATGCTCCGCGACTGGCTCGGTCGTCCGAACGACCCGGAAGCGCGGGTGCCGTACATCAAGGCGATCCGCCCGCTGGTCGACCGCACCGCCGAGCTGTTCGCGCGCGGGTCGGAGTTGCCGGGGCGTGTGCAGGATCGCTCGCTGCGGCCGGTGATCTGGCTCTTCGGCGCGGGCGGGGAGGCGGTGCTGCGTCGTGTGCGGCGGATGGGGGGCGCAACGCTGTGGCACAGGCCGACGCTGCCCAAGTGGGAGAAGGCGGCCCTCGTGGGGCGCGCGTGGGTATCCTTCTGCCTTGTGAACCGCGCCGCGGGGACCTCGCCGGCTGGCGTGGACACGTCGGCGCCGTGAGCCCCGCCTGCCTTGCACATGAGCGTTGTTGACCTCGCCCAACCCGAGCCCCTCGTCGAGCCGAAGCTGTCGGCCGCCGATGTCACCGCGCCGCCGCTGCGCGAGTCGTTCGCGCTCTGTCGGAGCATCACGCGGTCGCGGGCTCGAAACTTCTACTACGGCCTCAAGCTGACGCCCGAGCCCAAGCGTGCGGCGCTCTTCGCGGTGTACGCCTGGATGCGCGCCGCGGACGACATCGCCGACCAGCCCCTCGCCGCCGTCGAGCGTACGCGGCGGATGGAGGCGTTCGCGGCGCGTACGCGGGCGGTGTTCGAGACGGGCCAGCCGCCCGCGATCGCGACGGATGCCGACGTCTGGTGGCCGGCGTTCGCGGCGATCTATCGCGGCTTCGCGCTCGAGCCGGCGTGTTTCGAAGCCGCGCTGGGGGGCGTGGAGGAAGACGCGCGCGACGGTGGCGACGAGCCGACGCCTACGCCACGCTACGAGTCGCGCGAGGAGCTGCGCGAGTATTGCGCCCGCGTCGCCTCCTCGGTCGGCGTGCTATGCCTGCGGATATGGGGCGTGCGCGATGGCGTCGCGTGGGCTGACGCCCGGGAGATGGCGGTCACCCGAGGCCTCGCGTTTCAGCTCACCAACATCCTGCGCGACTTTGCCGAGGACTACGACGAAGGCCGCGTATACCTGCCGGGCGAGGAGTTCCGCGCCGCCGGCTTGGACCCCCCAACGATGCGGGACTGGTCGGACGGCGACGCGTGCGCACTGATCGTGCGCAAGGTCGCGGGCTGGGCGCGCGAGGCGTACCAGACGTCGGCGCAGCTCGATCAGATCGTCCACCCCGACGGACGCCCGGCGATGTGGGCGATGACGCGCATCTACAGCCAGCTCCTCGAACGGATCGAGCGCGACCCACGCCGCATCGCGATGGGCCCACGCGTGCGTGTGCCTTCGATCAAAAAGGCGGCGATCGGCGTCGGCGCCCTGTTACGCACCAGACAGCGACTGGTCGGGAGCCCGGCGTGATCGCAGACCCCGGGCGACACACAGCTTCCGCGTACGACGTCGCGATCGCCGGGGGCGGGATCGCCGGCATCGCCGCGGCGCTCGTCATCGCGCAGGCCGGGCGACGCGTGCTGCTGCTCGAGTCCCGCCGCAAACTCGGCGGGCGCGCGACGTCGCACCTCGACCAGCAGACCGGCCAACTCATCGACAACTGCCAGCACGTCGCGATGGGCTGCTGCACGAACTATCTCGACCTGTGCGAGCGGTTGGGCGTCGGCGAGAAGATCGAGTGGCACGAAGCGGTCCACTGGATCGAGCCCGGCGGCCGCACGAGCGTCATGAAGCCCGCGCCGCTCCCGGCGCCCGGGCACTTCGGCCCGTCGCTCGCCGGCGCCGCCTTCCTGACGACGTTCGAGAAAGCCGCGATGACGCGCGGCATGCTCGCGGCGTTGCGCGCCGACCGCAGGCGTTGGGCCGAACGCACGTTCGCGCACTGGCTCGACAAGCACCGTCAGCCGACGCGGCTGATCGAGCGGTTCTGGGAGCCGGTGATGGTCAGCGCGTGCAACTTGTCGGTGAAGACAGTGTGCGCGCGCACGGCGCTGCACGTCATCCAGGAAGGCTTCCTCGCCTCGCGCCGCTCGTCGGCGTTGGGAGTGTCCACCGTGCCGCTGGTCGAGCTGTACGACCGCGCCGAAGAGGTCATCGCGCAAGCAGGCGGCGCGGTACGCCTCGGCGCGAGCGTGCTGGAACTCGGCGAGCACAGCCTGTCGCTCGCGGGCGGCGAGACGATCCAAGCTGACCGCATCATCAGCGCTCTCCCACCCGAACGGCTCGCGAAGGTCGCCGGCGATGAGCTGCGCCGCCGCGACCCGCGGCTGGCCGATCTCGAACGTGTCCAACACAGCCCCATCGTCGGCGTGCACCTGCGCTTCGACCGCCCGGTCATGTGCACGCCCAACGCCGTTCTCGTGGGGTGCGGCACGCAGTGGCTCTTCCGCAAGGACGACGAGGGCCGCGCGGTGCACGCGGTCATCAGCGCGGCGGATGAGTGGGTGGGTCTGGACGAGCGGGCGATCCTGGATCGCGTGCTGCGCGACGTCCGCCGTTGCCTGCCGTGGTCGGCCGACGCGAAGCTCGAGTGGGGCCGCGCGATCAAGGAGAAGCGGGCGACGTTCGCGCCGACGCCCGAGGTCGAGGCGCTTCGCCCGAGCGTGACGGGCTCGACGGATCTGATCTTGGCGGGCGACTTCGTCCAGACCGGCTGGCCGGCGACGATGGAAGGCGCCACGCGCAGCGGCTACGCGGCGGCGGCGGCGGTGCTCGAGCAGCATCCGCGTGACCTCATCCGCCGCTCGCTGACGCCTGCCGTTGCGATCCGTACCCTGGCCGGCCCCATCCTCCGCAATCAGCACCAGGCGGTCATCCATTGAACACCGTGCGCGAGCCCGGTGACCAGTCGACGCCCGCGCGTACGCATCACTCAAGCCAAAAGGAAACCGCGAACTGTCGTTCGCGGTCGGTGTTGATTCAGTTGTCGTGTGCGCTCACTCGGCCTTCGCCGGCGTCGCCTTCGATGCCGCGACGGCCTGCTCGACGAGGGCGTCGAAGGCCGCGGGGTCTTCGATGGCGATCTGGCTGAGCATCTTGCGGTTGAGCAGGATGCCGGCGTGCTTGAGACCGTTCATGAAGAGGCTGTAGCGCGTGCCGCGCATGCGGCAGGCGGCGGTGATGCGCGTGATCCAGAGGCGGCGCATGTCGCGCTTGCGGGCGCGGCGGTCACGCCAGGCGAAGGCGCCGGCACGCGTGATCGCGACCTTGGCCTGCTGATAGTGACGGCTCTTGGTACCGAAGTAGCCACGCGCATCCTTGAGAACGCGCTTGTGCTTGCGACGACGACCGGTGGACTTGCGGGCACGGGGCATGGGGACTCTCGATTCTCTTCATGACGCCTGGCGGGGCGGCTCACGCAGAGCCGGCTTGGGGCCCGGTCGGCTGGTTGTGTCGGACGGGAAACCGTTGAACGGGTCGGATCTCAGTCGGCCTGGGCGAAGTAGGCCTCGCGGGCGGCGGTGACGGCCTTCTGCGCCTCGGCGCGGCGCTCGGCACGCTGCGCGGGCGTCTCGTTGGTCGTGATCGCCGAGCGCGGCTGGCTGGCGCCGCGCAGGCGGCGGTACATCATCCGGCTGATGCGCTTGGTGTCAGGCGACTCCATGAACGCACGCTTGCGCAGGCGGCGCAGGCGCTTGGGGCTCTTGGCCGATCGCAAGTGCTTGAACCCCGCTCGAACGTGGTTCACCTTGCCGGTCTTCGTGATGCGGATGCGCTTCAGGAGGCCCTTGTGGGTCTTGTTCTTGGGCATGGGCTCGGTCCGGCTGGAGGTGAAGGCGAGCGTGGGGGGACGGGAATGGACCAGCGGGTGCGATCGCTGCCGCGGTTCGGGCGGCTGGTCGCTCAAGACGTTGTTTCAAACCACCCGGCGGGGCCCGCCGAGCCGCGGAGTGTAGCCCTACGTCCCGCCAGCGGCAACTTTTCGCACCGCGCGGTCAGCGGGGTTCAAGGCCCCACGAAGGCGTCGGTCGTGCTGCGGGGCAGCTCGTAGCCGGTCAGCGAGCGGGTGCGGCTGCTGCGCGGCTCCAGGTGCCGCGGTAGCCAGAGGTTGTCGCCCCAAGGCAGCTCGGGGGAAGTGAGGAAGAGGATCGAGCCGTCACCCAGCAGAATGTGCTGCCCCAACCCGCGGTGGTTGGAGGAGTTCGCCAGCGGGTCGATCGGCTGACCCCGGCGGGATTGCTCGACAACGGGCGAGCGGTCGGCGAGGAGGACGCGACCGGCGAGATCAGCAAGCCGGGGCGGGACATTGCCGAACAGCTGGTAGGAGTACGACACCTGCTCCGGTGACTCCCAGTCGCGGGCGGCGACGTCGAAGCCGT
>CAYTSW010000122.1:0-8321 GCA_964440605.1 uncultured Phycisphaeraceae bacterium | reverse complement strand
CCCCGCCGTCCCGCCGATGCCCTCCGAGAACCGGAGGAGTCATCGCCATGCTCAAGAGCCGCCTCGCCCGCTTCGCCGCTCTCGCGCTGCTACCGGTCGCGCCCGCGATCGCCCAAGCCTCGATCTCATGGGACGTCACGCTCGACCCCAGCCGCTCGGACTTGCAGTTGCGCGAGCCCGAGATCACCGCCGCGGTCGAAGCCGCCGGCTATTTCTGGGACCGCTACCTCATCGGCGCCGCTTCTCTCGAGGTCTACGTCACCCAGGCCAACATCCCCACCGCGACCGGCGCCAGCGCCACATCCGCCTTCGTCGGCAACATCGACGGCTACGCCACCTTCGAGCAGGGCGCCGCCCACGAACTCCGCACCGGCAACGACCCCAACGCGAGCCAGGCCGACATCATCATCACCCTCGGCACCGCCTACCTCGATCACGAACTCTGGTTCGATCCCGACCCCTTCGCCCGCACCGTCCCCGTGCCGAACGACCGCACCGACGCCGTGTCCGTGTTCCTGCACGAACTCGGCCACGCCCTGGCCTTCAACGGCTGGCGCACCGTCAACGGCAGCCTCCCCACCAACAACCAGTCCACCTTCGACCGCTACGTCACGCGGGGCGCAGAGAGCGTCCCCTTCTTCACCGGCCCCGAAGCCGTCGCCCTCTACGGCTCGCCCGTTCCACTCACCCGTTTCAACCTGTACCACCTCGGCAATCCATCGCCACTCCCCGGCAACGAACTCATCCCCGACCTCATGAACGGCGTCGTCTACAGCCGCGGCACGCGCTACTACATCAGCGCGCTCGACCTCGCCATCACCGACGACACCGGCGTCCCCGTCGACCGCTCCGTCACCCTGCTCGTCCCCACGCCTTCGACGCTCGCCCTCGTCCTGCTCGCGCTCATCGGTTCCCACCGGCGACAACCGAACGAGCACCGGGCGCGAGCCCGGTGACGTTTCGCGGCCGCTCTACAACTCCACTTCCTCCAACACATAACTCCCCGGCTTCTCCGGGTCCACCCGCGCCGTGAACGCCGGATGGCCCGGCTCGTGATCCAGCACCAGCACCCACCCCTCATCGCTCGCGCGCTCCAGCAGCTTCGTCCGCTCGAGCATCGAGGTGTAGGGCTCAACGTCGTACGCCATGTTGCACGTCGGCCGCGCGTGCAGACGCGTCGGCATCACGTCGGGCACGAAGCACACCGTCCGCCCCTTGTCGTCGTCGATCAGTACCGCCTGCTGGCCCCAGGTATGACCCGGGCAGGGCAGCACGCGCAGCCCCGGCAGCACCTCCATCTCGCCGTCCACCAGCCGCGCGTGCTCGGCGACCTGGTCGGTCAGGTGCGTCGAGAGATACGTCTTGTGCATCGTGCTCTTGTTGGCGATGGCGTCTTCCCACTCGCGCCGCTGCGTGATGATCTCGGCGTTGGGAAACGTCAGCATCGTCCGGTCGCCGTTGTCGGAGTGCCAGCGCGTGAGCCCCCCGGCGTGGTCGAAGTGCAGGTGCGTGACAATCACCGCGTCGACGTCGTCCGGATCGCACGCCGCTTCGCGCAGCGCGTCGTGCACCGAGCGCTCCTCCATCGCGTACATCTCGCGTTCTTTGGCGCCAAACTTGTCGCCGATTCCCACTTCCACGATGACCCGCCGACCGTGTCCCTCCAGCAGCAGGCAGTTCTGCTGCAGCGGCATGCGGTTCTCGGCGTCCGGCTCGAGCCACCGCGTCCAGACGACACGCGGGATCAGCCCGAACATCGCCCCCGCGTCCAGCTTGAACCCGCCGTTGCGCAGCAGCCGGCACGTGTAGCCCATCGCGGGCTCCTTTCCTGCGTCGCGGGCCGCCCATCGGCGGGGCCGATCACGCTCAGCCCCGGGGCGATCGCGCCGCCTTCGAGTCTCCGAACCTCCCGCCTTCCAGCGGGGCCGCGATGCTAGGAGCCAACGCGAGCCCCCACCACTCCACTCCGAGATGCCTCCCCCCGCCATCAGACGCATGCACCGACCGATTCCGCCCGGCGACCACAGTCGTCCCGTGCCCCATTCTCATCTCGCGGCGAGCGTCCTGGCATCCGACAACAGAACACGATCGATTCCAAACTCATCGCCGACATCGTGCGCGGCGTAACGCGCCATCAAAGAAGAAAGAAGACCCATGACCCGCACCATCTCGAACGCGCTTTCCCTCTGCACACTCGGCGCGGCCTGCACCCTCGTCGCGTGCACCGCTTCCAACACCAACCGCACACCCGACCTCACCAGCGGCCTGACCATACCCGCCGGGGAAACCTTCAATCTCGGCGGCGAACAGAGAGGCGACTACAACGCCGAGATCACCAACAAAGGCCCCGTTCCCGTCGAGCTCTACTCAACGACGACCGGACAAAACTTCGGCGACGATCGCATCAGCGACACGCCCGTGCTTGTCGGCACCGTCGAGCCCGGAGAATGGGAGCGCTTCAGCGCCGGCGCGAACACGCCCCTGCTGCTTAGGAACACCTCCGACACGCGCAACGCCAAGCTCAAGGTCGAGATCTGGGGCGACACCAACCTCTCGATGTCGTACACCGACAACGAGGAGTGACGCGAAACAAGCAACCACGTTGCCGCGACACTGCGGGCATCGCACCGGCGCGAGCGCGGCGCCCGCGGCTCGGTCAAGCCTCCGACCCATGTTGGAGAGGGCGCGGCACGCGCCTCAGGCGCCTCCTCTACACTCACCCCATGCCCACCGAGCGATGGATCGCCGCTGAAGGCCCGCAGACGCCCCCCGAACGGGAGCAGGCCCGCTCCCTCCGCCCCCGCCGTCTCGACGAGTACGTGGGCCAACGCGAGCTCGTCGAGCGCCTGCGCATCGCCATCGAAGCCGCCCGCGGGCGCGCCGAGCCCATGGAGCATCTGCTCCTCCACGGCCCGCCCGGCCTCGGCAAGACCACCCTCGCCCACGTCGTCGCGACCGAGATGGACGCCGATGTGCACGTCACCTCCGGCCCCGCGCTCTCCAAGGCCGCCGACCTCGTCGGTTCGCTGACGCGCCTCAAGGAGCACGATGTCCTGTTCATCGACGAAATCCATCGCCTGCCCGTCGCGGTCGAGGAGTTCATCTACCCCGCCATGGAAGACGGGCGCATCGACGTCGCCATCGACGCCGGCCTCCACGCCCGCACCGTCCAGCTCACCCTCAAGCCCTTCACCCTCATCGGCGCCACCACGCGCGCGGGCCTTCTCTCCGCGCCCTTGCGCTCGCGCTTCGGCCTCGTCCACCATCTGCGCTACTACCCCGAGGACGACCTCCTGCACATCCTCCGCCGCAGCCGCGACCTGTTCGAACTCCTCGCCCGCGACGAAGCGCTCGCCGCCATCGCCTCGCGTTCCCGCGGCACCCCGCGCATCGCCAACCGCCTGCTCCGCCGCGTCCGCGACTACGCCCAGGTCCGCGCGAACGGCGACATCACCAGCCCCGTCGTCGACGAAGCACTCGCCCTCGAAGGCGTGGACCAGCGCGGCCTCGACACACTCGACCACACCTACCTCACCACCATCGCACGCACCTACCAGGGCGGGCCCGTCGGCCTCGAAGCCATCGCCGCCACCATGGGCGAGGACAGCGGCACGCTCGAAGATGTCGTCGAGCCCTTCCTCCTCCAGATCGGCCTGCTCGCCCGCACCCGCCGCGGCCGCCAGCTCACGCCCGACGGCGGGAAACTCGTCGGCGTAGAAGTCCCCGCGGTCGACGAGCCCGCCCTCTTCAACGACGCCGACAGCGAAGAACCCTCCTAGCCGTGCGCCGCGACGACACACCCGAACGCATGGACGAGCCCGACATCCCGCGCGCCGAGCTCGAACACGCCTTCATCTTCATCAAACGCGTCAACCAGCACCTCGGCGGCACACGCGCCCTCACCCACCAACTCGAACGCTGGTCCGCCCGATGGCCCGCCGACCGCCCCATCACGCTCCTCGACGTCGGCGCCGGCTGCGCCGACATCCCCATCGCCGCCTGCCGATGGGCCGATTGCAAGGGCCTCAAGCTCGCCTGCACCGCCGTCGACCTGCACGACACCACGCTCGACATCGCGCGCGACGAGGTCGCCCGCGCCGGCCTGGACGACCGCATCACCGTCGTCAAGGCCGACGCGCTCAAGCTCACCGACACGTTCGAACCCGGCTCCTTCGATTACGCCCACGCCGGCATGTTCCTGCATCACCTCAACTTCTTCGACACGATGACCGTGCTCCGCATCATGGAGCGCCTCGCGTCGGCCGGCATCGTGTGGAACGACCTCCTCCGCTCCCGCCTCGCGCTCGTCGGCATTCACCTGCTCACCGTCGGAGCCCCCGAGATGGTGAAGCACGACGCCCGCGTCAGCGTCCGCAAGGGCTTTACGCCTTCCGAGGTGAAGGACGTCCAGAACCGTCTCGAGCTGCGCTGGTGCCGCCTCTCGACGATCCCCTGGCAGGGCCGCTTCGTCCTCGCCGGGGAAAAGCCCGATGCGTGGTCGGGGCTGGGCCGAACCGTCGACTGATTTCAAATGCCGTACAGTTTCGACAGAGGTACGAGATCATGTGCAGGTGGATGGCCTACACCGGAGCCCCGATTTTCATCAGCGATCTCCTGCTGAACACCGACCACTCGCTTATCGACCAGTCCCTCAACTCGCGCATGGGCGAGCACACCACCAACGGCGATGGCTTCGGCATCGCCTGGTACGACCAACGCGACACACCCGGCGTCTACAAACACATCCAGCCCGCCTGGAACGACCTCAACCTCCAGGACCTCGCCCACCAGGTCCAGTCCCACCACTTCGTCGCCCACATCCGCGCCGCCACCGGCACCGCCGTCCAATGGACCAACTGCCACCCCTTCCGCTCCGGCGAGTGGGTCTTCGTTCACAACGGCCTGATCGAAGGCTTCTCCAAACTCCGCAGGCGCATGGCCCTCGAAGTCGACCCCCAGCTCTACAACGAGATCCAGGGCACCACCGACTCCGAACTGCTCTTCTACCTCGCGCTCACCTTCGGCGCCCGCGACGACCCCGCCGGCGGCCTCCAGCGCATGGCCGGCTTCATCGAAGCCATCGCCCGCGAGCACGATGTCACGCACCCCCTCCAGATGTCCGCCTGCCTCACTAACGGCCAGCAGCTCCACGCCGTCCGCTACTCCTCCGTCGGCCGCTCACGCACCCTCCACGTCAGCACGGGCCCCCGCGCCCTCCAGCGCACCGTCGGCGGCCCGCAGCAGTCCTGCCTGCTCGACTGCACCGCCGTCGTCTCCGAACCCATCACCGACCTCGAGGGCGGCTGGGAACTCATCGACGAATCCACGCTCATCACACTCGAAGAAGGCCGCATCGAACGCCGCCCCTTCCAGCCCGCCGCTCCCTGACCCATACGATCGAGCGTGACCCTCCACGCCGCCATCATCGGCGCCGGCCCCGCCGGCTGCTCCGCTGCCATCCACCTCGCCCGCCGGGGCTGCCGCGTCACGCTCATCGAGCGCAAGGCCTTCCCCCGCGTCAAGGTCTGTGGCGAGTTCATCAGCCCCGCCGCCACCGAAAACCTTGAGTCCCTGCTCACGCCCGACGAACTCCGCAACGCCGGCGCGCGCACCGTCGACCGGCTCACCTTTGCCTTAGGAGATCGCGAGCGCACGTGGACCATGCCCGTCCCCGCCTGGGTCCTCAGCCGACGCGCGCTCGATGATGAACTCGTCCGCGTCGCCCGCCGCGCCGGCGTCGACGTCAGACAGCCCGCCACCGTGCGCACCGTCGCCTACCACGACAACCGCGTCGCCGTCGAACGCACCGACGCCGAGCCGCTGACCGCCGACCTCGTCATCCACGCCGACGGCTCGGGCCGGCACGACACCGCCAAGCCCACGCCCAACCGCCCCGGCGTCATCGGCCTCAAGTGCCACATCCGCCCGCACCGTGACGCGCCCATCGTCGGCCTACGCATGCACGCCGGCCCCGGCGCTTACGTTGGCATGGTCGGCGTCGAACACCACGAAGCCACCGTCGCCCTCGTCGCCCGCACCACCGTCCTCAACCGCCACGACAACGACCGCGACCGACTCCTCGCCTCGCTCTGGCCCGACTACGACCCGAGCACACGCACCACCCCCTGGCTCGCCTGCGGCGTCGCCGGCTCGCCCTACATCACGCCGGGCCACCCGCGCAGCTTCCGCCTCGGCAACGCCGCCGCCGCCGTCGAACCCGTCGGCGGGGAAGGCATCGGCCTCGCCCTCTGGTCGGGCCACACCCTCGCCCACACCCTGCGCACCACTCCTGATCCTTCAACAGCCCAACGCACCTTCGCCAAGGCGTACCGCCAGCGCTTGCGCGTCCGCCGTCCCGCCTGCCGAGCCGCCGCCGAGACCCTGATGCGCCCGACGCTCGTTAATCTCATCTGGCCCGCCCTCGCCCACCCAACCTTCACCCTCCGCCCCTGGTACACCCTCACAGGCAAGCCCGTCTGATTCAGCACGGGCCCGGGATCGGGACTACCGCGAAGGATCACGCCGATGCGCTACACGCTCGTCGCAGTCGCCCTCACGTTTATCGCCGCCATCGGCTTCGCCGCCGCGGCCTATGCGCAGTCCGTCCAGGGGGAAGACGCCCTCTCCCCGCGAGCCCGAACCACGCTCATCTCTACGCTCAACCTCACCGAACCTCAGATCGAAGCGCTCGACCACCTCGAGGCCCGCGCCAACGCCCGCCGCGCTGCGCTCGTCGACGACTTCGAAGAGCAGCAGGACAAGCTGATGCAGGCGCCACCCGACGCCGACCGCGATCGGCACCTCGCGATGCAGGTCGAATCCATGCGCGCCCTGCAACGCCACGACGAAGCGCTCCAAGCCGACACCCAGAGGCTCCTCGACGACGTCGAAACCCTACTGGACGAGCAGCAGCGACCGCTGATGGACACCGCCCGGGCCCGCATCGAGCACCGCACGACGCTCGACTTCTACACGCGCACCATCCCCGCCCTGCGCGCCGAGCCCGCGGTCGTCGCCTCACGGCTCAACCTCCCGGACCGCCTCGACGCCGCCGATGCCGGAGCGTTCAATCGCGCGATGCAGGCCTACGACCGCGCCATCGCGCACCACGTCGCCGTCGACCGCCGCGCCCAGGAACGATTCATCGACGCCCTCGACCCCGCGCGCGGCATCCCGCCCGAGGCCTACACCGAGTACCTCGACGCCGTCGCCGAAAACCTCGTTGCGCTCGCCGATGATCACGCTCAGCACGCCGACGCGATCCGGCGCGTCCTCCCCGAGCCGCTGCGCAACCCGTGGCGTCGCCTCTGGCGCGTCGAGGCCTACCCCTGGCTCGCCGAACCGACCTATCCCGAGATCGCCATCGAGCAGGTCCGTGCGTCCGAGCGCCTCACCCCCGAGGAAGCACAAGCGGTCGCCGCGCTCAAGGACCGCCTCGCCCGCGAGCTCGAACAGCTCCGCCGCGAAGCCGAGAACAACAGCCGCACCGCGATCAGTCAGCTCGACGCCCGCACCCTCACCGGCAGCCGCGCCTTCGACGCCCGAGCGCGGCTCGTCTACACCGGTGACGTCAATCAACGCAGCATCCGCACCCGCGACGAACTGCTCAAGATGCTTGACGAGGCCCGCCACGACCTCATCCCTCCCCTCAGCCCCGAAGCCGACGACGAAGCCGCAGCCGAGGACGAGCAGTCCGCCCAGACGCCGCCGAGCCCCGACCGCTGACGCCGGCTAGAGAATCTCCACGATCTCGAAGCGCAGCGTCCCACGGGGCGCATCCACCTTGATCGTCTCCCCCACCCGCGCCTTCATCAGCGCCTCGCCCATCGGGCTCGTCGCCGTCACCTCCACCACGTCGCTCTCCGCGGCGCTCGCGCCGGACGACTCGCCCACGAGCCGAAAGACGTCTTCGTCGCCGTCCTCGTCGCGGAGCTTCACCGTTGCGCCGATGAACACGACGTCGTCGGGCACCTGCTCGCGATCCACCACCCGCGCCGAAGCCAGGCGCTCTTCGATCCGCCGAATCTCCGCCTCGTTCATCCCCTGGTCCTCCCGGGCCGCGTGGTACTCCGCGTTCTCCTTGAGGTCGCCCAGAGCCCGCGCTTCGGCGATGCGCTCGGAGATCTGAGGCCGCTTGGCGTGCAGGTCCTTCAGTTTCGCCTCGAGCTGCGCCTTCTCTTCCACCGTGATCATGTCCATCGCTCTGCTCCGTCCGAACAACACCGAGGCCTGAAACGCCACAGGCCGCGACCCATCAGCCGCGGCCTGATCACACACGCCCGCGCGTGCCCCCCGTCACGGGTCAGGATGCTAGGAACCGT
>CAYTSW010000121.1:0-8390 GCA_964440605.1 uncultured Phycisphaeraceae bacterium | reverse complement strand
TCTCGTCGTGCGGGCCGATGCGCCGCCGGAGCGTGTGATGGGGCAGTGCAAGGCGTGGGCGTCGAGGCGTCTGCGTGAAGCAGGCCACACGCCGGAGCGGGTCTGGACCCGGCATGGGTCGACGCGTCGGCTCAACTCGGAAGCCTCGCTCAAGCGGGCGATCGACTACGTGCCGTACGAACAATGAGGAATCCATAAAGAGCACCGGGCGCGAGCCCCGTGGCGTTGTGCGTCGGGCGCGAGAAGGTCACCGAGCGCGGGCCCGGTGCTCTTTGGAGTATGTGCTCTATGTATTCGAGCGTGCCCTGATCACCGGGCTCGCGCCCGGTGTTTACTGGGAGTCGGTGGGTGTGCCGGGCGCGATGTCTTCAGGAAGACGCGTGCGCGGGAGCCCCATCACCCACCCCACCCCCAGCACCGAAGCGGTCTCGATCCTTAGCACATGAGGACCCAAACACACGCGCGTCGCGCCCGCGCGGTCCGCGTCGTCCAGCTCCTCGGGCGTGAAGCCGCCTTCGGGGCCGATGAGCAAGCGCACCGCCGGGGCGTTGCGCAGGATGTCGGGCGGTTGGGCGGCGCCGTCCTGGCGGGCGAGGACCAAGGGTGCGTCTCGGAGGGTGTCGTCTTCGGGGTGAAGGGCGTCGCGCCAAGTGATGGTGGGGGCGACGGTCATGAGGTGGGCCCGGCCGCACTGCTTGGCGGACTCGATGGCGATGCGTTGGGCGCGGTCGAGCTTGTTGGCGCCGGGTTCGACGACGCCGAGCTTGGTTTCGAGGGGCCGCCAGGAGGCGGCGCCGGCCTGGGCGAGCATGTCGAGCATCTTGTCGAGGCGTTGGCCCTTGGGCGTGGCGCCGAAGACGTGGACCTGCGGGCGGGTCGGCGGCTCGGTCCAGCGCTCGGTGATGGCGAGGGTGAGGGTGGACTTCCGGCTGCCGACGACGGTGGTGAGGGCGACGGTGCCTTGGCCGTCGATGACGCGGGCGTCGTCGCCTTCGCGCAGGCGTTTGCTCTTGGCGGCGTGGGCGGCCTCATCGCCGGTGATGACGAGTTCGGGGGAGTCGGCGGGGATCTCGGGGCTGAAGAAGGTGTGGCGCATCGTGGTCGGTTCGGTGTGGCGTGTCCGGGGGGGTCCCGCGAATCGGCGGCGAGGGGCGGGCATCGACGGGCAGACCCGCCATCGGGCTGAACTCTCGTGGCTGGCGGGCCGATCGTCCAGTGTCGACCGGCGGCGCGGGGTGCGCGCCGGGCTGAGGAGCCGCGATGAGCGACGACCCGCGGGCGGCGGAGGCCGACCTCAACACCGAGACGCCGACCGCCGCCGAGGCGGTGGAGGACGGCACATCCATCGCGGCGGACGTCGAGAACCTGCTGGGCGACCTCTCGGCGGCGATCGAGGAGCTGGACCCGTGGGGCGATCGGGCGGAGGAGGTGGCGGCTCAGGAGGAAGCCGAGGCGGCCGACGAGTTCGTCGATGCGTCTGAGTTCATGCCCCCGGATGCGGGAAGCGAAGCAGACGAGGAGGGGGCGGTGATCGGTGATGGGGGGGCGGTTCCGACGAACCAGAATGCGGGGGACGAGGCTCCCAAGGAATCGGAGGCGGACCTGGGCGCGGCGTTGGACGACGTGCTCGCGGACGCCGCGGCGGCTCTGGGCGAAGACCCGGCGTCGGACGAGGCGGCGCCCGAGGCTGATGCGCCCGCGAGCGAGGCGGAGGCCGAGACCCCGACGCCGCCCGAAGCAGACGCCGATGCAGAAGTCCAATCGGAGGCGGACGCTTCGATTGACGCCGAGGCCGCACCTGCCGCGGGAACGGAGGCGGACGACTCGGCGGTTTCGGGCGCGGAAGCCGAGGCCGCGGAGGCGCAGGCGTCTGAGGCGGGGGATGGTGCGGCGTCCGATGTGGACGCGTCCATGCTGGACGTCGACCCTGATGTGCTCGCGTCGGAGTTGGACGACCAGCTCGATGCGGCGGAGGAACTTGCGGCGGAGGTCGAGACGTCGGGCGGATCAGCGCCGAACGACGCGGAAGGCGCGGAACGTCCGAGCATCGCGGATCTGGACGAGCGTCTGGCGGCGGCGCCGGAGGCGCAGCGGGAGGATGACGACGAGCCATTGATGGATGCTTTGGGCGAGGACGGCGATGAGCCGTTGGTCGCGGCGAGCGAGCCGGCCGGCGGGCCCCAGCCGGCGTTTGACGATGGGTCTGCGCTCCCGAGCGGGGCGGATGCGTCGGCGAAAGCCGCGGCGGCCTCGGATGCCGCGGAGGAGACCGGCGGCGCGGGGGTGGACCCGTCGGCGTTCGAGGTGAAGGTGGAGGCCGAGGGGGCGCGCGACACGGCGCTGGAGCGGGCGCGGGGGTTGGCGTGGAAGGTGGCGACGACGGTCAGCCTGCCCATGGAATACGTGCCGGAGCCGAAGCGGCAGTGGGTGGCGATGGTCGCGGGGGTGACGCTGGTGAACGCGTGCCTGGTGTGGGCGGCGGTGCTGGTGTTGCGGTGACGTGAGAAATTCTCGCCTTTCCAGTGTTCTTCTGGTTGACCGGGCGGACGCTTGGGCTTAGTTTTTGAGGCCACGTAAGCCGATGATGGTCAGCCAAGTGGCTGAACCGTCTCGCCATTCGAGATTGCCGTGTACGCCAACGCCCTCCAGCCCGTCGCCCTTGTCACCCGCCAGCGTGCGGGCGTGACGATGTGGAGCGCGACGGGTTCGTGCGTCTGTCACGGCATGTGTCACGCGACGACGTGCCCCATGTGCTCGACGAAAAGCGTGCATGTTGGGGACGTCCATCTTGGCTGCCGAACCCGACGAATCATGCCGGGCGGTGAGCCAGAGAGCCCCTCGATCGCCTGACCCCGCGCGGGTCGGGAGCCTGGAAGAGCAGGCGGACGAGCGAGCGGGCACACGAGGGCGACCTCGGGTTCACGGTCCGGCGATGAAGCAGCACGGCTCATGCGCGAGCCGGTCGGTGTGTCATGCACACCCGCCCGGGCAAGCGAGCCGTCGCGGTACCTGCGTGCACACCTTCGATCCCGCGTCGATGACCGGGGCCTTGGAATGGGCTGCGATGCGTTGGCTGTACGATCGTCGTGCGCAATTACTTTATGTTCATTCGACGAGCTCAAGACGATCGAATAGAACCTTCATGCTTGCATGCTTGCGTCCGAGCCTCGGGTTGACCGTCCGGATGTAGGGTCGGATGAAGCACCCATCCGGGAGAACCGGACGGCGTCTGCGGACGTTGTAGATCATGCCATGTACGGGGCCCGCCTCGCGGCGCCGGTCCCTTTGGAGTCTGAAAAGATGCAGCCCACGATCCCCCCTGAACGGTTTGCCGCCCTGCTCGAGGGCGCTCCGCTGGTGCTCGAGCTCGGCGGCGAGCTGAGTTCGGCTCGGAACCTGAACGTCACCCTGCTCGACGGGCGTGTGCTGCGGGCGTTTCCCAGCCGCGACCTGCTCCCGACGACGTACTCGGCGGTGCTGAGCATCGACCCGGCGACGCGCGAAGCGCGATTCGCGTTCGGGGGCGTGGCGCGGGCGCAGGACGGCGAAGGCGTGTGGACGGAGACGGCGTTCGACAAGCTTGTCGAGCCCCTGCGGGCGACGCTGCCCTCGGCGGCGCGGCCGATCCTGAAGGTGTCGCGCTCGACGAGCGCGTTCGACTTCGCGCTGGAGCTGGACCCATCGTCGGGCGCGGGCTCGTGGAGGTATCTCGCGCAGGACGCGGTGCCGACATTCCCGCGGGAGGACGTGGCGGCGTCGGGCGTGGTGCGCAGCGCGGTGCTGGCGCCGGTGGAGTACACGAGCGCTTTGATGCTCCGGGAGGAGCGGCTGCTGCGCGAGTCGGCGCGCTGGAGCGCGTAGCGGCGGTGTGGAGCGGCTTTGGGGTGGGAGACCTGCTGGAGGAGAAGAGAGGGAGAAAGAGCGCCCCCGCGGCCGTGCACAGGCGGCCGCGGGGGCTCATCGTTGCGCACGGGATCTGGGTCAAGTCCGTTCATCGCGCTGTGTGCCGATTGTCTACGAGGTGAGGCGCCGGGTCAGCGCACGCGCGATGAAGCCGAGGATCAGCAGGCCGAGCCCGATGAGCCACGCTCGCGGCTCGACCCACCATGCCAGCCCGAGGCAGCCGACGAGACCAGCCCATGCGATCCACCCGGGGTAGAGGCGTCGAGCGGCGGGCAGGCGGAGGGCCGCGAGATTGGTGATGGCGTAGTAGATGAGCACGGCGAAGGCGCTGAGCGACCACGCGAGCGTGCTGGAGCCGGTCGCGGCGACGGCGGCGATGGCGAGACCGACGGCGATCGTGGCGGCGGCGGGGTTTCGACCCGCGGCGTCGAGGCGGCCGAAGGCGGGCGGCGAGGGCGATGGCCAGCACGACCGCGGGCCCGGCGACGTCGGCGGCGATGCCGATGCTGACGAAGACGCCGACGCCGAGGATGGAGCCGAGGCCCAGGCCGACGGCGGGGAAGAGGTTGAGTTCGCGCGTGAGCCGGGGCGAGGTGGTCACGGGCGCGTGCTCGCGATGATCGAAGAGCGGGACGCCTTCGGCGACGGAGATCTGCGGCGGGACGAGGCGCTCGTGCGTCGGGAAGGTGGCCAGACGGTGATCGCCCGCGTGCGCGGGGCACACGGTTCGGACCGGGCGGCTCTGACGAGGCTGGAGTGGGCCAACAGCGGGGGTGAGTCGCCAACGCTCGTGGAGGTGCGCGATGCGCACTGGGCGGTGCGGTCGCGATTGCAGTACGAGGGGAGCCGGTTGGTGCGGATCGAGCGCGAGGACGGGCGAGGCGCGGCCATCAGCACGAACGATGAGTCGGTGCGGGTCGAGCCGCGGGTGGCGTCATCGGCTTGTCGTAGAGACACGTGGGCCTTGACGAACACTTCACGCGGTGAAAGTCCGAGAACAACATGGGCGGTTGTAGCTTGCCGGCCTTCACAGGATGGGCGTGACGGGCGTGGCTTGTCGGTGTGCGGCGGTCGCGCGGTCGCGGCTGATGAGGGACAGGATGATGAATAAGCAGACGGTGCGTTGGACGGGCCGCGTTGCGGTCGGGCTCGGGGTCGTGGGTCTGGGCGTGGCGTTGAGTCTGTCGGGCGTGGCAGGCGGGGGGTTTGGCCTGCTCGAGTCGGGCGCGGTGGCGCGATCGACCGGCTTCGGGCCGGGCGCCGGCGGCGGGGCAGCGCCGGGGTACTACGCGAGCGTGGACCCGCGCACGCCCGAGAGCCTGCGCGCGACGCTGCACGACGTCATCGATGACCACACGCGGCTGGACTACACCGACGCGAGCGATCCGGACGTGTGGGACATGGTCGCGGCGGCGGAGGAGAACCCCAACAACCCGAGCAACGTGCTCGACATCTACCGCAACGCCTCGTATCCCAAGGCGTTCGCGGGCAACTCGAACTACCAGCGTGAGCACGCGTGGCCCTCGTCGCACGGCTTCCCGCGGAACGTGGTCGCGAACTACCCCTACACGGACGGGCATCACTTGTTCGCGGCCGACGGCAGCTACAACGGCTCGCGCGGGAACAAGCCGTACCGCTTCTGCACCAGCGGATCGTGCGGGGAGCGGAAGACCGAAGTGAACAATGGGCAGGGCGGCGTCGGGCAGCCCAACGCGACCGAGGGCAACGGTCGCGACGGCACGGGGACGTGGGAGACGTGGATCGGGCGGCGGGGCGACGTGGCCCGCGCGCTGCTCTACATGGACGTGCGCTACGAGGGCGACATCCACGGGATCGAAGGCGTGGCCGAGCCCGACCTCCGGCTGACGGACGACCAGGCGCTGATCAACCCCGACTCGAGCGTGAACAAGACGATCGGGTACATGGGCGAGCTGAGCGCGCTGCTGGCGTGGCACGAGCAGGACCCCGTGGATGCCGTGAACGCCTTCCGCAACAGCGCGATCGAGATGTACCAGGGCAACCGCAACCCGTTCATCGATCATCCGGAGTGGGTGGACTGCGTGTTCAACGGCGTGTGCGACACGCCCTGGCTCAACGAGTTCCACTACGACAACGCCGGGGGCGACACGGGCGAGTTCGTCGAGCTCGTCGCGCTGGCCAAAATGGACCTGACGGGCTGGACGCTGCTGGGCTACAACGGCAACGACGGCGCGGTGTACGAGACGATCAGTCTCACGGGCACGGTGCCGAGCGACACGTCGTGCTTCGGGTTCGTGACGATCGACTTCCCGGGCATGCAGAACGGCCCGGACGGGCTGGCGCTCGCTGACCCGGATGGGAACGTGCGGTGGTTCATCTCGTACGAGGGCGCGTTCGTGGCGACGAGCGGCCCGGCGGCGGGCATGACCTCGACGCCGCTGCTGGTGGAGGAGACGGGCTCGACGCCCGTCGGTTCGTCGCTTCAGTTGGCGGGTGCCGGCGCGGGCGTGAGCGCATTCACCTGGCGGTCGCCGGCGGCGGCGACACCGGGAGCCGCGAACAACGGGCAGATGCTCGAGGGCGACTGCGCGGGCGACATGGACCCGCCAGCGCAGCCCGTGGCGTGGATCAACGAGTTTCACTACGACAACGCCAGCGGCGACGTGGGCGAGTTCGTCGAGATCGCCGGCACCGCCGGGATCGACCTGAGCGGCTGGACGGTGCTGGGCTACAACGGTGCCGACGGCGGGGTGTACGGCTCGGTGGCGCTCTCGGGCGTGATCCCGGACGAGGACGGCGGGCTCGGAGCGCTGAGCTTCACCTTCAGCGGGATGCAGAACGGGCCCGACGGGCTCGCGCTCGTCGATGACGCGGGGGTGGTCGTGGAGTTCATCGCGTATGAGGGATCGCTGAGCGCGAAGAGCGGCGCGGCGGCGGGTATGACGGCGCAGGATGTCGGCGTGAGCGAGACGGGGGCGACGCCGATCGGCTTCAGCCTCCAGCGCACGGGCGTGGGCTGCGTCGCGGGCGACTTCGCGTGGTCCGGACCCGCGGCGGACTCGCCGGGCATGCTCAACACCAAGCAGATGGCCGGCGACTGCTCGGGCGGCGGGGGCGACCCGCAGCCGAGCGGCGGCACGGCATGGATCAACGAGCTGCACTACGACAACACGGGCGGCGACACGGGCGAGTTCGTCGAGGTTGCCGGCACCGCTGGGCTCGATCTCACCGGCTGGGAGCTCGTGGGCTACAACGGCTCGGGCGGCGGAGAGTACGCGACGCTCGCGCTCTCGGGCGTGATCCCGAACGAGAGCAACGGGGGTGGTGCGCTCTCCTTCGCGTTCGGCGGGCTTCAGAACGGGCCCGACGCGCTGGCGCTCGTCGACGCCCAGGGCGCGCTGGTCGAGTTCGTCGCCTACGAGTCGACGTTTACCGCGACCGACGGCCCGGCCGACGGTCAGACCGCCGACCTCCTGCCTGTCGAGGAGACTTCGAGCACGCCCGTGGGCTTCAGCCTGCAGCGGACGGGCTCGGGCTGCGCCGCGGGGGAGTTCTCGTGGACGGGTCCGGCAGACGACTCCCCGGGTTCGCTGAACACGGGCCAGAGCATCGCGGGGTGCAACTGAGCCGGGAGAGGAATCGACGGCTGAACTGAATCACGACGGCTGATTCGACAGACGACGTGTTTTGCGGCGGCCCGTCACTGTTGAGGTGGCGGGCCGCTCTTTTGTTGGGTGGTCGGGCAGGACAAGCACAAACGCGCTCGCGTGTGGAGTGCACGCGGGCGCGTCGCCCAGGTGGAGAAAAGATGTCGGGTCGGGGGCGAGGCCTCAGGCGGCGAGACGCCTGCGGCGGATGGAGGTGAGCCCGGCGAGGGCGAGGAGGGTGGCGACGCCGGGGGTGGGGATGAAGGCGTTGGTGTTGGCGGTGAAGCGGTAGCGGCCGCTGGCGAGGTCGTCGGGCCCGCCGGCGCCGTCGAAGAAGTCGTTGAAGACGTTGATGAATCCTCCGGCGGGGCCGCCGAAGAGGCTCGGCTCGGGATCGGCGACGACTTCGCTGATGCCGTCGATCACGCCGTTTTCGTTGGTGTCTTCGAAGTTGAAGCCGTAGAGGAAGCTGCCGATGGCACGGACTTCGTAAAACATCTCGCCGTCGATCTCGAGGTTGGGGGTAGTGGAGACGGCGACGAGGCCGAGTTGCGCGAACCAGGACTGTTCGCCCCGCGCTATCGGGCGTGCGGGGAAGTCCTGGAAGGCGAGGTCGGGCGTGTCGTCGGCGCCGACGGCGACGGGGAGCGACTCAAAGGGGTAGAAGGGGTCATTGCGGCCATTGCCGTCGGGCGCGGGCAGGACGTCGGGGTAGAAGCCGGCGTTTTCGGCGGGGGGGGTCCAGAGGGTCCGGCCGGCGGGTTCGGGGGAGTTGGGGGCGGCCGGGTTGGCCCCCCTTGGTTTGGACGCCTGTATTTGCTAACAGGGCTGGAGGATAGAGATATCAACCTGATGATGAGT
>CAYTSW010000120.1:0-8415 GCA_964440605.1 uncultured Phycisphaeraceae bacterium | reverse complement strand
CGTGCGTCGCGAGCCGCGGCGATCCAGAGACTGACGAGTTCGTACAGACGGGCGGACGTCACGCCGAGCTGCACGTGGAGATCGCTGGTGGCCTGGAGGAGTTCGACGTAGAGGCGGCGGGTGAGCTCGTCGTGCTGGACGCCCACGCCCGTGCGCGAGCCTCCTGGGCCAGGCCGCGACGCCGACGCGCCCGACTCCCGATCGCGGTCCATCGGGAGGGTGCGCACCTGGGGCGCCCGGGGGGCTGGCGATCCTGCATCGTTGCGCGCGGAGACCGGCGTGTGGGGTGAAGCGTGTTCTTCGTCGAGGCCGGCGATGAGCAGGTGATCGCCCAGGCGGATTTCGTCCCCGTCGGCAAGGCGGCGGGACCCTTCGAGCGAGACGCCGTTGACCAGCGTGCGCGCGTCGGGCTCGGCGGTGTGGCGGATCCAGATGCGGTCTTCGAGCATTTCCAACGCGCAGTGACGCGCGCGGATGGCCGGGTGATCGAGCTGGAGCTCGCACTCAGGACTCGACCCGACGCGATAGACCGGTTGCTGTCGGCTCAGGATGATGGTGACCCGCTGGGCGGTGGAGTGCGCGGTTTCGCCCGCGATCACACGCAGGCGGACGCGACGCATCTGCACAGCGTCTGCGCTCGGCTCCGAGGTCGCGGTGTGCGGAACATGCATCTGCCTTCGCCCCTTGTGACTCCTGCCCGGCCATTCAATGTACTCTGGCTTGGGCCGGGTTGATAGAGGTGGCAAGCGATTTTGCGCGCCACGGGGTGGCCTGCCGCAGGGTCAACCCCCGGTTTATTGAGCATCCGACGCGGGGCGAGCGCATTCGAATGCCACGACGGTGGTGTCGTCGGACACGAAGCCGCCGTTTGTATGGCGTTCGTGCTGCTCGACCAGGCGCTGGACAAGGGCGTCGAGAGGCGTTTCTTCGGACGAGGTCGCGCAGACCCGGTCGATGCCGAACATCTCCCCGACGGGGCTGGCCTGCTCGACGAGGCCATCGCTGAAGACGACGCACCGGCTGCCGGGATCGAAGCGTGAGGCCTCGGCGGTATAGGTGACGTTTGGGTCGATACCGACCGGGATGCCACCTCGGTAAGACTGGCGAGACGCCTCTCCGCCGGGGCGCTTGATGAGCCAATGTCCGTGGCCCGCGTCGACGAAGGTGAGGGAGTCATGCCGACGATCGACGCGGCCGACCCAGAGCGTGACGAAGCGCCCATCCAGATCGCGTTGGGAGAGGTAGCGGTTGACGGAGGTGACGGCGTGGCCGACGTCGCCGTGGAGCTTGAGTTCGGCGCGGAGGTAGGTCTGCGTGACGGCCATGAGGACGGCGCAGTCGACGCCGTGGCCCGTGACATCGCCGAAGATGAGTGCCGCGGAATCGTTATCGATACGAACGATGTCGCAGAGGTCACCACCCACGATGGCGCCGGCTCTTGAGTGGAAGGCGAAGGTGAGTGGTCCGACGCTGCCGCCGGAGGCGGGGAGGATGGCGCGTTGAGCGCGCCGAAGGGTCTCGAGGCCGGCGACGAGCCGCTGCTGACGGGCTCGGGCCTCCTGCGCCTTGATGGCGGCGAGGGCGAGACCGTAGAGGCGTGCCATGGCGTGGCAGAAGCCGGCGGCGTCGGCCTCGAGGGTGCGTTCGTCGCCGCGGGAGTCCATGTAGAGGAAGCCGACGACCGAGCCGCCGTCCATGATCGGGGCACAGAGGGCGGATCTGATGCCGAGTTTCACGATGCTGTGAGCCGGCTGGTCGACTTCCGCGTGAGAAGTGAGCTGGGCGAGCCGCCCCTGAGAAGCGGCGACGAGCAGCGATCTGCTGTACGTAACTTCTTTCTGAGTAGAGACTTGCGAGGATGCTCGGTGAGCGATCACTTCGGCTTCCTGGATGGTCGCATCGCTTCGAAGCAGCGCGCATCGGGCGACGCCCGTGCCTCGGACGACGGCGTCGACCGCGAGGCGGGCGAGCTCGGGCTCGTCCGGCGCTGACATGAACGACGCCGAGCACTCGAAGAGCAGGTCGAGGCGTTTCGCCGAGAGCGAACTCGTCTGGGTGGCGTCGACCTGGCTCGTCGCGTCACCGCGGGCGGCCTCATCGCGAGAGAGGATCAGGGTGCGGGGTCGGTCGTCTTCGCGTTGGACGCAGTAGAGACAACTCCCGATGCGCACGAAGTCGCCCGCTTCGAGCGGGACGGCGGCGTCGGGGTCGAGGCGCAGGCCGTTGACGTAGGTCCCGTGGCGCGACCCGAGGTCGGTGAGGAACCACCGTTCGTCGCGGAACATCGCGGCGACGTGGCGCCGGGAGACGCTGACGTCGTCGACGCGACCGTGGCACTCGGGCGAGCGCCCGATCGTGACTCGCGCGAGCGACGGGTCGAGGCGCAGGGCTTCCCCGCGGCTGGACACCGCGGGTGTGAGCAGGAGCGTATTGGCGGCGGCGTGTGGCATGCGACAGTTCAGCGCGCTCGCCCGGTCGGTGGGCGGGTGACCGCTGTCGCGACAATGTATACTCGATCCGGCGAGGACTAGTTATCGCTCCCTTACCGAAGGGGCGGACCGCATCTCGTGAGCGAATGGGAGTTGGAATGTCTGCACATCTCGCCCGCCTTACGCGAACCGTACGCCTTCGTCACGTTGCCGGTCGGTCGGTCACATTTTTGACGGCGGCCTGGCTCTGCGGCGGTCCGCTTTCGTTCTCCGCGTCGGCGCGATCGCCAGAGGCCGCCGAAGTTGGCGACGAGTCCGACGTGATGGTCACCCGCGAGCCGGCGTGGCCCCTGACCGCGCAGCCCGAGGACGGCCCCGTCTACACGATCGACCGCTTCGTCCTTGAGGGGGCCGCGGCCTGGGGGTTGGACGACGCGAGCCTCGATCGGTTCCCGATGCGCGTGGATGCTTCGACGACGGGCTGGATCACGGCGGTGGGAGATGTCGATCAGCGCGTGCGCCGTCTCGGGGACCTTGCGAATGACCACCGCATCGGCCCGCGGTTCCACCGCTCGGCGTTGGACCAACTCGAGGATCGCGGACGCTTCAGCCAGTTCTTCTTTGACGTGTACGGCATCGACTACGCCGATCTGGCGCCGCCCGAACTCGTCATCGACGAGGCCGGAGGCGTTGCTCGCCTTGTGATCGCGGGGCCGGGGGTCGGGCAGTTGGATCTTGGCGAGAGCGTGGTCGGAGAAGACGGCTCGACCATCCAAGGCGCTGAGATCGACGGCGAGCCGATCGGCGCGCTGGGCGTCGAGCGGATCGAGCTGATCGACCGCTCGACGGGCGAAGCGATGTTCCTGACGGACGAAGAGGTCCGGCGCGGCTTCATCGGCGCCGAGGAGTTCCTCGGCGCGACGGCGCGGCTCTACCGCACCGACTCGGGCTATGTCGCGGCACGTCCCGGGTGGCCGGGCGAGCGGGTGCGGCTCGGGGACCTGCCGGCGATGTCGGACGAGGGGGCTCGCTTCTACGACTCGGCGTTGCAGGTCTTCTCGGTCGCCATCGCGAGCGTTGCGTTCGAGGAGGACCTCAGGGGCGTCGGCGTGCGCCGTGTCGACCCTCGGCAACTGCGCGACGAGGGCGTGCTGACGTACGAGGTTCTTCAGGCGCGGATCGGGGACGTGCGCACGGTCACGCGCAACAACGCGACGGGCGAGGAGAGCGTCAATCCCGAGGGCACGCAACGCTTCCTCGAGGACTCGCCGGTGAGCGTGGGTGACCCGGTGGATCAGCAGGCGATCGACGAGTACGTCTACTGGCTGAACCGCCACCCGCGTCGGCGGTTCGACGTGGCGCTGTCGCCGGGCCCGGCGGGTGACGAGGCGACGGTGGACTACTACCTGACCAAGCAATCCGACCTGTCGCTCTACGCGCAGCTCTCGAACACGGGCACGGAAGAGACGTCGCTGCTGCGTCAGCGCTTCGGGCTCGCTCACTACAACCTCACGGGCGTCGATGACATCCTGAGCGTGGACTACATCACCGGGAACTTCGACGATGTGCACGGCGTCTTCGGCTCGTACGAGCGCCCGCTCTTCGGGATCGACCGCCTGCGCGGGCGCGTCTTCGCGTCGTACGTCTCCTACGACGCCTCGGAAGTCGGCGTCGCGGCGCTGGACTTCTCCGGCGACACCTACGGCGTCGGGGGCGAACTGACTTGGACCGCCTGGCAGCACGACGCGTACTTCCTCGATCTCATCGCCGGCCTGCGCTACGAGAATGTCCAGGTCGAGAGCGACGCGGCGTTGCTCGACGCGGAAAACGACTTCCTGCTGGCGAACGTCGGCGCCCGGCTGAGCCGTCAGACGGAGAACGCGAGCCTGTCGGCGGGGGTGCAGATCGAGTGGAACCTGCCCGACGTGGCCGACACGGATCAGGGCGATCTGGACGAGTTGGGGCGCCTGGACGCGAGCGACGACTGGACCGCGATCCGCTGGGACGTTGGGGGTTCGTTCTACCTCGAGCAGTTGTTCGCGCCGGACAAGGTGGCGCAG
Organism: uncultured Phycisphaeraceae bacterium; assembly: GCA_964440605.1. Lineage (GTDB taxonomy): Bacteria > Planctomycetota > Phycisphaerae > Phycisphaerales > UBA1924 > CAYTSW01. Next base: position 3,926 of record CAYTSW010000120.1, on the reverse strand, counting down.
GGCGAGGGGACGCTCGCGCACGAGATCTTTCTGCTGGCGACGGGTTTCAACGCGCTGGGCGATCGGCGCTTGCCGCCGAACTACGCGGAGACGGTGGGCGGCCTGTACAGCGTGCGTGGTTACCCGGAGTCGTTCTTGCTGGGCGACCAGACGCTGGTGCTCCGCGCTGAGTACCGCTTTCACATCCCGCGGGCGCTGGGGTATCGCTCGCGTCCGGGCAAGCTTTTCGGACGCGACTTCTACTGGGCGCCGCCGCGGCCGCTGGCGCGTCCGGACTGGGACCTTGTGCTCCGCGGCTTCGTGGACGCCGGGTGGTCGTGGAACAACGAGCGGCTGGAGTTCGAGAACAACGCGCACCTGCTGTCGGTCGGCGCGGGTATCGAGCTAAGCGTGCTCAATAACCTGATCGCACGGCTCGACCTGGCCCTCCCGCTGCGTCCGGAGAACGACGGATTCGACGACGAGGTGGAAACACTGGATGCGCGCTTGCATTTTGTTGTAACGGTGATCTTCTAACTGCAGCACATCGCGCGGCTTCCGCTCTTGGCGACGCCGCGTTCTCGGACCATTCCGCCGGGCGCGACCGGTCCGCTCCGGACCGTGCCCGATAACTGATCAGGAGTTCGACATGCGCACCCGCCGCGCCGCCCGATTCCGTATGCCCACGCTCCGACTCGCGTTGCCCGTTGCGTTGCTGACGCTCAGCGGCACGGCCGGCACGCTGCTGGCCTCGCAGGACGTGGAGGTCGCGCGTGTCGTGCGCGGCAACGTGCGCGTGCAGGCCGACGACGGCGTGACCAACGTCCACGCCTCGAACAACTCGATCATCAACTTCCGCCGCTTCGGCGTCGCGGCCGGCAACCAGGTGCACTTCATCCAACCCGGACGCTCCGCCCGCGCTTTGGCGCGCGTCACGGGCGGGAGCATGTCGCGTATCGACGGCACACTCACGTCCACGGGCACGCTCTACCTCGTCAACCGCGCGGGCATTGTCTTCGGCCCCAACTCGACCGTCAGCGCCGGGGCGCTGCACGTCGTCGCGGGCGACCTGCGCAACCGCGACTTCATCCGCGGCGTCGACCGCTTCACGCTCTCCAAGGACGGGCTCGTCTCCAACCTCGGCTCCATCGAGGCACACGGGTCGCTGTCGCTCATCGGCGCCAACGTCTACAACGGCGGGACGATCCTCTCCAACAGCGGGCTTGTGACCTTCGCCTCGGGCGAGCGCGTCTTTGTGGGTGAAGAGGGATCGACCACCGTCGTCGAGGTGTCGAACTCCAAGGCCGCGACGCCCGCGGGCCAGGCGGCGATCGTCAACGACGGCTCGGTGTCGGGCCGCTCCGTGCGGTTCGAGGCCGCCGACGTGCTCGGCGCCGCGATGATGAACCGCGGCTCGGTGCGGGCCAGCGCGTCCGTGCGCATGGCCGCGACCTCGGGCGACGTCTCGCACACCGGCTCCGTGACGGCGCACACGCCCGGCGGCGGCGCGACGTCGAGCGTCGATATCGCGACGGGCCCGGACTCTCGTGTCCGCATCGCGGGCGACGTCACAGCGCCCGGCGGCTCGATCACCATCACCGGCGGCGATCTGACGCTCGACGCGGGCGTGATTGATGCCTCGTCGTCGAACGCGGGCGGCGTGATCCGCATCGGCGGCGACCTGCGCGGCGGCGGGACGCTGCCGACGAGCGACTCGGTGACCATCGCGGAGGAAGTCCGCGTGCTCGCCGACGCGCTGGTGAGCGGCGACGGCGGACGCGTGATCGTCTACTCGGACGGGCGCACCGAGATCAGCGGCGCCATCTCGGCCCGCGGCGGCGCACTGGGGGGCGATGGCGGCTTCGTCGAAACCTCAGGGCGGCACGCGATCTCCTTTGACGCCGCCCCCAACATCACGACGGCCGGCGGCGAGGCGGGCACCTGGCTCATCGACCCGCGGTCCATTGTCATCTCGGACGACCCGAGCGCCGGCATGGGCGGCGGCGGGGCCTTCTCGCCCGGCGATGTCACCGTGATCGACCCGAGCGTGCTGCTCGACGGGCTCATGATGGGCAACGTCGAGATCGTGACCCCGGACGACCTCAGCGGGCTTCCCGGAGGCGACATCACGCTGCTCTCGGCGCTCGACTTCACGGGCATCCGCGGCCAGCGCACCCTGACGCTCTCGGCGCTGCGTGACATCAGCCTCGAAGCGGGCATCAGTTCCGCGGGGGCGCTGGGCGAGTCGCTCTCGCTCGTGCTCGACGCCGGGCGGGACATCGCGGTCACCAAGTCGCTCGACCTCAACGGCGGGAGCCTCTTTGCGACCGGGCGCAACATCGCGGTCAGCGCTCCCACGGTCGACACGGGGGGCGTTCGGCTGGTGGCGCAGGGCGACGTGACGCTGGGCGGGCTCATCCGGGCCCGGCTCGCTGCCGCTCCCGCCATGGGGATCGGCCCGAGCGCCGGGCGTTCGCCGGGCGACATCTCGGTGGTGTCCGGGCTGGACGGCCTGGGCGGCTCGATCGCGCTCAATGACAACACCTCTCTGGTCGCCTCGACCATCGGCCTCGACGCGGGCGGCGGGTTCGACCCGATGGGCGACCCCGCGGGCGCCGCCTCCTCGATCGATTTCGGCACGGGCGTCACATTCGGCGGCGCGGACGCGCTGACGGACATCTCGCTGCGCCAGAACGCTTCTGCGGCCTTCGCGCGGCGCGGCGGTGAGCAACTGCCCGCGCTCGTGGACGCGGCACCCGGCCTTGTCTACACGATCGAATCTCGCGCCGGGTCGCTGAGCATCGAGCGCAACGCCGACCTCGGCGGCGGCGCGGTGACGCTGCTCGGGGCCGACGGCGTCTCGCTCACGAGCGCGTCGCGCGAGGTCGGCTCGCTGACCATCGGCGGCGACACCGACGCCGACGGCGCGGGCGACGTCTTCCTGGCGGGCGCGCTCGCCACAACGACAGACGCGCCGCTGACGCTGCGTGGCGCGAACCTCGACGCCGCGGGCGCGACGCTCGACACGCCGGGCGACGTGAGCGCCCTGTTCTCGGGCGAGAGCATCGCCTTCGGCGACGTGAGCGCACGCGGCATGGACGCGCGGTTCGTCGGGCTCGGCACGCGGGGCGGCACCTCGACCTCCACGATCACCTCGACGGGCCTCATCAGCCTGAGCGAAGGGGCAGCGTTCCAGGCCGGCTCGCTCAACTTGACGATCGAAACCGGTCCGCAGGGCATCGACGCCCTCGCCTCAGACCCCAACGGGTCGATCGACATCGACAACCCGAACGGCGGGCTAATCTTCACACGCCTCGAGACGGGCGGCACGCTGAGCCTGCTCGCCGACGGGGCGATCTTCCTGAACAACAACACTCTCGTCGGCAACGAGGCCGGCCGGGCCGTCGCGGTCGACATCGCCACGCTCGGCAACACGACGCCCGCGGCGGATGCGGACCTCTCGATCAACAACCTCATCCTGACCAACGGCGGAGCCATCGATCTGGCCATCGCGGGCGATGCGGTGATCAACGCGAACGGTGCGACGGACGTGCTCCTGGGCGACGTTGTCGTCGGGCAGACGCTGACGGTCGCGACCGCGGGCTCGATCTCGAACGCGGGCGGCGCGGGCGTGTTCGACGTCGCCAACGCGGCCGGCTTCATCTCGATGCCGACGGACCTGGCGATCGACCTGGACGCGGGCACGTTCGTCGACGTGCGCGGGATCGATACACCCGGTCGCATCGACGCCTCGGCGGCCAACGCCGGCGCTGCCGGCCTGGTGTTGTCGGGGGCGCCGGGTGCGACGCTCAACATCGGTGCCGTCTCGAGCGATACGACGGTGCAGTTGTTCGCCAGGGATCTCGACCTCGTCGGAGGGGTCGGCTCCGTGGTCGGGCCCGACGGCGTGACGCTGGCGCCGAACGAAGCCGTCACACTCGCCCTCG
>CAYTSW010000119.1:0-8634 GCA_964440605.1 uncultured Phycisphaeraceae bacterium | reverse complement strand
GTCTTCGGCGAGAAGGGCTGGCACGCGACCCGCGTGATCCGCATCGACGACGCCCTGGAACGCCCCGATCGGCGTTACGCGCGGACGATCCGCCGATAGGCGCCCGGTCCTTGCCTGCGCTGCCCGAACAGCCCGTGATCACGCGCGAGACCGGCGCTGGTGTAGTTTGACCGGATGTTCTGGATCGGCGTGCTGACTGGCGCGGTGGTGATGGTGGTGGTCGCCGGGCCGGTGGTGTTCGTGCGCACGCGGACCGCGGTGGCTCGCGTCCGCGCCGCCGAACGACGCGCGCGTGCCGCCGAACGCATGGCCGAGATCGGCGCGATGACCGGCGGGCTCGCCCACGAGATCAAGAACCCGCTGTCGACGATCGGGCTCAACGCTCAGTTGCTCGCCGAGGGCATCGACGAACTCGAAGCCAACGACGAGCAGCGCGCCCGCCTGACGCGGCGCATCGACGCGCTCCGTCGCGAGGCCGACCGCCTGCGCGACATCCTCACCGACTTCCTCCGCTTCGCCGGCGAGGTGAGGCTCCAGCTCGTCGAGGCCGACCTCAACCAGGTCACCGAGGAACTGGTGGACTTCTTCGCCCCCCAGGCCGGTCATCACGGCGTGCGGTTCCGCTCCGAGGTGGCGAAAGAGAAGATGCCCGTGATGCTCGACGCGGCGCACTTCAAGCAGGCGCTGCTCAACCTGCTCCTCAACGCGACGCAGGCCATGGAGCAGACGTCCGCCGGCTCGCGCGAGTTGATCATTCGCACCCACGCTTCGGAGCAGGAGGGCATGCCCGTGTATTGCGTCCACGTCATCGACACGGGTCCGGGCATGAGCCCCGAGGTGCTCGAACGCGTCTTCACGCCTTACTACACCACCAAGGCCGGCGGGAGCGGGCTCGGACTGCCCACCACCAAGCGGCTCATCGAAGAGCACGGCGGCACCATCGAGGTGCACTCCGAGGTGGGTCGCGGGACGGACTTCGTCATCACCGTGCCGAGGGCATGAAGCGAGCGCGGCTTGACGCGGTGGGGCGTTTGTACGGGTGCGTGGGGGCGATCCGGGGGAACTCGCAGGGAGTTACACTCGAATCTGGACGTTGGCGGCGGCGTGCTCGTGCCCTGCTGTCTGTTGACGCGTGTCACGCAACTACGACCTGGAGGGCGTATCGCCATGCCCAACCGAGCCTCGCACCGTGCTTCCCGACCGTCGACCCGCTCGGGCTTCAGCCTCATCGAGTTGATCGTGGTGATCGGCCTGATCCTGCTGCTCATCGGCATACTGCTGCCCGTGCTCGGCGCGGTGCGCACCAATGCGCGCGTCGCGACCACGCAGGCGACCATCGCCGACCTCAGCACCGCCGTGGGCCAGTTCCAGGCGCAGAACCGGCGCCTGCCCGGCGTCTTCAGCGGGCGTGACATGGGCGCCCCCGACAACGCCGACGAGGGCTTCACGGAGATGGAAAACATCCTGCTCGATCTCGCGGGGGGCGTGATCCCGCTCGACAGCACGAACACGGGCATCGAGGTCGGTCCGCTGGCGGACCAGGAGTCCAAGATCCAGGTCAGCGTGGGCGACATCGGCGGGCCGCGCGGCCCGGGCTTTTTCGATCCCGGCAGCGGCGTGCTCGAAGCGCCGGAGCAGAACAGTGCGCGCTCGCAGTTCACCGGCCAGGCCGGCACCGACGAACACAAGGCGATGCCCGACATCGTCGACGCCTTTGGCATCCCCATCCTCGCCTGGCGCCGGACGCAGCTCGCCGGCAACGAGCCCGACTTCGCCGCGGTGGACTCCAGCGGCGACACCGCCCTCTTCTATTGGAACTCCAACGCCGGATGGCTCAACTCCGGCGGCATGGGTCCGCGCGAGAACAAGGTGAACCGCAACGCCTCGGCCATCGCCCCGCGCTACTCCGAGGCCCACCGCGTCAGCGGCATGGAAGCGATCATCGGGAACCCCGGATTCCCGTCGCAGCGCGACCAGTCCGTCCCCGCCGCCGCTCGCGGCGGGATCGTCTTCCACGGCGCCGGCCCCGACGGCATCCACGCCGGGCTCGTGCGGCCCGAGCGCGGGGCCAACCGCCTGCGCTACGTCCCCGCGGGCGTGAACCCCTCGGAGGCGGTCCCGGACTTTGACACCGGCGTCGACCTGACGATCGACAACCTCGACGATCAGATCATCGGCACGGGCGGCTGAGACGGGCGGCTGAGGGGGCTGGGCGCGGGTCGCCCCGCTGCGACGCTCAGGCGGCTTCGCGGTGGTCGTCGTCGCCGTGTTCGTAGCCCGAGCGTGAGTTGTCCTGCGCGGGCACGGTGCCGGCGATGCCGTCTCGGCAGACCAGAAAGAGCCGGTTGCTGATGGGGTACGGCAGGCGGCGGTAGTCGGCGTGCACGCGGTCGCGGACGCGCTGCACGAAGCCGTTGGGCTCGCACGCGAAGGCGAGCAGCATGTCCCGCGAAGGGGCGGCGGCGTAAAACGTCTGGCCCAGCTCGGGCGCGAGCGCTCGGTGCACGTCTTGGAGCAGGAGACGCGAGGCGTCGTAGCCGTCCTGGAGTGAGAGCAGCATGGCGTGTCCGCCGTCGTCCGACTCGAGCGAGCGCAGCTCAAGATGGGGCGTGGCGTCGCGCAGGTTGTCGCGGGCGATGTGTTCGAGTTCGGCGGGCGTCACGCCCCAGCGGATGGTCTGCTCCGTCGTGACGCTGACGGTCATGTTGGGCAGGTCGATCACGAAGACGATGACCGTGTTGTTCACCCACGGGACGTGGGCGACCTGTTCGCGGGCGAGGTGCTCGAAGATCGTTTCGGGCTGGATGCGCGGCATGATCTTGGGCTTGGCGACCTCCCAAGGCATCGCGCCCACCGCAAAGGTGTCGTCGTCGAACAGGTGATCGAGGTACTGCTCGACGATCTCGACGCCTCGGTCGGCGTCGGTGCGCACGAGCCGCATCAGGTTCTCGAGGTCGAGGCGGCGCCCGTCCACGAGCAGCTCGCAGGGGCCCGCGAGCTCGGCGTCGAGGTCGGGCTTGAGACGCCTGAGCAAACAAAGGATCTGCTCGGCGAAGGCTTCGGGCTGCTCGGGGAGTCTGGCCATCGGTCGGCTCCGTCCGCGTGGTTGAAGAACTCGCGGGTTGGGGTATCGGTCGATGCGAAGCGGGGCCGAAGGGAAAGGGCCGGAAAGCTTCGAAGCGGAGAGGCAGAGACGGAGAGGCGAAGCGGGCGAGGCGCGACTGCCGCGGCTGCCCGGGCACGGCGAAGCCGAACCCGGATCGAGGGGTGTCGCGGCGGCCGCTGGGCGTCCGGTACATTGCGTCGCATGAAACGACGTTGTGTGATCAGTGGACCCGGCGGCGAGCTGGCCGTCGGTTCGGATGAACGGCTGGCTGTGATCTCTGGCCCCTGCGTGTTGGAGGGCGTGGATGAAGCGGTCGCGATCGGCAAGCACGTCAAGGCGATCTGCGAGCGGCTGGGGTTGGGCTACGTCTTCAAGGCCTCGTTCGACAAGGCCAATCGCTCGAGCATCCGCTCGGCACGCGGGCCGGGCATGCCGGCGGGGCTGGACCAACTCGCCGAGGTGCGCGAGCGCCTGGGCGTACCCGTGACTACCGACCTGCACGAGCCCGACCAGGCCAGCGATGTCGCCCGCGTCGTCGACGTGCTCCAGATCCCCGCGTTCCTCTGCCGACAGACCGACCTCCTGCTCGCGGCGGGGTCAGCGGCGGCCGAGCACACGCGGGCAGTGAACATCAAGAAGGGCCAGTTTCTCTCCCCGGAAGAGATGGCCGGCCCGGTGCGCAAAGTGCTGTCGACGGGGTGCCGCCAGGTCATGGTCACCGAGCGCGGCACGTTCTTCGGGTACCACCGCCTGGTGAACGACTTTGCCGGTCTGGGCGACCTTCTCGAGATCGACCCCGACTCGATCGGTGGCGACGCGCAGTCGCCCGCGTCGCTCACGCCTGCCGTCTGTTTCGACGCGACCCACTCGGTGCAACTGCCCGGTGCGGGCGAGGCAAGCGGCGGCCGGCGCGAACGCGTGCCTCTGCTCGCCCGAGCCGCGGCGGCCGCCGGCGTCGACGCCCTCTTCGTCGAGTGTCACCCCCAGCCTGAGCGGGCGCCCAGCGACGGCTCCAACATGCTCCGGCTGGACGATGTGGAAGGCGTGCTGGCGGTGGTCGCGGGGGTGTGGGAAGTGGTCAGGGGGCGGGGAGGCGTTGGAGCGACGTAGCGGGGAGGCAAGCAGAGAGAACACCGGGCGCAAGCCCGGTGGCCCCGTGCGCGAGCCTTGCGTGGGAGCACGGGTTGCCGCGACGCCGTCAACCGGTGGCACTGTCAGCGTTGGGTGTCGAGCCAGCAGACGGAGCGCTAGCATGGAAGCATGGCTGGCGCTGGCGAGCAGAGCTTCGGGCCGTGGAACTGCAAGGACTGCGATAAGTGCGGCAAGAAGCCGGTAGTGACCGAGGTCACGATCAAGGGCGGGAAGAAGGTCGAGCGCAAGCTGTGCGAGCAGTGCGCCAAGTCGGAAGGCATCGGCGTCCAGACCAACGCCCCGCTTCAGGCCATCATGTCGAGCATCCTCGCCCAGCACGGGCAGGGCGGCGCGGCATCGCAGGAAGCGGTCAGCCCGAAGAGCATCCGCTGCGAGGCGTGCGGCCTGAGCTTCACGGAGTTCCGCAACAAGGGGCTGCTGGGCTGTCCGGACTGCTACCGATACTTCGAGAAGGCCGTCGGGCCGATGATCGAGCGCTCGCACGACGGAGCGACGCACCACGTCGGCAAGGTCCCGCGGCGGGCCGGGGACGCGATGGACCGTCAACGCCGGCTGGCGAAACTGAGGCGCGAGCTGGCCGACGCGGTCACGAGCGAGCAGTACGAGCGCGCCGCCGAGTTGCGCGACGAGATCCGCGGCGTCGAGTCGGGCACGTCGTAGACGGGCGGCGACCGGCGGGCCACTTAGGAGTGCGCGGTCCAAGATGACGAGTGAACAGTTCCAGGACGCGGCGGAGTGGCTCAAGGGCAAGGGGCCTTCGTCCGACGTCGTGCTCTCCTCGCGTGTTCGGCTCGCCCGCAACATCGCCGGCTTCGCGTTCCCGGGACGGGCCAGCCTCGAAGACCGGCGCCGCGTCATCGAACTGGCTCAGGAACACATCTGCGGCAGCACCGTCGATGAGCACCTGGTCTGGATTGACATCAGCGAGGTCGAACGCACCGAGCGCATGGTGCTCGTCGAGCGGCATCTGATCTCCAAGCAGCACGCGGGGGCGAAGGGTCCGCGCGGCGTGGCGATCACGTCACCCCACGAGCGCCTGAGCGTCATGGTCAACGAAGAAGACCACCTGCGGGTGCAGGTGCTGCGCAGCGGTCTTGCGCTGGGCGACGCGCTCGAGCAGATCGATACCGTCGACGACGCGCTCGAGGCCCGGCTCGACTTCGCCTACTCGCCGCGGTTCGGGTACCTCACCGCCTGCCCGACGAACGTCGGCACGGGCATCCGCGTCTCCGTCATGCTCCACCTGCCGGCGCTGAAGATGAGCGGCGAGCTCGAGAAGGTCCGCCGCGCCGCCAAGGCGATGAGCCTCGCGGTCCGGGGCTACTACGGCGAAGGCTCCGACGCGGCGGGCGACTTTTACCAGATCTCCAACCAGACCACGCTGGGCAAGAGCGAGCAGGAGCTGCTGGAGGAGTTCGAGCAGCAGATCATCCCGAAGGTGATCGAATACGAGCGCCTCGCCCGGCGAAACATGCTCGAGAAGCGCCGGGCCTTCGTCGAAGACCAGGTCTTCCGCGCGCTGGGCATGCTCCGCTACGCGCGACTGCTCAAGACCGACGAAGCCATGGAGCGCCTCAGCCTCGTTCGCCTCGGCGTCGTGCTCGGGGTGGTTTCGGATGTAGACATCCGCACCGTAAACCAGTTGACGCTCTTCACCCAGCCCGCTCACCTCCAGAAGCTCCGCCAGCGGGCGATGGACCAGGCCGAACGCCGCGAAGAGCGTGCGACGCTCGTGCGCGAGGCGCTCGATCCCCACTCGGCCGGCGGCGACGTGCCGCGCGCATCGACGCGCGAGGGGTGAGCCTCGCTCCGATCGGGTAGGTTGGTCGCCGAACGCCAGCGCGGAGGGCCGACGTGCACGATCATGGGCAGCGCCATGGAAGATGTCTGAGCACCACGGCGCCGTTGGGCTTCGACCACGTCGACGCCCGCGCGTTTCTCGAGTCGTACGCCGCCATCGGCGTGACGCACGCTCAGGTCTACCGCTCGATCGAGCGCGATCTCGAGCCAGAGGCCATGCGCTCGGCATGCCGGGAGGCGGGGCTTATCGTCGACTCCCTGCACGGGCGCTTCGGGCACGACCTCGACCCCAGCTCGCCCGACGAGGCGCACCGCGACGCCTGCCTCGCGGTGTACGAAGCAGAAGCACGCCTCGCCATCAGGCTCGGCGCGCCGCTTGTCGTCGTCCACCCCGCGGCGTACTTCCACGACATGCACCTGATGCCTCCCGACGAAGCCCGCGAGACGGAACGCGAACGCTGGCCTCACCTCGAAGACTTCGCGCGTCGCCTGGCCCTGCTGGGCGAGCACCTGGGCGTCACGTACGCGCTCGAGAACCTGCCCTACAACGCCCCCGCTGGGCACGACCCGCTGCGCCTCGCCGGGCTTGTGCGCGAGATCGGCAGCGAACGCCTCGTGATGTGTTTCGACGTCGGCCACGCCCATATGACCGGCGATGCGCCGCACGCGCTGGAGCGCGTCGCGGATGTGGTGGGCTACGTGCACGTGCACGACAACGACGGCGCCGCGGACAGCCACCTCATGCCCGGCGCCGGCGGCATCGACTGGCAGCGCTGGAGCGAGGCCGTGCTCCTGAGCGACACGGGGGCGCCGATGATGCTCGAGGTTTTCGAGCCGGTCCACGCAGAGCGCGGGACGCCCGCCTACGCAGCGTGGCTGGCGGGCGTGTGTGGCATCGATCAGGAACTGACGTGGTGAGCGCTACGCCGGGCGAGAACGACCGCTTCGTTTGGCCGCCGCGTGAGCTGGTGGATCCCGGCGTCGCGGACCCAGCCGTCGGGGATGAGGCGTCGGGCGCGGGTGCGACGCCGAGCGGTTCGCGCGTGCTGCGTTGGATCCGCGAGATCGAGGAGTCCTGGCTGAAGCCGACGCGCTTGCCGCTGGCCCGGCGCATGCAGGCGGCGGATTGGTCGCCCGACGTGCCGGCCGCGTATTGCGACGTGTGCGGTCGCGACGTGGGGATGTACGAGGCCGGCGAGATGGGCTGCTCGGGGTGCCGACAGCGCCGTCTCCCGTGGTCACGACTCGTGCGATTGGGGCGCTACGAGGATCCGCTGGACCGCTGGGTGCAGGAAGTGAAGTTCGAGCGTGGCTGGCGTCTCGGCGAAGCGCTGGGCCGCCTCCTGGGCGAAGAAGCCCTCCGAGCGGGCTTCGGCGATGTGGGCGAGGCGTTGATCGTGCCGATGCCGATGACGCGGCGTCGGCGTCTGGCCCGCGGGATCGACCACGCGAGCGCCATCGCTCGCGGCGTGGCGTGGGCGACCCACGCCCGCGTTGCGAGCGCGCTTGCCCGACGTCACGCCCCGACCCAGCGAGCCGTTGCGCCATCAGCCCGCGCCAGCAACGTTGCGGGGGTGTTTCGGCTGCGAGCGGGCGCGGCGCGTCGGGTCCGCGGGCGAGCGATGCTGCTCGTGGACGATGTGACGACGACCGGCGCCACGCTGCGTGGAGCGGCCCGCACGCTGCGTCGAGCGGGTGCAGGCACGATATGGGTGGGCGTGATCGCAGCGACGCCCGATCGGTAGGGGGTGTCGGAAGCGGCCGAGGTGGTGTATTTGGTGTGTATGGGAGGTGAGCGGGGAAAAATGCTCTTGAGTGGCTTGACCCTCTCGGGATGACAGCTATGCTAGCCGTCCCGCCAAACCAAAGGCGGCCGGGCGAACCCGGGCGTGATGCCCGCGAGCCTCACCCTCTTTGACAAGTAAACAGCCCGTAGATAGCCGCGAGAACGTGCCTTGTCGGATAGGTCGCGAGGCCGAAAGCGTTAGCAGCGCTTCCGATGAGTCATGTGCTGCCATGGATGTTCACAGCGTCCGTGGCACTCAAGGCTCTCGTATATGCTTTACGCATATGCTTTGAGTGATATTTTCCGCCGGGATTTAGCCGTCCCGGCGGGCGTCGCGATGCTTGCATCGCGACGTGACCGCGTTCAGGATCGGGGATGTCGAGCGTCATTGGCGTGAGGCGAAACGGTCCGGAGCGGAGCAGGCAAACCCTTCATCGAAGCACCGGGCGCCGTGGCCAGCGAAGACTGATTGTCGGAGCGGGTTGCGGTCGTCCATCGCAACGATATTCAATTGAAGAGTTTGATCCTGGCTCAGATTGAACGCTGGCGGCATGGCTAAAACATGCAAGTCGAACGACACAGTGGCGAAAGGGCGAGTAATGGTATCGAACGTACCCTGAGGTAGGGGATAGCGTCGGGAAACTGACGGTAATACCCTATATCTTCCACGGAAGAAAGCTCCGGCGCCTCAGGAGCGGCGATACTCCTATCAGGTTGTTGGTGGGGTAATGGCCTACCAAGCCTCAGACGGGTAGCGGGTGTGAGAGCATGACCCGCCGCATCGGGACTG
>CAYTSW010000118.1:0-8653 GCA_964440605.1 uncultured Phycisphaeraceae bacterium | reverse complement strand
GGGTCTGGGGCCTGAACAACCCGGTGTCCTGGGGCTGGGCGATCGTCAACTTCGTGTGGTGGGTCGGCATCGGGCACGCCGGGACCCTGATCTCGGCGATTCTCTGTCTATTCAAGCAGGCGTGGCGGACGAGTATCAACCGCTTCGCAGAGGCGATGACGATCTTCGCGGTTGTCTGCGCTGGCACGTTCCCCGGCATCCACGTCGGGCGCGTGTGGATGGCCTGGATGCTCTTCCCGATCCCGAACTACAACTGGATCTGGCCCAACTTCCGCTCGCCGCTGCTCTGGGACGTCTTCGCGGTGGGCACGTACTTCACAGTCTCGCTGCTCTTCTGGTACATGGGCATGATCCCGGACCTCGCGACGCTGCGCGACCGCGCGACGCTGAGGCGGAACCAGAAGGTCACGTTCGGCCCCATGTGGGCGCCCCACCCGCTGCCGGGGTTCGTCAAGCGGCTGACGACCGTCACGCTGCCGGCGAACAAGATCGCGGCGTACGTGTACGGCGTGCTGGCGATGGGCTGGCGCTTCTCCAGCCGGCACTGGTGGAACTACGAGAAGGCCTACATCCTGCTCGCGGGCCTGGCGACGCCGCTGGTGCTCTCGGTGCACTCGGTGGTGTCGTTCGACTTCGCGGTCTCGATCCTGCCGGGTTGGCACACGACGATCTTCCCGCCTTACTTCGTCGCCGGCGCCGTGTTCTCCGGCTTCGCGATGGTGCTCACGCTGCTGATCCCCGCCCGGATGCTCTACCCGGGCCTCAAGGACTTCGTGACCGCCAAGACCCTCGAGAACATGTGCAAGATCATCATCGTGACCGGTTCGATGGTGGGCTTCGCGTACATCATAGAGTTCTTCATCGCCTGGTACGGCGCGAACCCGTACGAGCGTGCGGCGTTCTGGCTGCGGATGGTCGAAGGGCCATACATCTGGGCGTACTGGATCATGTTCTTCTGCAACGTGATCTCGCCGCAGGTCTTCTGGTTCAAGTGGTGCCGGACGACGATCCCGTTCATCTTCATGATGTCGATCGTGGTGAACATCGGGATGTGGTTCGAGCGGTTCGTGATCGTCGCGACGCTGGGGAACGACTTCGTGCCCTCGTCGTGGGCGTACTACTCGCCGACGTTCGTGGACATCATGACGTTCGTGGGGTCGATGGGCATCTTCATGACGCTCTTCCTGCTGTTCCTGCGGTTCCTGCCCATGCTGGCGATCAGCGAGGTGAAGAACGTCCTGCCGATGGCGGACCCGCACCACCCGATGTACGACAAGTACCACTCGGATCACCACGAGCCCGGCCGGCCCGACGACGAGGGCGTGAAGGCGCAAACGGGAGGGACGTACTGAGCCATGACACAGATCAGCGCTTTCCAGACATCATCGGGCCAGCGTCTGCACGGGGTGATCGCGGAGTTCGACGACCCCGCGCACATCTCGATCGCCGCCGAGGCGGTCCGCGACGCGGGCTACTCGAAGTGGGACGTCTTCGCCCCCATCCCGATCCACGGCATCGATAAGGCCATGGGCCTGAAGCCCTCGCGGGTCTCGACCTTCTGCGCCATGGGCGCCGTCTCGGGGTTCATCGGGGCCATCGCGATGCAGGGCTGGATGTCGGCGATCGACTACAAGATCGTCACCGCCGGCAAGCCGCTCTTCGCCTGGGAGCAGTTCACTCCGATCATCTTTGAGCTGAGCGTGCTGCTCGCCTCGATCGGGTGCATCGTGGGCATGTTCGTGATGAACGGCCTGCCGCGGCATCACCACCCGCTGCTGACCAGTGAACGCTTCCTGCGCGTGTCGGACGACCGCTTCATCATCGCCGTCGAGGCGGGCGATCCGAAGTTCGACCCCGCCGAGACGCGTCGGCTGCTGGAGTCGCTGGGCGGCAAGCGGATCGAGGAGGTAGCCGAATGAAGCAGGCCCCGATGAACAAGTCACTGATGCTCGTCGCCTCGGTCGCGTTGGCGTCGGTCGTGGCGTTGGGCGGGTGCCGCGGCGACACATCGGACAAGCCGCCCCGACAGTTCTTCCCCGACATGGACGACCAGCCCAAGTACAAGGCCCAGTCGACGTCGACGTTCTTCGAGGAATACGTCGACGAGGAGACGGGCGATCAGTACGGGCGGTCCCAGCGTCCGCCCGTGCCGGGCACCGTGGCGTTCGGTCGCCAGCCGCACACCGGACCCGTCCTCGGCGTCGACTTCGCCGACCGCAACGAGTTCCTGCGCGACGATCCGGCGACCAATGAAGGCCGCGTGTACCGCGCCGCGAGCAACGGCGCACTCGAGGTCAACGAGGAGACGGGCCAGCTCAACTTCGACTGGGTCGATCGCATGCCCGTCCGTGTGGACGCGAGCCTGCTCGAGCTCGGCCAGAAGAAGTACAACATCTACTGCATCTCGTGCCATGGCGGCACGGGCGCCGGGGACGGTCTCGTCGGAAGGCGGTGGTCCTACCCGCTGCCCAACTTCCACGACGACCGCTACCAACTCGGCGGCGAGCTGGGGCAGGACGGCTACATCTTCCACGTCATCCGCAACGGCGTGCCCAACCCCGGCGGGCCGTACGAGTACCGCATGATGCCCTACGGGCGCAAGCTGACCATCCGCGAGACGTGGTCGATCGTGGCCTACGTCCGTGCCCTCCAGAAGGCGCAATCGGGGTCGCTGAACATGCTGCCCGAGTCGCAACGGCTCGAGCTCGAGCGCCGGCGCGGCGCCGCGACGCCCGCGGGCGGAGCGGCCATGTCGCCGCCGGCCGACACCCCGGAACCGAACACCTCCGGAGCTGAGGAGTCCACGTCGTGAGCGCACACGCCATTGACACGTCGCGCGTGCTGAGCGCGGACAACATCAGCCTGTCGGCCAACGCGGGCTCGGGTCTCTCCAAGGGGCTCATCAGCCTGGGCCTGCTCGCGTGCGCCTTGGCACTCGTCGGCGCCTTCGCCGGCTCGGCCAACGACGCCCGCATCGCCCTGCACGCCCTGCACACCGGCTTCCTCTACGCCCTGCTGCTGCCCATCACCGCGATGGCCTTCGTCATGTTCCTGCACGTGACCAAGGCGGGTTGGTCCGCGACGATCCGGCGTCAGTTCGAGAACTTGATGTCGCTCATGTGGCTGCCGGCGATCATGTTCGTCGTCCTGCTGCTGCTTCAGCTCGTGCTCTCGGGCCGCGGCGAAGGCGCGGCGGCCGCCTACCTCTGGAAGTGGATGAACCCCGCCTACGTCGCGGGCGACGCCATCTACGACGAGAAAGCGGCGTACCTGACGGTGCCCTTCTTCCTGATCCGAGCGGTGCTCATCTTCGGCGTGCTCCTCACGCTCTCCTTCCTCCTCTGGGATCAGAGCACGCGGCAGGACTCCGACGGCGACAAGTGGCACACCACCACCGCGCTGAAGATCGCCGCGGGCGGCCTGCCCTTCTTCGCCTTCGCCACCGCGTTCGGCGGTTTCGACTGGCTCATGACCCTCGACTACCACTGGTTCAGCACGATGCTGGGCGTGCACTTCTTCGCGGGCGGCCTCGTCACCGCTCTGGCCACGGGCACGCTCACGCTGCTGATCCTCCGCTCGCTCGGGCGACTGCACTCGTGCTTCACCGAGGAGCACATGCACGACATCACCAAGCTGCTCTTCGGCTTCACGGTCTTCTGGGCGTACATCTCTTTCAGCCAGTACTTCCTGATCTGGTACGCGAATATCCCCGAGGAAACGTGGTTCTTCCAGATCCGCAAGGAGGGGGCGTGGCAGTGGACGTCGTGGGCGCTGCCCATCGCGCACTTCGCGATCCCCTTCATCGTGCTGCTGCCGCGCCCGATGCGGCGCAACGGCTTCGTGGTGGGCGCGGTCTGCGTCTGGCTGCTGTTGGCGCAGGTGTTCGAGACGTACTGGATGGTGCGTCCGAACGCCATGTTGATGACGATGGACGAGGGCACGCTCGTGAAGCAAGCGGCGCCCCTATTCACATGGATCGATCTCGTCGGGGTGCTCGGACCAATCCTGATTTTCGCGGGGTTCTACATCCGCAAGGTGGCGTCGGGCCCGCTGGTCGCGATCAACGACCCGCGCATGCCCGAGGCGCTGCGTCACACGAACCACATCTGAGGTGAGCGATGAGTGAGCTGCATCCCCACAAGCCGCAGAGCGAGACCGAGCTCCGCGAAGCCGCGCACGAGCACGACGACTGGTTCCGCCACGCGCCCGACGAGCCCCACCACCAGGTGGCCCACGGCGAGTTCAACGCCAAGCTCGTCATCGCCTGCCTCGTCTTCACCTGCGTCTTCACCTTCGGCGTCGCGATCATCGTGATCCCGTGGTTCAAGCGCGAGGTGCAGTCCCAGAAGATCGCGGTCCAGGAGACCTCCCAGCGCGTCGTCAACGAGCGTGACGAGGCGTACTCCGCGTGGACGCAGGAGCTCTACGGCGAGCCGGACTGGATCAATCAGGGCGAAGGAACAGTCAGCCTGCCCCTGCCGATGGCCAAGGGCGCGGTGATGGAGGAGTACGACGCCTCACGGCTCGAGCGGTGAGCCCGGCCCCGACGCCGCATCCACACCCTGACACGCGGCGAATCGATCGATAATGCGGATAGAGTTTTCATTTCGAGTTGGCGTGGTCGCTTCGGCGCTGCTGCTCTGCGCCTACGCCGAGGGGCAGCTCATCCGCGACGAGTTGCCCGAGCAGGAGGGGGTGGGCGTCGTCGATCGCACCGGCGACAAGCTGCCGCTCGACGCGGCCTTCATCAACGCCTCGGGCGACGAGGTCACCCTCGGTGACTACTTCGATGGCGAGCGGCCCGTCCTGGTAGTGCCGGCGTACTACGACTGCCCGATGCTCTGCCCGCTCACGCAGGAGAAGGTCGCGGATGCGATGCGGCAGATGGAATGGACCGCCGGGGACGAGTATCGCGTGGTGACGTTCTCGTTCGACCACACCGAGGGACCGATCACCTCCAACGCCAAGCAGAAGCTGTACGTGGGCCGGTACACGCGGGCCGGCGGGGCCGCGGAACGCGAGGTCGACACGTTCGACGACGCGTGGGCGTTCCTGACGTCGGACGCGACGACGATCCGCCGCGTCACAACGGCGCTCGGGTTCCACTACCGCTTCGTGCCGGAGTCGGGCGAGTTCTCCCACACCTCGGCCGTCTTCTTCTGCTCGCCCGATGGGACCATCCACAACTTCATCGAGGGGCTCGATTACACCGGCGAGCGGTTCACCGAGGCGCTCAGGTCCGCTCGCGACGGCGAGCAGCGAACACTCTTTGACCGCGTGTACGCATGGTGTTTTCCCTACGACCCGAACACGGGGGAGAACACCGCCAGCGCTTTCCGTTTCATGCAGCTCGGCGGCGCTCTGGTCGCGCTGGGGCTGTTCAGCACCATCGGCTGGTTGTTTGTCCGGTCGGCCCGCAAGGGCGCCGCGTTCCGCGAGGCACGCGAAGCGTGAACGACGCGCCTCCATACCACTTCTTGATGGGGGAAGGGTGGTACGGGCGAGGCGGCACAAAATGTCGCCCTGAGCCGCCCGCCAGGAGACTTGAGGGGCGGGTTCTACTAGACTGCCGCACAGATTGCGGTCAGGCAGGAATCGGGTCGCCTGCTCGCATCGAAGATACCGATGTAATGGATGTGTACGAGCCCACGCGGGCCTGCCTGTGCACACGCCCCTTCGCTCCGAGGTGACGCGCGCATGATCGCCGACTTGCTTGACCCCAACCTGATGCGGTCCACGGTTGCTCAGACCAATCTTTTTGATGGATTGTGGTTCCGCCACAACGCGTCCGAGTACTCCCGCGACGTGAACGCGGTGTACTACTTCATCTTCTTTATCTCGGCGTTCTTCTTCGTGCTGCTGATGGCCCTGATGGCGTGGTACATGGTGAAGTACCGTCGGCGTCAGGGCGTGGCCGCCGAACCGAGCCCGTCGCACAACACGGCGCTCGAGCTGACCTGGTCGATCATCCCGGCGATCGGGTTCGCGATCATGTTCTTCTGGGGGACGTGGGTGTACCTGCCCAAGACGATCGCGCCCGAGGGTGCCGAGGAGATCACGGTCACCGCCAAAAAGTGGAACTGGACGTTCGAGTACCCCAACGGCGCGCAGTCGCGGCAGTTCGAGTGGGTGTCCGACGTCAAGCAGCCGGTCTTCGCGGTCCCCGCGGGCAAGCCGGTGCGCTTCCTGCTGTCGTCGACCGACGTCATCCACTCGTTCTACCTCCCCGAGTTCCGCGTGAAGCGCGATTGCTTCCCGAACCGATACACCACGGCGTGGGTCGAGCCCATGGAGGCGACGCACTACTTCGACCGCGAGTCGGAGACCGCCAAGCCGCTGAACGAGAACAACAACGGGTACTTTCTGTACTGCGCCGAATACTGCGGCGACAACCACTCACAAATGACCAACCGGATCGTCGTGCTGCCGGATTCCGACTACCGCGCGTGGCTTGAGTCGCAGGCGAACACGGACGACATCCCGCTGATCGAGCTCGGTCAGACGCTCGCGGTGTCGCGCGGCTGCATCTCGTGCCACTCGATCGACGGCTCGCCCGGCACGGGCCCGTCTTGGAAGGGCATCTGGGGCGAGCCTCGGCCCGGCTATCAGGCGGAGAACTCCGATGAGAACCCGCGCGGCCTCGTCGACATGCAGTACACCCGCGAGTCCGTCCTCGAGCCGCAGGCGTACGTCAAGCCCGGCTGGCCGGCGAACATGCCGAGTTACCAGGGCCAGCTCGACGACCGCGACCTGCGGGCGCTGGGCGTCTACATCCAGTCTTTGACGGACGCGTTCGCGGACGAGGCGCAGCAGCAGAGTGACGAAGAGATGGCGGCCGAGGCCGAGACCGAGGCCGAGGCGGAAGCCGAGCGTGAGGGTGGGGCAGGTTCGACCGGCGAAGGGGCCGGCGGCGAAGCGTCAGGCGTGTAGCCGAGCGACCCGAACCCGAGCGAACCCGGATCATCAGCAGCGATCAACCCCGAAGGACACACGAGATGGCTCATCACGACGTCAGCTACCTCGCCCCCAAAGGCTCATTCTGGAAGACGGTCATGTCGTGGGTGTGGACCTACGACCACAAGAAGATCGGCGTCATGTACCTTGTCGCCGTGTTGCTCATGTTCTTCCTGGGCGGCGTCTTCGCGATGGCCCTCCGCCTCGAGCTCTTCACTCCGCACCACACGGATTACCTCGACGAGGACGGCAACGTCATCGCGACTTCGGCGGAGTTCGGACCGGGCGATGACGCCCCCGATGAGTTCGCCCGGGAAGTCAAGTCCGGGCGTCTGTTCCCCGACCTTCAGGTCACCTCGCTGGGAGCGCGGTTCTACGAGTTGAACAAGCCCGGCGTGACCGGCGCCTTCGTCAAACTCAAGATGGAGGACACGGGCGCGGTGACGGCGGCCATCGAGCGCACCAACGACGCCGCGGAGGACTCGGCTCTTCCCGAGCCCGCCGCGTTCGGGCTCGCGGCCGATGAGAGCGGCCAGCTCATCGTCGAACGCAAGCCTGACTCCAAGGACAAGGCGGTCTACGCGCTGCGCGGCCTCAGCGGGGACACCGCGGCGACCATCGAGCCGACGGGCGGACAGTCGCTGCGCGTCAGCGCCGACGAGTTCGAAGTCGACGCCGAGCGCGAGGTAAACGAAACGACCGTAACCGGCAACAACATCTACAACCGCGTCTTCACGCTGCACGGGACGATCATGGTGTTCCTCTTCATCATCCCGTCGATCCCGGCGGCGCTGGGGAACATCTTCCTGCCCATCCTGCTCGGCGCCAAGGACGTCGCCTTCCCGCGGTTGAACCTGATGTCGTGGTACGTCTACCTGTTCGGTGGCGTGTTCGCGATCTGGTCGCTGGTCCAGGGCGGCGTCGAAACCGGGTGGACGTTCTACACGCCGTACTCAACGACGACGGAGTGGGGGTCGGTCACGGCCCTTGTGCTGGCGGCGTTCATCCTCGGGTTCAGCTCAATCTTCACCGGGATGAACTTCATCGTCACGGTGCACAAGCTGCGCGTGCCGGGCATGGGCTGGTTCGACATGCCACTCTTTGTCTGGGCGCTCTACGCGACCTCGATCATCCAGGTGCTGGCGACTCCCGTGCTGGGCATCACGCTGCTGATGATCGTCTTCGAGCGCATGTTCCAGATCGCCATCTTCGACCCCAATCTCGGCGGCGACCCCGTGCTCTTCCAGCACTTCTTCTGGTTCTACTCGCACCCGGCGGTGTACATCATGATCCTGCCGGCCTTCGGCATCATCTCCGAGATCATCTCGGTGCACTCGCGCAAGCGCATCTTCGGCTACCGCGCTATCGCCTTCAGCTCCATCGCCATCGCCGCCATCTCCTTCCTCGTCTGGGCCCACCACATGTTCACGGCTCAGTCGCCAGCGGCCAACGTTGTCTTCTCGGCGCTGACGTTCCTCGTCGCCATCCCGACCGCGATCAAGGTCTTCAACTGGATCGCGACGATGTATAAGGCCTCCATTGCGTGGACCACGCCGATGCTCTACGCCTGCTTCTTCCTCTTCTGCTTCACCATCGGCGGCCTGACCGGCCCGCCGCTGGCGACGCTCGCCACCGACATCCACCTCCACGACACCTACTTCGTCGTCGCCCACTTCCACTACGTCATGATGGGCGGCAC
>CAYTSW010000117.1:0-8734 GCA_964440605.1 uncultured Phycisphaeraceae bacterium | reverse complement strand
CGACGCCTTTGCGAAGGTCGACGGCTGGCCGACCAACCGCATCGACCTGTTGATGATGGCGCTGGTCGTTGTGGTGACGGTGGCGGGGTTGCAGGCCGTCGGCCTCATCCTCGTGGTCGCGATGTTGATCATCCCGCCGGTCGCGGCGCGGTTCTGGACGGATCGGCTGTGGCGGCTGGTGGCGATCGCGGGATTCATCGGCGGCCTGAGCGGGTACCTCGGCGCAGTCACGTCCGCGCTGCTGCCGCGCAAGCCGGCGGGAGCGGTCATCGTGCTGACGGCGGGCGCGATCTTCGTGCTCAGCCTCGTGCTCGCGCCGGCACGCGGGCTGATGGCGTCGGGCGTGCGTCGGCTGCGTCTGCGTCTGAGGATCGCGAGCGATCACCTGCTCGAAACGGCGCACGACCGCGACGCGTCCGTCCTGCACGCGGATGCGATCCGTGAGCTCGCACGAACGCGTGGGTGGTCACGCCCGTTCCGGGCGCTGGTGCTCGCGTCGCTGCGGCGGAGCGCGTTGACCGAGCCGCTGAGCGCCTCGGCGTCGGGCGTGGGACTGAGCGACTCGGGCCGCCGGCGCGGTGCGCGCGTCGCGCGGAACCACGCGCTGTGGGAGCAGTATCTGGTCTCCCACGCGGATGTAGCGCCGAGCCACGTCGACTGGTCGGTCGACCAGGTGGAGCACGTGCTCTCGGATGATCTCATCGAGGAGCTCGAAGCCGAACTCGAGAAGCAGGGCGTCGACGTCCCCGAACGATCGGAGACACGCCCGTGAACACGCTCGCTCTCTTCGAGTTCTCGATCGCGCTCGATCTCTTCCCGATGACCGCGGCGGTTCTGGCGGCGGTGGGGTGCGGCGTGCTGGGCAACTTCCTCGTGCTCCGTCGGCTCTCGCTGATGGGCGACGCCATCAGCCACTCCGTGCTGCCCGGCCTCGTAATCGCCTTCCTGATCATTACGACGCGGAGCCCGCTGGCGATGTTCGTCGGCGCCGCGATCGCCGGTGTGGCGACGGTCGTGCTCGTCGAACTGGTCAAGAAGCTCGGGCGCGTCGAGCCCGGCGCGGCGATGGGCGTGGTCTTTTCCGTGCTCTTCGCGCTGGGCGTGCTGCTGATCGAGCGCGCCGCGGTGCGCCACGTTGACCTCGACGCCGACTGCGTGCTGCACGGGCAACTCGAGTACCTCGTGTGGTACGGCGCGCCGGAGTCGTGGGGCGGGCTCTGGAGGATGGAGACGCTCGAAGCGGTCCCGCGCCAGGTGTGGATGCTCGCGGGGATGGTCGTCCTCGCATGCGCGTTTACGGGTGTGTTCTTCAAGGAGCTGCGGATCGCGGCGTTCGACCCGGCGCTCGCGACGACGCAGGGATACAGCGCGACGCTGATGCATTATCTGCTGATGGTCTTCGTCGCCGGCGCCACCGTCGCGAGCTTCGAGGCGGTGGGGTCGATCCTGGTCGTCGCGATGCTCGTCTGTCCGGCCGCGACGGCCCGCCTATTGACCGATCGCCTACACGCCCAGGTGATCTGGAGCGTCGTCGTCGCGCTCGTCTGCGGCGTCGGGGGGTATCTGGCCGCGAGCGTCGTCCCGGCGTGGTTCGGGAAGGACGCCGTGAACGCCGCGGGATCGATGGGGCTGACGGCGGGCGCACTGCTCGCGCTGGCGATCGTGACGAGCCCGAAACACGGCGTCCTGACACGGGTGCTGCGTCGGCGTCGCCTGGCGCTGCGCGTCGCGTTGGATGACCTGCTCGCCGCGTTGTACCGCGGCGCCGAGTCGGGCCAGGGTCGCGTGCCGGTCGAGCGACTCCGGCGGGTGCTTGCGGGGCGCCCGCTCGCGCCGGCGATCGCCCGGGCCACGAAGTCGGGCTACGTGTCGAATCACGGGGGCTCGCTCGCTCTGACGGAAACCGGGCGGACCGAAGCGGAAGCGATCGTGCGTCGCCACCGGCTGTGGGAGCACTACCTCGTGGACGAAGCGGGGCTCGCGCCGGATCATGTGCACGACGCGGCGGAGCAACTCGAACACGTGCCGACGGAACTTCCCCCTGGACCCGCGCGCGACCCGCACGGCCGGCGAATTCCCTGATCGATCGTTGTGGACCGTGCGCGTCAGCCCGCGGTGGCGTGCTCGCACACGAAGACGAGGCAACCGCCGGGCGTCACGTGCGCGGCGTCTGCCGAGAACCGGCATTCGGGATGTGACGCCATCGTGAGTGCGCACGACTCGTGCTCGTTCTCGTCGAGCAAGCCGGCGAGCGGGATGCGATGGCTCGCCGCGCCGGGGCTCGATCGATTGGGCGTTGCGAATGAGGCCGCGACGCCGATGGGGCCGTTGCGGAAGGCGAGCCAACGCTCGTCTTCGCTGTGCGTGACGCGGAGCGCTTCGAGCGGTCTGGCCGCGACACCGGGGAGGCGGGTGCGCAGGGCGATGAGCGCGTGGTGCCAGCGCAGCAACTCGTCGTGCTCGGGCGATTTGGTCTCGTCCCAGTCGAGCTTGGAGCGGTGGAACGTCTCCAGATCGATCGGATCGGGGACGTCTTCGGGGTTCCAGCCGAAGTCGGAAAACTCAGACCGCCGCCCGGTTCGCACGGCGTCGGCAAGGCCGGGGTCCTGGTGATCGGCGAAGTACTGGAAGGGCGCCGAGGCCCCCCACTCCTCGCCCTGGAAGAGCATCGGCACGAAGGGCGCGAGCAGGACCAGGGCGGCGCAGGTCTTGAGCTGCTGCTCGTTGAGAGAGCGGGCGATGCGGTCGCCGGTGGCGCGGTTACCGATCTGGTCGTGGTTCTGGATGTAGGCGAGGAAGCGGTCGGTCGTGAGGCCGCTTGTGCTCCGGCCCCGGAGGCGTTGGCGTGTGGGGTGCATGACGCCGTCGTACACGAAGGCGTTGCTCAGGGCCTTGCCGAGTTGTGCGATGGAGCCGAAGGCGGAGTAGTAGCCGTCGCGCTCGCCCGTGGCGACGCTGTGCAGAGCGTGGTGGAAGTCGTCGGACCACTGGGCGTCGAGCCCGAGCCCGCGGGCTTCCACGGACGTGACGACACGCGGGTCGTTGAGGTCACTCTCGGCGATGAGCGTGAGGGGGCGTCCGGTGTCGGCTTCGAGCTCGCGCACTTCGGAGGCGAGCTGTTCGAGCAGGTGCGTCGCGGATTCGTCGTGGAAAGCGTGGATGGCGTCGAGACGCAGGGCGTCGAATCGGTAGTCGCAGAGCCACATCAGGGCGTTATCGCAGATGTATCGACGGACGTGCCGGGCGTGATCCTGGTCGAGGTTCAGCGCCGCGCCCCAGGGTGTGTGGTAGGCGTCGGTGAAGTAGGGGCCGAACTCGGCGAGATAGTTTCCCGACGGGCCGAGGTGGTTGTAGACGACATCGAGAACGACCGCGAGGTCGCGCTCGTGACAGGCGTCGACGAAGCGTTTGACGGCGTCGGGGCCGTCCGGCCCGGTGTACGCGCGGTGCGGCGCGTACCACAGCACGCCGTCATACCCCCAGCCGTGTTCGCCGTCGAAGGCGTTGAGCGGCATCAGCTCGACGTGCGTCACGCCGAGTGACGCGAGATGATCGAGCCGATCGATCGCGGCGTCGAGCGTGCCTTCGGGGGTGAAGGTGCCAACGTGGAGCTCGTAGATGATCGCCGACGACAGCGGCGGTGCGCGGAACGTCGGGCAGCGCCAGACGTACGCGTCGTGGTCGACCAGGGCCGATGGGTCGTGGACGCCGTCGGGCTGAAAAGCGCTGCGCGGGTCGGGGCGGGGCGGGCCGTTGTCGAGCGAGAAGGCGTAGCGATCGCCCGCTCGAGCTTCGGCGTCGCAGCGCCACCACCCGCCGGCCTCCTCGCGCATCGGCAGGCGGTCGTCGTTGAAAATCAGCTCGACGGACGACGCGGCGGGCGCCCAGAGCCGGAACGTGCGGCGGGTGCGGGTCACGGGGATCGCTCCACGAGGAGGGCGGCGGCGGCGTGACGGAACAGGTCGGCGACGGGCACGGGCCCGGGATCGGCGGTGGCGCCCGCATCCCCGAGCAGGACATTCGTCCACACGCCGCCGTTCGGCGCGGGCGGGAGCCTGACCGATGTGTCATCGAACGGGGCACGCGACGCGTTGAAGCGCGGCACGACGACGCACACACGTGAGGTCCAGGATTCGTCGTTGCGGGCGAAGGCGATGACGCGATCGGCATGCTCACCGACAACCGGCAGCGCTTCGTAGCCCGCGCGCTCATCGAATGCGTCGGGATGATCGCGACGCACGCGCAGCGCGGCGCGGAGCGTCGCCAGCTTGGCGAGGCCGGGGTCGTCGGGGTCGCTGAGCGTGTGCCACAGATCGGTGTTGGGCGTGCCGTCAAGCCGGGCGAGGAGCGTGCGGCGGAGTTCGAAGTCGACGAGGCGGCGGTTGTCGGGGTCGACGAGGCTGTTGTCCCACAGCTCGGCGCCCTGATACGTGTCCGGCACCCCGGGGCAGGTCATGCGCAGGAGCACCTGCGTCACGGCGTTCGTGCGCGCCGGGACGAGCAATCGATCGACGAACGAGGCGACGGACTCCGTGAAGGGCGCGTGATCGAGGATCGCACGGGCGAAGGCCTCGAGCTGCTCCTCGTATGTCTCGTTCGGATCACGCCAGGAGGTGTGGGTCTTGGCCTCCTTGACGGCCTTGAGCACAAACTCAACGACGCGGTCGGCCTCGATGGGCCAGGCGCCGACGATCGTCTGGTACAGCAAGTACTCGGTGTTGTCGTCGACAGCGGCGGCAAGGTCGGGGAAGGCCTGCTCGCTGAGCGTCGCCCACGCCCGGACGCATCCGCCCCAATCCTCCGCCAGCTCACTCAGGACAGCCAGGCGGGCGCGCACGTCTTCGCTGCGCTTGGTGTCGTGCGTCGCGGTGGTGAGCATCGCTCGGGGCCAGCGGTCGGCGCGGTGCATGCACCGGGCGTGGAACGTCTCGACGTCGAGGCCGAAGCGACCCGGGTCGCCGCCCACCTCATTGAGCGCGAGCAGGCGGTGGTAGCGGTAGAACGCGGTGTCTTCGACGCCTTTGGCCATGACCGGCGCGGTGAACTGCTGGAAGCGGGTGACGAACTCGTCGGCGATGGCGGCCGCGGTGTCATCGGGCGGCGCGAACCGCTTGAGCAGGAGATCGACGACGCCCGAGAGCGGATCGGGCGCGAGGTCGGGGCGCAGGCGCAGCGTCTCGGCGGCGGCGTGCTCGATGACCTCGCGATCGCGGGCCGACACCTCGGTGTCGCCCGGAGCGATGTAGGTGCGGTAGACGCGCGTGCTCGCCGCGAGCATGACGAGCGTCTCCGCGAGGCGCGAGCGGTCGGTATCGAGGCGGGGCTCGGCCCCCGCGAGCGACGCGAGCGTGTCGGTGAGGCGGCCCAGATCGGCGGCGAGCAGGGTGTGCGCCGACGCGCGCTTGGCCTCGAAGGCGACGGAGGGAAACACCGTCTCCACGCGCGCAAAGTCGGCGTAATGCGCGGTCATGACGTCCTCGGCCTCGGGGTCGACCAGCACGCCGAGCGCGTCGTTCAGGAAGTCGTAGCCCGTCGTCCCGGCGACGCTCCAGTCGTCGGGCAGGTCTTCGTCAGCTTCGAGGATCTTCTCGGCGACGATCCAGGCGCCGCCGCTCTTGCGCGCGAGCATGTCGAAGTAGCGGGCGGGATCGCGCAGCCCGTCGGGGTGGTCCACGCGCAGGCCGTCGACGAGCCCCTCGTGCACGAGCCCGAGCGTGGTCGCGTGCAACGCGTCGAACACATCCTCGCGCTCGACGCGCGTGCCGATCATGGTGTTGATGTCGAAGAAGCGCCGATAGTTGAGCTCGCGCGACTCCTTGCGCCAGAGAACGAGCCGGTAGTGCTGCTCATCGATGAGGCGTTGGAACCGATCCCGGTCGGCCGCGATCGCGGCGAGTTGCTCGTCCAGTGCGTGCGTCGCGTTCGGCGCGGCCTGCAACGCTACGTCGAGCCGAGCCGCGAGGCGGTCGAGCTCCGCGTTCGCTCCCGCCTCGTCCAACGCGGCCCCGATCCCGTCCGAGGCCTCAACCAGCCGACGAACGGTGTGCGAGGCGAGCGGCAGGCGGTGGTCGAAGTACTCGAGGTAGACCCAACCCGCCCGGCGGCGGAGCGCGAGTCGGTCGTGGTCCAGCACTTCGGGAAGCGTCTCGCCGAGGATGGGCAGCGTGACCTTCGGTGTATCGCTGGGATCGCTGTCGCCCGCGGGCGTCCACTCGACGTCGAAGACGCGGGCGAGCCGGCACGCCGGCCCGAGCGCCAGGACCGTCTGCCACCAGCGGTTTTCGTCGCTGGAGATGTCGAGGTGGTTGGGCACCACGTCGACGACGAGGCCGAGCCCGGCGTCGCGACAGGCGTGCGCGAGCGCGCGCACGCCCTTCTCGCCGCCGCGCTCTTCGTCGATTCGGGTGGGGTCGACAATGTCGTACCCATGCGTGCTGCCGCGCGTGGCCTGGAGGATCGGGGACAGATAGACGTGCGACACGCCGAAGTCGGAGAGGTAGTCGACCACGCTGACGGCGTGCTCGAACGTGAAGCCGGCATGGAGTTGGACGCGGTATGTGGAGGAAGGCGTCGTCATTGCGGGGCAGTGTATGGCTGCAATCTGGCGACGCCGCCGTCCGCTGTCGAGGATGACGACCAGATGTCGCTCACGTTGCGCCCACATCGGACGACACCGAGGGACGGGAACCTCACCGTGATACGCATCACGGGAAGCGGTCTACGCGAGATCGGACATCATCGCGTCAGGCCGCGGGCGCGTAGAGCGTCGGGGCGTCCGGCCCGACAGGCAGCCCGAGCAGGAAGACCCAGACGTAGAAGAGGATCGTCCAGCCGATGAGCATCGCGATGGAGTAGGGCAGCATCGTGGCGATCATCGTGCCGATGCCCAAGTCGCGCTTGTAGCGCGTCGCCACGGCGAGGATGAGCCCGAAGTAGCTCATCATGGGCGTGATGATGTTCGTCGTGCTGTCGCCGATGCGGTAGGCCGCCTGGACGACTTCGGGGCTGTAGCCGATCGTCATGAGCATGGGGACGAAGATGGGCGCCGTGACCGCCCACTGTGCGCTCGCCGAGCCGAGCATGAGGTTCACGAAGCAGCACATGAGGATGAAGGGCAGGAAGACCAGCGGGTTGTCGAGGTTGAGCTGGATCAGGAGCTCGGCGCCGCGGACCGCGAGGATCTGGCCGAGCCCCGACTCGCCGAAGAAGGCGACGAACTGGGCGGCGAAGAAAACGAGCACGATGTAAAGCCCCATGCTGCGCATCGCGCCGGCCATCGCGTCGATGACGTCGGTATCGGTCTTCATGGTGCCCACGACACGCCCGTAGACGAAGCCGGGAATCACAAAAACTACGACGATCATCGGCACGACGCTGCGCAGGAGCGGTCGGAAGGCCTCGGCGCCGGCGGCGGCCGGATCCGGGTTCTGCATGATGCCCCAGCCCGGCAGCCAGCCGAGCGCGCGAGCGGTGACGTCGCCCCCCGGGCCCGCCAAGACGACGATGCCCAGCGCCACGAGCACGGCGCTGAGCGCGGCCCATCTGATACCACGCCACTCGAGCTTGCTCACCGGCGCCATCGACGTCGCCTCGCCCTCGCGGATGTCCTCCTCCGCCTCCGACTCGTCGTAGTCCCCGAGCCTCGGCTCGACGAGGAACGTGGTCACCGCCCAGCAGGTCGCGGTGACGAGGAAGGTGCTGGCGATCATGAAGTACCAGTTAACCGCCGGATGCACCTCGTACGAAGGGTCGATGAGCTGGGCCGCTTCCTCGGTGATGCCCGCGAGCAGCGGGTCGACGGTGCCGATCAGCAGGTTCGCGCTGTACCCGCCCGACACGCCCGCGAAGGCAGCAGCCATGCCGGCAAAGGGATGACGGCCCAGCGCGTGGTAGATCGCCATCGCCAGCGGGATGAGCACGACGTAGCCCATCTCGCTGGCGGTATTGCTGAGCACGCCCGCGAAAACGACGACGAGGGTGACGAGCTTGGGCGGTGCGTTGAGCACCATGCCGCGCACGATCGCCGTCAGCAGCCCCGACCGCTCCGCGACACCGACGCCGAGCAGCGCGACGAGCACGGTGCCCAGCGGCGTGAAGCCCGTGAAGTTCGTCACGAGCGTCTGGCCGATCCAGCGGATGCCGGCGCTCGAGAGCAGGTTCTTGACGGTCAGCACGAGGGGGCCCTGCTGGACGGCGGTGAGTGTCGTCCCCTCGGCGCTCGTCAAGGAGATGACCGGTCGCGCCGCATCGGTCGCGCTGTCCACACGCGTCACGGTCAGCGCCGCACGCGTGAGTCTCGGCAGACGTCCTTCGGCATCGGTGAGGACGGTGAAGGTGATCGCGTTGCCGTCGGCGTTGTTGGCGGTGAACGTGGGCGGCGAGGCCGCGTCGTTGACGGAGATCACCGTGAGTCTTGCGTCGCGGGCGAGCGTGCGCGGGTCCTCGACGCCGAGACCGATCGCCGAGCAGATGGCGCTGGCGATGACAACGCCCAGCGCGAGCAGGGCGAAGAGCGTCACGGGGTGCGGCAGCAGGTTGCCGAGCCACTCGACGAACGTGAGGAATCGGTTGAAGACGCCGCGCTTGGCGGGCGGCGTGTCGGTATGGCTCGGCGTCGTCCCGTCTTGCATGGGGACCGAAGATACGGGCAGCCGGCACGATGCGCCTTTGCCGCGCCGCTGGCGTGGTCCTGTCGCGGGCGATATCTTCCGCAGGGCCGACCGGGGCGGCCAAA
>CAYTSW010000116.1:0-8797 GCA_964440605.1 uncultured Phycisphaeraceae bacterium | reverse complement strand
CGCCCCCAGCCCAACCGCCCCTTCAACTACACTGCAGCCCAAAGCAGCCCACCACGCCCCAGGAGGAGCGACATGGCCAAGAAAACCACCCGCAAAGCCGCCACCACCACGCCCGGCCAATCACGCTCCCGCCCCCACGCTAAGAAGACAGCCAAAGCTCCCATGCGTGAGGATACCGCCAAGTCCACCAGGACCACCAAGAAGACGCCGTCCCGCGCCGAAAGCATGGTCTACGTCTTCACCACCAACCGCACCGACGGCGACGGCACCATGAAGCAGGAGCTGGGCGGCAAGGGCGCCAACCTCGCCCAGATGAACGCCATCGGCCTGCCCGTCCCCCCGGGCATGACCATCCCGGCCGGCATCTGCGCCGAATACAACAAGGCCCAGAAGCTCCCCGCCGGACTCATGGACGAGGTCCGCAAGGCCATGAAGCTCGTCGAACAGCAGATGAACAAAAAGTTCGGCGACCGTAATGACCCGCTGCTCGTCTCCGTCCGCTCCGGCGCCGCCGTCAGCATGCCCGGCATGATGGACACCGTCCTCAACCTCGGCCTGAACGACCAGGATGTCGAAGGCCTGGCCAGCGTCACCAGCGACCCGCGCTTCGCCTTCGACGTCTACCGCCGCCTCATCAACATGTTCGGCGACGTCGTCATGGGCGTCGAGCATGCCAAGTTCGAGAAGGCTTTCGAGAGCGTCCGTGCCCGCTACGGCGCCGAGCATGACTACGACGTCCCCGAGCATGGCATGCGCGACCTTGTCGAGCGCTACAAAGATGTCTACCGCCACAACACCGGCGAAGAATTCCCCCAGAGCCCCGAGGAACAGCTCGAACGCTCCATCGAAGCCGTCTTCAAGAGCTGGAACAGCCCACGCGCCAAGACCTACCGACAGATCAGCGGCATCCACGGCCTGCCCGGCACCGCCGTCAACATCCAGGCCATGGTCTACGGCAATATGGGCGACAAGTCCGGCACCGGCGTCGCCTTCACACGCAACCCCTCCACCGGCGAGAACAAGTTCTACGGCGAGTTCCTCGTCAACGCTCAGGGCGAAGACGTTGTCGCCGGCATCCGAACGCCCCGACCCGCAAGCGAGATGCGCAAGTGGGACCGCGAGGCCTTCGCCCAGCTCCAGGAGATCAAGACCACGCTCGAGACCCACTACCGCGACATGCAGGACATCGAGTTCACCGTCGAACGCGGCAAGCTCTGGATGCTCCAGACCCGAACCGGCAAGCGCACCGGCGCCGCCGCCATCAAGATCGCCTGCGACATGGTCCGCGAGGGCGCCATCTCCGAAGACGAAGCCCTCCTGCGCATCCCCGCGTCCGACCTCAACCAACTCCTCCTTCCCAGCTTCGACCCCACCAAGAAGTCCATCGCGATGGTGCTCGCAAAGGGCCTGCCCGCATCGCCCGGCGCCGCCGTCGGCAAGCCGGCGTTCACCGCCGCCGAAGCCGTTGAACGGACACGAGATGGCGAGAGGGTCATCCTCGTCCGCAAGGAAACAAGCCCCGAAGACGTTGACGGCATGCACTCGGCCGTCGGCATCCTCACTTCGACCGGCGGCATGACCAGCCACGCCGCCGTCGTCGCCCGAGGCTGGGGCAAATGCTGCGTCGCCGGCGCCAGCGACCTCCACATCGACGCCGACAACGGCGTCTTTTCCGTGGGCGATCGCTCCTACTCACGCACCGAAACCATCTCCATCGACGGCTCCAACGGCGAAGTCCTCCACGGTGCCCTCCCGACCATCGAGCCCGAGCTCTCCGGCGACTTCTCCAAGGTCATGCGCTGGTCCGACGCCCGCGCCAAGCTCAAGGTCCGCGCCAACGCCGACACCCCACGCGACGCCAAACGCGCCCGCGACTTTGGCGCCGTCGGCATCGGCCTCTGCCGCACCGAGCACATGTTCTTCGAGGGCCCACGCATCAGCGCCATGCGCGAGATGATCCTCTCCGAAACCACAGACCAGCGCGAAGCCGCCCTCGACAAGCTCCTCCCGTACCAGCGCGAAGACTTTGTCGGCATCTTCCGCGCTATGGACGGCCTGCCCGTCACCGTCCGCCTCCTCGACCCGCCCCTCCACGAGTTTCTCCCGCAGGATCACGAGACCATCCGCGACCTCGCACGCTCCCTCGGCATCAGCCAGGAAAAGGTCCGCCAACGCGTCGCCATGCTCCACGAGCAGAACCCCATGCTCGGCCACCGCGGCTGCCGACTCGCCATCACCTACCCCGAGATCCTGCGCATGCAGGTCCGCGCCATCGTCCAGGCCGCCATCGAACGACTGCAGGACAAGGGCAAGCCCATCGTCGAGATCATGATCCCCCTCGTCGGCGCCCCCGAAGAACTCGCGCGTCTGCGTACCATCTGCGAAGAAGTCATCGACGCCGTCAAGCAGGAGCACAACTGGACCCGCAAGCTCCCCATCCTCATTGGCACCATGATCGAGATCCCTCGCGCCGCGCTGCTCGCCAGGGACATCGCCCAGCACGCCGACTTTTTCTCCTTCGGCACCAACGACCTCACCCAGCTCACCTACGGCTACTCACGGGACGACGTCAACACCTTCCTCCCCGACTACCTCAAGCACGAGATCCTCCTCGTCGACCCCTTCCAACAACTCGACCGCCACGGCGTCGGCGAACTCGTCACCATCGGCGCCGAACGCGGACAGCAGGGCAACCCCGACCTCAAAATCGGGATCTGCGGCGAGCACGGCGGCGACCCCGACTCCGTCGACTTCTGCCACAACGCCGGGCTCCACTACGTCTCCTGCTCCCCCTTCCGAGTCCCCATCGCCCGCCTCGCCGCCGCCCAGGCCAACATCCGCGCCGGGGCGTGAGCAAGCCCATCGCCGGGTGCCACTGACCTCGGTCTTGCGAGGTCAGTGCTGCCTCTTCCGCTGAGTCAGAACGACCCGAATACCCCTTCCACCAACTCCCCCATCGACGGATGCACGTGAATCACGCCCGCGATGTCCGCGGCCGTCCCCCCGCGCGCCATCACCGCTACCACCTCGTGAATCATCAGCACCGCGTTCGGCCCCGCGATGTGGCACCCGAGCACGCGACCCGTCCCCTCCTCCACGATCGCCTTGCACACACCCGGAGGCGAGCCCACGATCTCACCCTTCGCGATCGAATCGTACGGCTTCGACGCCGTGCGGTATTTCAATCCCATTTCGCGACACGCCTGCTCCGTCAACCCCACGCCCGCGACCTGCGGCTCGCTGAACACCGCGTGCGGGTTCGCCGTGTAGTCCATCACCCGCTCGGCCCCGAACGCGTTGTCGTACGCCAGCTTGCCCTCGAAGCTCGACGTGTGCTTGAACATCGCCTTTCCGATGCAGTCGCCATAGGCGAACACGTCGCGGTGTGTCGTCCGCAGGTGCTCGTC
The DNA here is from genome assembly GCA_964440605.1 of uncultured Phycisphaeraceae bacterium. Lineage (GTDB taxonomy): Bacteria > Planctomycetota > Phycisphaerae > Phycisphaerales > UBA1924 > CAYTSW01. The sequence continues at coordinate 5,390 of CAYTSW010000116.1, read as the reverse complement.
CACTTTGATCCACCCCTTCTCGTCGATCTCCACGCCCGTCGCACCGAGCTCGAGCGATTCCGCGTTCGACTCGCGTCCCGTCGCGACCACCAGCGCATCGCCGCGCACCTCCTCGCCGCTCTCGAGCGTCAAGACGACCGCGCCGTATTCCTTGCGCACCTTCTCCGCTCGTGCGCCCAGGTGCAGCGTCGCTCGCTCTTTGAAGGCCTCGGTGAAGAGCTCGCTGATCTCTTCGTCCTCGTCCGGAAGCAGGCGATCACGCGACTGCACGATCGTCACCACGCTGCCCAGGCCCTCGAAAAAGTGTGCGAACTCGCACCCGATGTAGCCCCCGCCCACAATCACGATCCGCTCCGGCTGCTCCTCCAGATCCAGCACGCCCTCGTTCGTCAGATAGTCCACGTTCTCGATGCCCGCGATCGGCGGGACCGTCGGCTTACCGCCGCAGGCGATGAAAACGCGCTCGCCCTCGATCAAGCGGCCGCTCTCGGTCTCGATCCGCTTTTCGCCCACGAACCGCACGCGTTCGAAGACCGGCGTCATCTTGTCCTCCACCCAACTGCGCACCTTGCCCGATGACGTCTCACGCCGCTCGCGCATCGAGCGCATGATCCGCCCGAAGTCGACCTGTACGCTCGACTGATCCAGTTCGACGCCGAAGTCGCCCGCCGCGCGCACGACGCGCATCACGTGCGTCGACTGGATGATCTGCTTCGTCGGGATGCAGCCGCGCGTCAGGCACGTGCCGCCCAGGAACTCCGGCCTCGCCTCCACCAGCGCCGCCGACCGATCGTCCTGCAACGCGTAATGCGCCGCGGTCAGACCCGACCCGCCCCCGATCACCAGCACATCCACCCGCTCAACATCCGCCATGCCGGAAGTCCTTTCAACTGCCAATGCCGAGCCGCGCCCGATGTCACGGCATGAGCGGTACGCTAGCCAACTCGACGCCCGACCATGTCCATCCATGCCGTCCGACCGAGACTTGGTGGGCGGAGAGGGATCCGCTCGACGGCGTGCGTGAATCTCGATTCACGCACGCCGTGCTTCGATCAGCACGCCACACGCTCGTACCGTCCAAACACCGCTCCAACGATCGGCAGGTGAACCAAGTGACCAACCCCTTCACGCGCGCAGCTCGACGCATCGCCCGGCTCTTCAACAAGTCAGGTGATGACACACCCACACCCGACCGCACGCGCCACAACCTCAAGCCGCCTTCGGACGCCGCGGTCGACGAATCTGTCGATGACACGTTCCCGGCGAGCGACCCCCCCGCCCTGCAACTGGAAGACCGCGATCCCAAGCGTCGCGAAGACTGAGCGAGGCAGGTACACAGAGGAACGGAGGGAACGGAGGACACAGAGAAAGGCAGGGAACAGGTAGACACAAAGGAGCAGAAGAGGAGGAGACCGAGACATGGGTGTCAATATCTCAGTGTGAACCGTTGGGTGCCACTGACCTCGGCTCTGCGAGGTCAGTGCTCAGGACCGGCAGCGTGACTCCCCCACTACGTCTCTCCGTCTATCTGCCTTTCTCTCCCCTCGTCGCTATTTCGCTCTGTACAACTCCCCCACTTCCCCCACCCCCAAAGCCTGCCCGAGCCCCACGGCGTCAGCCTCGGCCATCCTCTCTCGCCGCCGCAGCACAGAGGCGACCACGTTGTCCCGCGGCGTCGGCAGCACCACCGGCGCATCGCTCCCCAGCCACACCACCTCCCGAGGCTCAACGCCCCCGCTCCGCGCCGATTCCGCCAGCTCACGCAGCACGAACGCCCGCTCCTCGCGGTGCGGCAGCAACCGACGGATCGCCTCGATGTCCGTCAGCAGATGGCTCGGCTGCAGGCTCGCCACCACCGGCCGCGCGCGCACGCTTCCGTCACGCCGGCGCACGAATCGACCCACGTCCGCCTCGTCGATGAACTGCGCGTGCTCGATGCGCAGCCGAAAGCCCGGGTCGCCGCCGCTCTGCGCCTCGACTTCGTCGTACGCGTCCAGCAGGTTCCGCACCGCACCATCCCCGATCGCGTGCGTCGCGACATCGACGCCCGCCCCGCCCTCCGGATCAGCCGCCCATCGCATGTGCTCAGCGAGCGCCTCGCGATCGATCAGCTCGACACCCCGCGGTGACGTCTCCACCGGATCGGCATACTCCTGCAACATCAACGCGGTGCGCGAGTTGAGCGTCCCGTCCGTGAACAGCTTCAATCCTCCCAGCACGACTCGTGCATCCGAGCCGCGCCCCGCCAGCACCTGCCGCACGCCTTCGAAATGCTCCGGCGTCGCGTGCACCACCACCCGCATGCGCAGTTCGCCGGCTTCCTCCAGCCGAACCATCGTCTCGGCGAACCGCCGCGTGCCGAACATCTCGTGCGCCTCGACGAACCCCAGCCGAAGCAGGTCCTTCTGCGCCGCGCGCACAAACCCCTCGTACCGCGCGTCGTCCGCCGGCGGCATCGCGGCGATCACCCGCTTGAACGCCGTCTCGTACACCACCCCCGTCGCACGCCCCGCCTCGTCCATCGCCACGAACCGCGCCTCGACGTCACCCGCGATCGCGCCGGCTGCGTCCATCACCCGCGCATCACGCAGCGCCGCCGTCGAACACGCCGCGGCGTGATGATCGAACGACTGCACCACCACCCGCCACCCCCCACTCGCCTCATCGAGCTCGCCCGCCGTCGGCAGCCGCCGCTCCCGCCCCCCCTCCGCCCGAGCACCGCGCGCGAACAGCCACGAGCCCGCGTCTTCCTCCGACTCCACCGCCCGCACCACCAGCGCCAGACATTCATCGACGCTCGCGCACCCCGAGACATCCACCCCGGACAACGCCTCGCCGTGCTCGGCGAAGTGCAGGTGCGCATCCCGCAGCCCGCGCCACAACGCCACCTCGGCGAACCTGTCGTCGCTCACGCCCCCGCCTCCCCGCCGCGCTCCAGCAGCGCGTCGATCATCCGCTCCGCCTCCTCAAGCGAGGCGGCTTGCTCGGCAAACTCCAGCCGCACCACACCCAGCGCCACCCGCACGTACGCCCCCCACTCGTCGACCCCCACCGCCGTCGACTCCGTCGGCTCGCGCCCCACCTTCGCGGCTACCACCCGCGCCAGTTCGTCCTTCCGTGCGTTGAGCCGCTTCACCAGCCCCGCCTCGCCCCCCGCCAGCTCGTTCGCGAGCATCAACGCGTCGCCATCGAAGACCCAGGGCGAGCGCTTGGCGGCATCCACATGACACCGCGCCCAGCGCACCTGCTCCGGCTCGCCGTGGTACGCCCGCCAACGATCCGTGATCGCGCTCTCCTCGATCTGCTCGGCGTCGAGCAGCAACTGCAACGCCTCGTCCGACTCCTCCGGCACGAACAGCATCGCCTCGGGCGCGAAGAACAACGCCACCGGTGCCGGCATCACCAGCGTCCCGTCGGTCGGGTCACTGACGAACGGCGTCGGCACGAAATGCTCCTCGAAATGCAACACCCCCTCCCGATGCGCCCGCAGCATCCCGCGTACCCGCTCCAGCGCCTCGTGCTGGGCCGACTCGTCCCCATGATGCGCATGCTCACCGGGCATCCCACCAGCCTACCGCGCCCTTCGGCCCGGTGCCCTCGGATCAGCAGGGCCGGCACACGGAGCAACGGAGGTAACAGAGGCAACAGAGAAGGCAAGGGAGGAAGAGAAGGCGACCGACGTCGGGGCGCCACTGACTTGGCTCTCCAGGTCAGTGCTCCGCGTCCATCACCCCAGAGCCCGGTGCCACGACGCACCGGAGGTGCGTAGAGCGAAGCGCGGACGGCGCATGCACGACGCGGCTGCGCCGCATCATGGCACCATCTTCCGTCGCTTCCCTAACCAAACTGCTTCCGCATCCGCGCCGAAGGAATGTCGAGCTGCCCGCGGTACTTCGCCACCGTCCGCCGCGCGATGTCGAAGCCCTTGGCCTTCAGCGCCTTGGAGATCGCCTCGTCGGACAGCGGCTTGGCCTTGTCCTCCTCGTCGATCACCTCGCGCATCGCCGCCTTGATCGACTCCCAAGACACCTCTTCCCCGCTCGCCGTCTGCGTCCCGCCCGTGAAGAACCGCCGCAACGCGAACACGCCCCGAGGCGTCTGGATGTGCTTCCCCGCCACCGCACGGCTCACCGTCGCCACGTGGATCCCGAGCTGGTCCGCCACCTGCGTCATCGGCAGCGGCTTCACCGCCTCGAACCCACGCTCGAACACCTCCCGCTGCGCCGCCACCACCACACGCAGGACACGCAAGAGCGTCTGCCGACGCTGCTCCACCGCGTCGATCAGCCAGTGCGCGTTCGACAGGTTCGTCTTGAGAAAGTCACGATCCGACTTCGGCACCTCGCGGTCACGCGCCATCAGCGCGTACTCGCGATTCACCCGCAGTTGCGGCAGCCCGCCATCCGTCAGAAACACGATGTACGCGTCCGACTCCGCGTCGTACTCCACGATCGCGTCCGGCGTAATGACCTCCGCCGACTCCGACACCAGCTCACGCCCCGGGAACAGCCGCAGCCGGCGCATCAGGCCCAGCGCGTGTTGGATCGCCTCGGGCGACATGCCCGACTTCTGCGCCACCTTCGGGATCCGGTTGTGCATCAGGTCGTCGAGATGGTCCGCGATCAGCTCCCGCACCGCCGGCCGATCGTCCGCCCCGATCGCCGGGTCCGCCTCCTCCTCCATCGCGTCGAGCTGCAACAGCAGACACTCGCGATAGTCCCGCGCGCACACCCCCGGCGGCTCTAAAAACAACTGGCACGCCAACAGCGCCCGCTCCATCGTCTCCATCGACACGTCGTCCCCAAGCTCCCGCCGCGCCATCTCGGCGAGCTGCGCGAGGTCCACCCGCAGATACCCATCGGCATCCACCGACTCGATAATCAGCCGACCCGGCTCCACCAGCGCCGCCTCGACATCGGCGAACGCCCACTGCGCAAGGAGTTGGTCGGCCAGGGACGCCCCACGCCCGGCGGTGTTCGCCATCGCGTCCATCTTGCCGTCGCGCTCACCCGCCATCCGCGACGCCGAGTACGACCCCGGCTCATAGTCGAAGGCCTCGCCCGACCGATTGTTCGGCGTCTCGCTGGCCTGCCCGTTCCAGTGGTCCGACTCCGACCCGCTGTCCTCGAAGGCCTCGGGCTCGGCGGCGGTGAACTCGTCAAGCCGGGCGAAGTCCTCACGGTTGCCGTGCTCCTCGTCGACCGAGAGTTCGCGCTCCGCACGCGAGTCGCCGTACGTGTCGGCCGCATCGTCACGTGCGCCCCCGTCCTCGGCTCCGGCCTCGGCGACCTCGAGGGCGACGTTCGACTCCAGCTCCTGCTCGATCCGCTCCTGGAGCTCCGCCAGCGGCATCTGGAGGATCTCCATCGACTGGATCATCCGCGGCGCCA
>CAYTSW010000115.1:0-8988 GCA_964440605.1 uncultured Phycisphaeraceae bacterium | reverse complement strand
AAGCGATCCACCCTCAGCCCGTCCGCCTTCCGAAGAAACTCGTCGACCGCGCCCGCACCGTCTCCTGCCACCGCGACGAAGACCGTTGGCCGCTGCTGTATAGCCTGCTCTGGCGCGTCGGCGTCGAGGGCGACCGCGAGCTGCTCGCCGATTCGGCCGACACCGACGTGCGCCGGTTTGAATCGCTCGAGCGCCAGGTCCGCTTCGATGCGCACAAGGCCAAGGCCTTCATCCGCTTCCGACGCGTTCAGGACACGCAAGACGAGCATGAGCACTACGTCGCCTGGCACAAGCCCGCGCACCGCGTGCTGCCCATCGTCACGCCCTTCTTCGTCCGCCGCTTCAACGCCATGCGTTGGACCATCTTCACGCCCGACGCCTCCGCCGACTGGGACGGATCGATGCTCCGCCTCGGCCCCGGAGTCGACCGCGACCCGCTCGACGAACGCGACGAGCTCGAGCACCTTTGGAAAACCTACTACCGCTCCATCTTCAACCCCGCGCGCATCAAGCTCGGCGCGATGACCAGGGAGATGCCCCGCCGCTACTGGGCCACCATGCCCGAAACCTCTATCATCGACGAACTCCTGCGCGAAGCGCCCGAGCGCGTGCGCACAATGATCGACATGAACAGGCAGCACGGCGCCGAAGACTTCCTCCCGCCGCCCAACCACCGCTCGCTCCCGCAACTCGTCTCCGCCGCCCGCGAATGCGAAGGCTGCGACCTCCACGGCCCGGCGACGCAGGTCGTCTTCGGCGAGGGCAACGCCAACGCGGCGCTCATGTTCGTCGGCGAACAGCCCGGCAACGAAGAAGACCTAGCCGGCCGACCCTTCGTCGGCCCCGCCGGCCAAGTCCTCAATGAAGCCCTCGAAGCCGCCCACATCGACCGCACCGACACGTACGTCACCAACGCCGTCAAGCACTTCCGCTTCGAAGAGCGCGGCAAGCGCCGCATCCACAAGAAGCCCACGATCTCCCAGCAACGCGCCTGTCTCCCGTGGCTCCGCGCCGAGATTCAGCAGGTCCAACCTCGCATCATCGTCACCCTCGGCGCGACCGCCAGTCAGGCCCTCCTCGGCCGCACGTTTCGTCTCACCCGCCAGGGCGGCGTCATCATCTCCGACAATGATTGGCACACCCCGATTCTCGCCACCGGCCACCCATCAGCCATCCTCCGCGCCCCCGACGCAGCCAAACGCGAAGCCCTCCGCACCCAACTCATCACCGACCTGACCACCGTCCGCGACTTCCTCAGAGCCGCTTGAGCCCAGCGCGTAACGAAAACAAAGAAGATGGTCACGCGGGCGTCCCGCCCGTGCTCGCATCCATGTGCCACGGGTTGCTTGCAACCCGTGCTCCCCGGTATCCGCTAGTTCTTGGCCTGCCCCCGCCGATACACCAGCCACACCCCAACCCCCGCCACCACCAACCCAACCACATCGGTCACGATCAGCCGGTCGCCGAAAGCCAGCCACGCCATCACCATCGTCACCGGCGGGCTGAGGTAGAACAGGCTCGCTACCCGCGTCGCGGGCTGGCGCTCCAGCAGCCGCCACATCGCCCAATAGGCCCCCAGCGACACGGCCACCACCAGCCACGCCATCGCCGCCATGAACGCCGGCGTCCACCGCGTCGCAAACCCCTCGGCCAGCCACGCCGCGGGCAGCACCGCAAGCGCCGTCGCGACGCTCTGGTAGAACAGCGTCACGTCCATCGGCAACTCCGTCGCGATCCGTTGCCGCGCCCAACGCCGTTGCAGCAGGCTCGCCACCGTGATCCCCACCACCGAGCCGAGCGGCAACAGATACCCCCACACCGACGCTCCCCCGTCCAGTGACAGCCGCCAACCCACCGCAATCGCCACGCCGACAAATCCGAGCACCAGCCCGAGCCACTGGCGCACATGCGTCGGCTCGCCCGTCACCAGCCCGGACAGCGCGCCGGTCAGCAGTGGCTGCAAGGCCGTGACCAGCGCGATGATGCCGACCGGCACGTCCAAATCGATCGCGAGCAGCACGCACCCCAGCCAGACCGCGTGCGCCAGGACGCCCACCAGGGCCGTCCGTCCGACCGCGCCGCGCCCCGGCCAGATGAACCGGCGCATCGCGACCAGCCACAGCCCCAGCAGCAGGCTCAGCGCAAGATACCGCCACAGCAACAGCGTGAACGGCCCGGTGTACGGCAACCCGTACTCGGCCCCGATGAAGCCCGAGTTCCAGAGAAAGACGAACACCGCCTCCAGGCCGATCGCCACGCCGACGGCACGCATCACTCGTCCGGACTTGCGCTGTTCGTTGCTCAACAGGGTCCTCGGACGCTGCGCTTTGACCGTGCGATCGGTGCCGATGTTCGGGCGGCTCGCCGAGAAGCAGACGCCGTTTGGCGGGTCTTATCGGATCGAGGTGTGCGTCACCCTAGCAGCGGGCCGATCGGTGCGTCGGTGTCGAGATCTGTTACGTTGAGGTCTGCTTCAACGATGTGGCAGCGAAGCGGCCAGATCGACGCCGAGCGTTGGTGCGCAGACATGGGTACAGGCCGGCTTCGCCGGTGTCAGTCCGAGCCCCGCGAGCCCCACTCGACAGGTTCGACGCGGATGTTGTCGCGCAAGTCGTCGCGCGTCGTCTGCCGCCACAGGGGTACACCCATGACGTACGCGGCGCGGGCGATGAGGATGGAGGCGATGGGGGCGGTGCCGAAGAGAAAGAGGATGACCAGCGTGCCTTCGGCGACGGGGATCGCCTCTCGGAAGTGCAGCGCCGCGGCGAGAATGACGCAGGCGACGCCGAGCGTGCCGGCCTTGGTGGAGGACTGCATGCGCTGGTAGAGGTCGGGCATGCGGATGATGCCGAAAGCGGCGACGGCGGCGAAGAGCGCACCGATGAGCGCAAGGATGCCCACGAGCCAGTCGATCCAGGTCACGGTTCACCCCTCCTCTCGAGATAGATCGCGAAGGCGGCGGTGCCCAGGAACAGGATGAGGGCGGCGACGAGCGCGACCGAGAGCAGTGCGTGCGCGTCGGTCATCAGCGCGATCAGCCCGATGAGACCGACGACGAGGAAGCCGATGAGGTCCAGCGCGACGACGCGATCGGGCAGGCTGGGCCCGATCACCAGGCGGTAGAGCGAGGCTGCGATGCCGAACGCGAACAGTCCTGCCGCGATGAGCAGCAGGACGTTCATGCCCGAAATGTCGGTGAATGGCATCATTGGATCGTTCTCAGCCTCTGAGCCTCAGGATGCGTCGTTCGAAGCCGTCGGTGATGGACTTGATCGCCTCGTCCGCGTCGTCGACGTGCATGAAATGGACGAACAGCAGGCTCCGGTCGTCGGACAGATCCATGGACAGCGTGCCGGGCGTGAGCGTGACGAGGACCGCGAGCAGCGAGACTTCGCCGTTGGTGAGGTCGGGCTCGAGCGGCACCGCGAGGACGGCGGGCTTGAGCGTCTTGAGGCTGGAGACGGTGTACCAGGCGACGCGTAAGTTGGCTCGGATGATCTCCCAGACGCAGTAGAGCGTGAGCGACATGCCGGCCCAGCTGGTGCGGATGTAACGCGAACGCTTGCCGCCACCGACGATGGCCAGCACGATGTACCCGAGGACCAGCCCGACGGCGAGATTCGCCAGCGTCAGCGAGCCGACGACGATGGCCCAGAGCAGCGCAAGCACCATGTTCGCGGCAAGCATCATGGCGTCACCGCCGCTTCCACCGCTGCCGGGGCGGGAGCTTCGGTCGGAGTCGGGGCGGGGAGAACGGCGTCGATATACGCGCTCTGGTCGAGCAGTTGATCGGCCGTCTCGATAGCCAAATCGAACAGCACCTGGGCGCCGAGGCCGATCGTGATCGTCATCGCAGCGAGAGCGCTCGCGGGCAACAGCATCAGCCGGACGTTGGCGGTCGGGTTGGCGGCCTCGGGGTTGTCCGACGGATCGCCCCAAAAGAGCTGCGTCCAGATCTTTGTCATGGAAAAGAGCGTCAGCAGGCTGACGAGCAGGGAGACGGTGACGATTGGGAACTCCCCGGCCTGAAGACCGCCGCGCACGAGCGCGACCTTGGCCCAGAAGCCCGAGAGGATCGGGATGCCGGCGAGCGAAAGGGCCGAGACGAGAAAGAGCGTCGCGACGTAGGGGCGGGTGATCGCCAGGCCGTTGACCTCGGCAAGCTCGGAGGTGCCCTCGGTGTGGAAGACCACGCCGCTGATGAGGAAGAGGTTGGTCTTCACGATGATGTGATGGAGGATGTAGAAGACGCCGCCGGCGAGGGCGATGGCGGCTGCGTCGGCCGGGTCGCCGTGGGCGATGGCCTCGATGGCGATGCCCAGACCCATGAGCATGTAGCCGATCTGGCTGACGATGTGGAACGAGAGGATCCGACGCATGTCCTTCTGAGCGATGGCTCCGATCACGCCGGTGAACATCGTGAGCCCGGCGACGGCGAGGACCACGGTGCCCAGCAGGTCCCACTCCTGATCGAACATGAGCAGCAGAGCCCGGAAGATGGAGTAAACGCCCACTTTTGTGAGCAGCCCAGCAAACAGCGCGGAAACGACGGGCGGGGGCGTGTGGTAGGACGCGGGCAGCCAGAAGAAGAAGGGGAAGACCGCGGCCTTGATGCCGAAGGCGGTAAGCAGCGGCGCCGCGAGCATGGTGGCTTCTCGGGGATCGAGCTCGTCGAGCGACCGCGCGAGATCGGCCATGTTGAGCGTGCCGGTGAAGCCGTAGATGAGCCCGATCGAGACCAGAAACAGGACGGAGGAGACGAGGTTGAGCGTGACGTACTTGACCGCGCCTTCGAGTTGGGCGCGCTCGCCGCCGAGAGTCAGCAGGACGAACGACGAAAGCAGCAGGAGTTCGAACCAGACGTAGAGGTTGAACAGGTCGCCCGTGAGGAAGGCGCCGCAGACCGCGCCGAGGAGGGTCAGCGTGAGAACAAAGTGCCCGTTGCGGGCGCGGTCGTCGTCGGTGGTGGCGCAGGAGAAGAGGACGGCGGCGAGGCCGACGATGGAGGTCAGCAGGGTCATGATGCAGGCGAGCAGGTCGGCAACGAGCGTGATGCCGATGGGGGCCTGCCAGCCGCCTACGTAGACGTGAAGGATGCCCTGCTCACGCACCGTCGACAGAAGGACGACCGAAACGACGACATGGGCGGCCATCGTCACGACGGCGATCGCCTTATGGAGACGCACATGACCCCAGCAGAGCAGGCAGAGTGCCCCGGAAAAAAGACAGAGCAGGATGGGCAGGGCGACGAGCATGGCGACTCAGCGATCCGTGGAGGTAAGGGCCTCGAGGTCGTCGGTGCCGAGGTCCTGGTACGTGCGTTTGATGAGCACGATGGTGTAGGACACGATCCCGAAGCTGATGACGATGGCGGTGAGGATGAGGGCGGCAGGCAACGGATCGGAGAAGGGCCCGACGAGGGACTCGTTGCCCTTCTCGACGAGCGGCGCCCGGCCCGCGATGGGGCGGGCGGACATGAAGATCAGCAGGTTGGCGGCGTGGCCCAGCAGGACGAGGCCGATCACGAGCTTCACGAAGCTGCGCCGCATCAGCATGTAGGCGCCGCCGGCGAAGAGTGCGCCGATGCTAATCGCGAAGAGCAGTGCCATGGCGCGTCTCCTCCAAGGTGAAGATCATGAGTAGGGCGATGCCGACGACGGTGAGGTACACCCCGATATCGAAGATGAGCGGCGTGCCGAGCTTGATGGGCCCGCCGAAGCCGGGGAGTTCGAGGCTGAACCAGAGGCTGTCCATGAACGCCTGATCGACGAACACCGCCGGGACGCCGCTGATCGTGGCCGTCAGCAGGCCGAGCCCGATGAGCGTGCGGGGCGAGACACGCAGCAGCGTCTTGGCGTCCTCGATCTCAAACGCCAGCGCGTACAGCGCGAAGCCCGCGGCGGCGACGAGGCCCCCGACGAAGCCGCCCCCCGGCTCGTTGTGCCCGCGCACCAGCGCGACGACCGAGAGCAGGAGCATCACGGGCAAAAGGATGCGTGCGGCGGTCTGGAGAACAACGGAGTTCACGAGGGCGCCTCCTGCGGGTTGCGCGATGGCATCGCCAGGAGCGTGTAAACGCCGATCGCAGCGATGCCGAGGACGAAGATCTCGCCCAGCGTGTCCATCGCGCGGAAGTCCACGAGGATGACATTGACAACGTTGCGCCCGAAACCTTCCGGCACCGAGAGGGCGGCGTGCTCTCCGGAGACGGGGAACGTGACGTGACGCGTCGCCGAGGCGAAGGCCATGATGCCCATGACGACGCCGAACGCGGTGGCGACGAGGCCGTCCGAGATACGACGGGGCGTGCTCGTGAGATTGCGCAGCCGCGGGAGGTAGTAGAGCACGAGCACGAAGATGATCACGACCAGCGTCTCGACCGCGAACGAGGTCATCGCGACGTCGGGCGCGCCGTACAGCACGAAGACGCACGCCATGAGAAAACCGATGCCGCCCAGGACGGCAACCGCTGCGAGCGCCGAACGAAGGAAGAGCACGCTCCCGGCGCTGCAGATGATCGCTCCGGCGATCAGCGCATCCATCACGAAGATGGAGCGGGTCACCTCGCCCAGAGCGTCCGCGCGCAGGGTGGCGGCGATGGAGATGCCGATGATCGCCAGCAGGATCGTCCGGACATATGAGTGAAGGTGCCCGTTCTGGATCACGCGCGTCGTCTGCTCGGCGAAGGCGGCGAAACCGGCGAGAAACAGGTCGTAGAGGTTGTCCGCGTTGAGGCTCTGGACGGGTCGGGGCGCGGTGGTGATGCGGCGGTACAGGCGGCGGGCGGCGTAGAGGCCCGCGCCGAGGATCAGCGCGATGATGCTCAGCCACGTCGCGAGGGTCGGCGGCCACAGCAGGTCGAGGAAGAAGAGCTTCAAGGCGCCGTCGTAGGGTGCGCCGTCGATGGAAATGACGGTGGCCGCTACAAGAGGTCTGGCGAAGGCGGCGGGTGCGAGTCCCGCGACGAGACCGCCCAGCGCGAGGAGCATGGGCCCGAGCCACTGCCTCCAGTCGGCGGGATGGTGGACGTGCATGCCTTCGGGCTCCTTCCCGAAGAGCGGCTTGATGCCGACCATGCACGCCGCCACAACCGTCAGGACCGCGGCGACGACGATGACGATGGTCGCGGCTGTCGCGTACTCCGGATGACCAAGCCCCGCCTTGATGAGCAGCTCTTTCCCGACGAAGCCGGCGAAGGGGAACATGCCCGCGAGCGACAGCGCGCCCAGGATTCCGGCGGTCGAAACGAGCGGCAGGTGCTTGAACAGGTTGCCGAGCTTCTCGGGGTTCTTCTCCCCCGTGGCGTGGGTGATCGAGCCCGCAACGAGGAAGAGGCAACCCTTGAACATGGCGTGGGCGATGAGGTAGGTCGCCGCCGCCTTCGACGCGCCCATGCCGATAAGCATCATCAGCACACCGAGCGAGCTCACCGTCGAGTAGGCGAGGATGCTCTTGAGCTTGGTCCCCCTCGTGGCGAGGAAGGCGGCGATGAGCATGGTGACGCCGCCGAAGAGGATGAGCACGTCGTCCCAGAGCGGCGAGCCGCCGAGCGTCGGATGGAGGCGAGCGACGAGGTAGACGCCCGCCTTGACCATGGTGGAGGAGTGGAGCAAGGCTGAGACGGGTGACGGCGCCTCCATGGCGTTGGGGAGCCAGAAGTGGAAGGGCACGATGGCGCTCTTCGAGAAGCAACCGATCAGCACGAGCACGACGATGGCGGCGTAATACGGGCCGCCCGTGACCGTCGCGGCGTCGATCTCGCTGATGTTGAACGTGCCCGCGGAGAGGCCCAGCATCACCAGCCCCGCAAGCAGCACGAGCCCGCCCAGGCCCGTGACGAGCAGGGCCTGGAGTGCCGCACGACGGGCCGACGCGCGCTCGTGCTCGAAGCCGATGAGCAGGAACGACGTGATGCTCGTGAGCTCCCAGAACACGAAGACAAGAAAGACGTTGTCGGCGACGACCAGCCCCAGCATGGAGACCATGAAGGCGATCAGGGTGGCGTAGAAGCCGCCGAGGCGCGGGTGGCCGCGCAGATATGAGCTGGTATACAGCAGCACGATCGCGCCCACGAAGCAGATGAGCAGCGCAAAGGTCAGCGCCAGACCGTCGAGGCGGAAGGTGAGCGCGACGTCGAGCTGCGTGACCCACTGCCAGGACTCGGCCCGCGTTTCACCGCCCGCGAATCCGGAGACCAGCGTCGCGTACATCACCCCGAGACCCGCGAGGACAGCGGCAAAGAACAGCCCCGCGAAGCGGGGCGCCAGCCGATGGAGCGGCGGCGCGACGATCGCGAGTCCGAGCAGAATGACAAGAGAGGTGGCGATCACGCCGCGACGTCCTCAACAGAAATCGAGGCGCGGGAATGTCCGATAAAAACGCAGGAGATTGGAGAGAGGTCAGATAGCGGTGAGGACATGTCTCGGCCCACTGAACGGGTGCGCTGGAATCGGGGGGAGCCGCGGGCGGTCGGCGTGAAGCGGGCGAGTATACCGCTACGAGCCCGCGCCGCGGGTGCCCCGGGATGCGCTGCTCATAACGGCCAGAAACGTAGTGGGGGTTCAGTGACAGGCGGGAAATGTTCGCGCTTGTCGTCAGCGACCGCCCGCGCTGGGGAGGACCTCGCCCGCGCGCTTGAGGCCAAGCTTGAAGAGGATTGGCCCGGCGAGTTCGTGGATCGCGATCGCCGAGAGGAGGATCGCGTAGACCTTGTCGGAGAAGCCCAGCCCCTCGAACTGGTCGGCGACGATCACCGCCAGCGCCAGCGAGATGCCGGCCTGCGGGACAAACGCGGTCCAGATCCACTTGGAAGCGGGGGGCTCCATCCCCGAAAGCTTGACGCCGATCTTCGTGCCGGTCCAGATCGAGAGGGTGCGCAGCGCGACAAGAGCAAGAACGTAGTACCACACCTCGCCCATCAGCTTGGGATCGAACTTTGTCCCCGCGACGGCAAAGAAGAGGATGTACACGGGGACGGAGAGGGCCTGA
>CAYTSW010000114.1:2263-9266 GCA_964440605.1 uncultured Phycisphaeraceae bacterium | reverse complement strand
ACCAACTCCCCGACCCGCTTCACCTCCCGCTGCGCGATCAATCCGCGCCTGCCAGCGCCACCATCCGCCCGCCCGGCTCCAAGAGCCTCACCAACCGCGCGCTGCTCCTCGCCGCCCTCGCCGAAGGCCGCTCCACCCTTCACAGCCCACTGACCGACGCCGACGACGCCCAGCGCATGTTCGCCGCCCTGCGCACCCTCGGCGTGAGCATCGACCTTGCCAACAACGAGCTCCACGTGCAGGGAGTGGGTGGGCGACTGCACGCGCCGAGTCACGACACCACCCTCTTCCTCAACAACGCCGGCACCGCCACACGCTTCCTCACCGCCGCCGCCACCCTCGCCGACACGCCCGTCATCATCGACGGCAACAAACGCATGCGCGAGCGACCCATCGGTGAACTCATCGGCCTCCTCCGCACGCTCGGAGTCACCATCGACGAACTCGAGCGGCCCGGCTTCGTCCCTCTGCGCATCCACCCCACGCGCCTCGTCGGCGGCGACCTCGATGTTCCCACCACGCTCAGCTCCCAATACGTCTCGGCCCTCATGCTCATCGCCCCGTGGACCGAGCGCGGCATCACTATCCGCTACACCCAGCCGCCCACCAGCCCCTCCTACGTGAGCATGACCGCCCGCCTTCTCCACCGCCTCGGCGCACGCGATGTCACGACCGTCGGCGAACCACTCGAATCCGTCCACGTCGGCCCCGGCTCGCTGCGCGCGTTCACCTACGACGTCGAGCCCGACGCCTCGGGAGCGACCTACCCCTGGACCGCCGCCGCCATCACACCCGGCCTGCGCATCACCGTGCCTGCGCTGAGCGCCGACTCTCTCCAGGGCGACACGCACTACGTCGATCTTCTCGAGCGCATGGGCGCCACCGTCGAGCGCACCGCCGCCGCCATCAACGTCACCGGCCCCGACCGCCTGCGCGCCATCGACTGCGACCTCGAACTCATGCCCGACACCGCGATGTCCCTCGCCGTCGCCGCCGTCTGCGCCGAAGGCGTCACCGAAATTCGCGGCCTGCGCACGCTCCGCGTCAAAGAGACCGACCGCATCGCCGCGATGTACAACGAACTCACCAAAATCGGCGCGCACATCGAAGTCTTCGCGCACGACAACGGCGCCGACGAAGGCATCCGCATCACACCACCAACGACGATGAAGAGCGACCCGGTCACCTTCGACACGTACGACGACCACCGCATGGCGATGAGCCTCGCCTTGCTCGCCCTCCGCCGCCCCGGCGTCCACATCAACGACCCCGCCTGCGTCGCCAAGACCTACCCGACGTACTTCGGCGACCTTGCCACCCTCCTCACCCCACGCCCGACCATTCGTTGACCCTGCACTGGCAGTCCGCGTGACCAAGCGCCGGCCCTCGCTTGCGCCTCAACACGCGACGTGCGGGTCGGCATACACCGCGGGCGCGAGTAGCGCAAGGCTAACAACTCCGATCAGAAGCGATTTCATGTTCGGCTCCTTCGATACATGAGTGGTATCGCGAGCGCGACGCCGAACACCGGCGGGGCGGGGATCGCCGTGGCGAGACGCAGACCGCCGGAACGAGAACTGGGGGATCTAACATCAATCACGAAGACGAGCTCATCACTGGAAAACGGATCAAGCAGGTTCCATACGGCGTTTTGCGGTCGCTGTTCACCCATTGATATGTTGTCTGAAACCCTATGCCGCTGACTCGAAGCGTGTTCGTGACAGCGACCCAGCGGGACGCCCCATCCGGGTGCGTACACCCGTTCGGGTGCCCGGAAACCGCGAAGCGGAACCCGGCGGTGAGCCTCTCACACGCACCATTTCCCGGCTTCTGCTGCGCAGTAGCCGGGCACCCCCTCACTCAGTCTCTGCTCTGCAACCTCCGTCCCCTCTGCGCCTCTGCGTACCCCTCGACGTAGACCCAGCCCCCCAAACCTGCCACACTCCAACCACGCATGCGTCACTTCCGTCGATTCCTCAAGCCGCTCCTGCGCTACCGCGCCAAGCTGTCGGTCGCGGTGGTGCTGGCTTTCATCTCCGCGGGCGGTCTGGGCGCGGGTCTCGTCGCATTAGCACCTATCCTCAACGTCATCGTGCGCGACGAAGGCTCCATGGCCGCCGAGGTCCGCGAGATCGACGCCAAGCTCGCCGGCATCATCCCCGACCAGTGGATCGCAGCCCTCCCCGACGACCGCTTCCAGTCCGTCCTCGTCGCCGTCGTCGCGCTGGGCGTCCTCACGCTCATCGGCGCCGCGGCCAACTTCTTCCACGCGTACCTCTCCATCACCGTCTCCCTGCGCACCGTTGCCGACATCCGCGTCCACGCCTTTGACCGCCTCATGCGCCTGCCGCTCGTCATCGCCGCCAAAGGCCACGGCTCCGACCTGCTCTCGCGCGTCATCTCCGACACCAACGCCCTGGGCCGCGGCTTCCAGGCGGTCACCAACAAGGCCATCGCGCAAACCACCAAGGGCGCCTTCGCCCTCGCCGCCGCCTTCATCATCGAGTGGCGCCTCTCGCTCATCACCCTCGCCGTCGCCCCGCTGCTCTTCCTCGTCATCCGCAAGCTCGCCAAGCGCATCCGCCGCGCCTCCAAGGCCGCCATGCGCGGACAGGGCCGCCTCCTCGGCGTCGCCTCCGAAGCGCTCAGCGGCCTGCGCGTCGTCAAGGTCCACCACACCGAAGCCGTCGAAGTCGAGCGCTTCACGCACCGCAACGAGGAAGTCCTCAGACAACAACTCAAAGCCCGCACCGCCCGCGCCCTCACCGGTCCGCTCACCGAGCTCATCGCCATCAGCGCCCTCGGCACCCTCGCGCTCATCGCCGTCAAAGCCATCATCGACGGGCAACTCGAAGTCGAGAACTTCATCGTCGCCCTCGGCTCGCTCGCCATCGCGGGCCAGTCGCTCAAACCCCTCAACGCCATCGTTCAGGACCTCCAGGTCGCCGAGGCCGCCGGCCAACGCATCGCACAACTCATCGACAAGCCCACCGAAGACGCGTGGCTCGGCAGGGGCCGCCCCGAACTCCCGCCCCACGAACGATCCATCACCTTCGACCACGTCGCCTTCTCCTACGACCACGCCGACCGCCCCGCCCTCGACGACGTCTCCCTCGAAATCAACTTCGGCGAGACCGTCGCCTTCGTCGGCCCGAACGGCTCCGGAAAGACCACTCTCCTCGGCCTCGTCCCACGCCTCTTCGATCCCGCCCAAGGCGAAGTCCGCATCGACGACACCGACGTCGCCACCGTCGACCTCGCCTCCCTCCGCGAACAGATGGCCGTCGTCACGCAGGAAACCGTCCTCTTCCGCGGCTCGGTCTTCGACAACATCGCCTACGGCCTCGACGACCCCCCGCGCGATCACATCATCCACGCCGCCCAAGCCGCCCGCGCCCACGACTTCATCCAAGAACTGCCCGACGCCTACGACACCATGCTCGGCGATGCCGGCGCAGGTCTGTCGGGCGGACAACGTCAACGCCTCTCGATCGCGCGGGCGATTGCGCGCCAGCCGCGCATCCTCATCATGGACGAGGCCACCAGCATGATCGACGCCGAGAGCGAGGCGAAGATCACCGAAGCGGTGCAGGGCTTCGCCAAGGGGCGCACGTGCCTCGTCGTCGCGCACCGCCTGAGCACAGTGGTGCACGCCGACCGCATCGTGGTGATGGACGCCGGCCGCATCGTCGACGTCGGCGCCCACGCCGACCTGCTCGACCGCTGCACCCTCTACCGCGACCTCGCCCGCCACCAGCTCGAAGTCGCCTCGCGCGGGTGAGCGGAGCCATCGCGGTAAGGCACGCCATGACTCAGCCGACAAGCAACAGCCCGACCGAAGAAGCTATCTTCCGCCCACGCTACCGGATGAAGGCCAGGCGGCTCACCCCCGCCAGCGTCCTCGCAGCCTGGCTCAGCCTCTACCACGAGTTCATCTTCGACGCCGCCCCCGACGGCTTCGAGCACCAGTCGCCCCTTGCCTCGACCAGCAAGCGCGCAACCACGTCGAAACGCGCGCACGGCCAGAGTGAACCATCCGCCTGATCCCACCGCTTTCCCCCTCCGCGTCTTCTGCCCCCTCCGCGCCCCTGCGAACCGCTTCCTCCCATCAACCCGCAACACGCCCACCCCTACCATCTCCCGATGGGCCTCACCTTCGCCCAACCCGAGCTCCTCCTGCTCGTCCTGCTCGCGATCCCCGTCGCGTGGACCGGCCTGCGCTGGCTCCACGGCATGAGCGTCGCCCGGCGTTGGACCGCCGTCGCCGCCCGCGCCGCGCTGCTCCTCCTGCTGGCGATGATCCTCGCCGGCGCGTCGGCGGTGCGCGAAACGCAGCGCCTCGCCGTCGTCGCCGTCGTCGACGTCTCCGAGTCCGTGCGCACCTTCGGCGACGCCTTCGGGGAGTTCGGGACCGACGCCGACGGCAACGATCTGAGCTGGGCCGAGGCCGTCCGCGCGTGGCTCGAGGGCGTCGATAAAGACCGCACCGATGAAGACCTCCTCGGCGTCGTGGTCTTCGACGGCTCGGCCATCGCCGTCGCCACCCCGCGCCCCGTCACCATCGGCGAACGCGGGATCGACTATCAGATGACCGACGGCTCGGACATCGCCGGCGCCCTCGAGTTCGCCGAAGCCCTCTTCCCGCCCGACGCCGCCCGTCGCGTCGTCCTCATCTCCGACGGCAACGAGACCCGAGGCGACGCCGCCGCCACCGCGCGCGAGCTCGCCGCCAGCACCGGCGCCCAGATCGACGTCGTCCCCATCACCTACCGCGTGCGCAACGAGGTGATGATCGAGCGCGTCGACGCCCCGCCCCGCGCGCAGAAGGAGTCCGCCGCCGTCGTCCGCGTCGTCCTGCGCTCCACCCACGCAACCACCGGCACGCTCGACCTCGTCTACAACGACCGCGCGATCGACATCAACGGCCGCGATCCCGGCATGAGCCGGCGTGTCGCGCTGCGCGAGGGCCGCACCGTCATCCCCGTCGAGGTCCCCCTTTCCGACCGCAAGCTCCATGCCTTCACGCCAATCTTCACCCCCGACGACCCCACCGACGACGGCATCGTCGCCAACAACCGCGCCGAGGCCTTCACTGTCTCGCCCGGGGAAGGCTCCGTCCTGCTCGTCGACGGGCGCGGCGACGCCGATCGCTCCGCCCTCGTGCGCGTCCTGCGCGACGCCGGCTCACGCGTCGACATCAAGTCGCCGACCGACCTGTCCACCAACCTCCTCCAACTCCAGCAACACGAGCTGATCATCCTCGACAACGTCGGCCGCCCCGACGTCAACGAGATCGTCCAACGCAACCTCGTCGACTACGTCCAGACTCTCGGAGGCGGGCTCATCATGGTCGGCGGCGACGACTCCTTCGGCGCCGGGCTCTGGAACGGCTCGCCCCTCGAGCCCATCCTCCCCGTCATCCTCGACCTGCCCGAGCAGATCATCACCCCCTCCGCCGCCATCGCCTTCGTCCTCGACTCCAGCGGCTCGATGTCGCGCAACGTCCTGGGCGGCGCGCGCACCCAGCAGGAGATCGCCAACGAAGCCGCCGCTCTGGCCATCACCACCCTCGACACCACCGACCTCGTCATGGTCGTCTCCTTCAACTCCACCTTCCAGATCGTCCAGCCGATCGCGCGCAACACCGAGCCCGACGTCACCGCCCAACGCGTCCGCAGCATCACGCCCGGTGGCGGGACCAACATGTACCCCGCCATCGACGCCGCCGCCTCCGCCCTCCGACAGGCCGACGCCAACATCAAGCACATGATCGTCCTCACCGACGGCATGTCCGCCGGCGCCACCGCCCAACGCAACCTCCAACTCGGCCAACAGCTCGCCGACGAAGGCATCACCGTCTCCACCATCGCCGTCGGCGACGCCGCCGATCAGGACGCCCTGCCCGTTCTCGCCACCGCCAGCGGCGGCGTGCCCTACCAGGTCATCGACCCCGAAACCCTCCCGCGCATCTTCCTCAAAGAGATCCGCGTCATCCGCCAGCCCCTCATCCGCCAGGGCCGCGTCGATCCCGTCGTCCTCCGCACCGGCTCCCCCGTCATCGCGGGGCTCGACACGCGGAGCATGCCCCCGCTCCGCGGCCTCGTGCTCTCGCAGCAACGCGACGATCCCCTCGTCACCACCGCCATGGTCACGGGCGAGGACGAGCCCCTGCTCGCCCACTGGTTCGTCGGCCGAGGGCAGGTCGCCGCCTTCACCTCCGACGCCGAGGCCGAAGGCTGGGCGCGCGACTGGGTCCAGGGTTGGCCCGGCTTCGGGCGCCTCTGGACCCAGCTCACACGCACCATCGCACGCTCCTCCGAAGACACCGGCTACGAACTCACCACCGAGGTCGAGGGCGACGAACTCATCGTCCGCGTCGACGCCTTCGACCAGCAGGGCGACCCCATCGACCTCCTCACCATCCCCGGCACCCTCTACCTCCCCGACAACTCCACTCGCGACATCCGCCTCAACCAGGTCGGCCCCGGCGTCTACGAAACACGCACCGACGCCCAACTCCAGGGCAACTACGTCGTCACCCTCCAACCCATGCGCGGCGGCCGCAGCCTCGCCGGGCTCACCGGCGGCGCCTCCCGAGCCGTCGGCCCCGAACTCGCACGCCTGCGCTCCAACATCGGCACGCTCCAGGCCATCGCCGATGCCTCGGGCGGGCGCCTCCTCAGCCTCGCCAGCCCCGACGCCCGCGAACTCTTCGACCGGCGCGACCTCGAACCCACCCGCGCCGCGACCCCGCTCTGGCCCCTGCTCACCGCCTGGGCCCTCTTCGTCTTCGCGCTCGATGTCGGCACCCGCCGCATCGCCTGGGACCGCCTGCTCACCCGCGAACTCGTCGCCGAAGTCCGCGAGTCCGCCGCCTCCGCCGTCCGCTCCCGCTCGGGCCAGGTCGCCGCGACCGTCGGCCAGCTCAAGACCACCGGCTCCGCGCGCCAGCAGCCCAAGCCCGATCCGAACCAACCCCGCGAACGCGCCCCCCTTCGCTTCC
>CAYTSW010000114.1:0-2253 GCA_964440605.1 uncultured Phycisphaeraceae bacterium | reverse complement strand
CCGACGAAACACCCGGCCGCCCCGCCCGCAACCAGCCAAACCCAACCCAAAACAACCCCCGCGACCCCCCCCCCCCCCACTCCCGCCGAACGACCGCCACATCGTCCGAACAGCAGGCCGCCGGCGCCAGCACCGAGCAGCTCGCCAAGGCCCGGCGCGAAGCCGCCGAACGCGACGAGCGACGCCGGGCCATGCGCGCCAAAATGCTCGACCAGCTCAAAGGCCCGGGCCGCGACGGCGCCCCCGACAAGCGTCCCGATCAGCCGCCGTCCAAGCCCGAGGAGAAGTCCGAGGAGAAAGACACCATGAGCGGACTGCTCGCCGCCAAACGCCGCGCCCGCGGCAACGACGAGTGACAGCGGCACTCGGGTGCCATTGCCCCCGACTTCGCTGGGTCAGTGCCGCAGGGAAAGGACGCCGACCCCACACCTCTGGAGCGCCGATCTCCTCCGCACCACAACCAGGCGGTTGCTGGTACGGTACCGGCCTTCCGGTACAGGTCGCGCTGCGATGACGCCACGGAGCCCTGCTTGGAACGCAGCCAGTTTGAACAACTCGCCCTCGAGCACATGGACGCCGTCTACCGCATGGCGCTTCAGCTCTCGCGCCACCCCGACGAGGCCCAGGACCTCGTCCAGGAGACCTACCTCAAGGCCATCCGCTCCAGCGAACGCTTCGAGGAAAAGGGCGGCGGAATGCGCTCGTGGCTCTTTACCATCCTGCACCACACCTTCTACAGCCGCGTCAAACGCGAGAGCCGCGGGCCGACCGCCGTCGAGGAGTTCTTCGAGGCCGACCAGCGCGAAGGGCTCCCGGACGACGCACCGCCCGCGTGGGATCTGCGATCGCTCGACTGGGACCACGTCGACGAGCGCATCAAGCACGCCATCGAAGAGCTGAGCCCCGAACACCGCGAGGTGCTCCTGCTCTGGGGGGTCGAGGGGATGAAGTACCGAGAAATCGCCGCCGTGCTTGACGTGCCGATCGGGACGATCATGAGCCGGTTGCACCGCGCGCGTAAGGTTTTGGCCGACGCCCTGGAAGAAATGGCCGCGGAAAGGGGTTGGAGTCGGTGAACGCACAGCCTTTCCCGTCGCACTTCAACAATCCGGTGTGTGCATGACCGAACAGTTTCCGTATAACTCTCCCGGCGATTGGCCCCGATCCACGCGACTGCGCGCCCGGGCCGACGGCGAGTTCCCGGACGACCCGCCCGTTTCGGACGAGTCCGCGGACCAAGCCGGCGATCAGGCCCGCATCGCCTTCGAGCAGGGCCTGCGAGAGTCGGTGAACCGCGTCATGGGTGCCGACGCCGCACCGGACGGATTGCGTGAACGCCTGCTGACCGCCATGCGGGCCGAGGCCGACGCGAGTGCCGCGAGTGTCACCGTCGCGGGCGCGGGTGACGAAGGCGTCCTGCGACCCGCGATGGGGGACACACGCGATCGGTCGTTCTGGGCGCGCTCCGCTCCGCAGTGGCTCGCCGCCGCAGCCGCCATCGCCTTGGCCGTCACGCTGGTCGTCGCGGGCATCAACCGCGCCACGGGCCCCGCCCCCGATTCCCCGTTCACCATCCGGGAAGCCGCCGCGGTCTCCAGCTACGTCACCCGCGCTCACGAGTCCTGCTCCGACTTCGGCGCGTACTACGAGCGCAAGTTCTCTTTGCGCACCATCGACGAAGCCGTCGAACACGTCGACGACTATCTCTCCTTCGTCCCCGAAGACCTGCGCGGCAAGCTCGAGCGCCTCGAAGACGCCGGCTTCACCTTCGCCGGCCTCGGCCCCTGCGCCATCCCCGGCGAGGGCCGCTCGGTCCACCTCATCTACCGCCCCGCCAACGAGTCCCGCAGCACCCTGAGCCTCTTCATCCAGGAGACGGGCGAGCGCGTCGAGGGCATGTGCCAGGAGCACTGCTTCACCGCCGACTGCGACACGAGCGACGGCCGACTCGTCGTCTGGAAGTGCGACGGCGCCCTGCAC
Organism: uncultured Phycisphaeraceae bacterium; assembly: GCA_964440605.1. Lineage (GTDB taxonomy): Bacteria > Planctomycetota > Phycisphaerae > Phycisphaerales > UBA1924 > CAYTSW01. The sequence continues at coordinate 273 of CAYTSW010000114.1, read as the reverse complement.
TACCTCTATGCCAAAGACGCCGCCTCCCTCGAAGCCGCCCGCACGGCGATGAAAGCCCCCGCCCGCGACGCCAAGCTCGTCCGGGGCGACCGGTAGGCCTCCACGGCTCGACGCTCGAACTACTCCTCTTTCGCAGACAATCGGGCGGAACTCGGATCGGTGAGCTTCTCGCGCAGCGTGCGCCGATCACCAAGACGGCAACGCTCCCGGTATGAAGCGCGCACGAGGTGTGGATCGAGGATGAGCATGGTGATCGAAAAGCAGATTACTAGA
>CAYTSW010000113.1:0-9424 GCA_964440605.1 uncultured Phycisphaeraceae bacterium | reverse complement strand
AGATCTACACTCTTTCCCTACACGACGCTCTTCCGATCTCCGGCTGCGACGAACAACGCTCGCCGCCGTGGCATTGTCTCACGGTCGATCGAGCGTGCCGCAAGCTGGTGATCTGGCTTACGAACAACACAACGGCCGCTGTGAAGACTCGCTCATGCCCGCCCGCCACTGGGCTTCACGCCGACCTGTCAAGGTGACGAACCATGGCCCACATCCTCCTGATCGACGATTCGCCCCTCGCCCGCAGCGCCGTGCAACTCGCGTTGGGACGTGAGGGTCATCACCGGCTCACGATCGTGACGGATGCCGCGTCGGGCCTGGATCGAGCGATCGCCGACGCCCCGGACGTGATCGTGTGCGGGTATGCCGTGCCCGGCATGCACGCGACCGACGCGGCTCGCTGCCTGCGAGCCGCGGGCGTCCCGGCTCCGATGATCGTGCTCGGCCAAGGCACCTCGCTGGACGAATCGCTCATCGCTGCCGACCTCGGGATTATGGGTGTCGTGTCACGCCTGTTCGCGGTGGACGACCTCCGCGCCGGCATCGACGCCGCGCTCAGCGACGGGCAGCGCTTCGCGGCCTGAGTCCGGCTCTCCCAGACGACAAACGCCCGCCTGAGAAGGCGGGCGTCCTCGGATCACCGAGCTCGCACTCGGTGTTCTGTGATTCACGCCAGGCTTCAGCGGGCGGGAACCGTCTGCGTTGCGTCGATGAGCTCGATGTCGAAAGTGAGGGTCGCGTTGGGCGGGATGACCGGCGGGCGGCCGGCTTCGCCGTAGGCCAGCGCAGGGGGCACAACCACGAAGGTGCGCCCGCCGACACGCATGTTGGAGATCGGCTCCGAGAAGCCGCGGACCACGCCACGCATGGGGAACGTCGCGGGCTCGCCGCGAGCGCGTGAGGAATCGAACTCGGTGCCGTCGGGCAGCGTGCCGACGTAGTGGACGGTCACGCTGGAGTTCATCGTGGGGGTCTCGCCCGCGCCCTCTTCGACGGTGAGGACCCAGATGCCCGAGTCGAGCAACTCGCCCTTGGAGATGTCATGGCCCTGGTCGGCGATCTGCTGCTTGGCCTGCTCCATGTCCCGCCGCTTCTTCTCTTCGAGGGCCCGCTCGGCCTCGCGGCGTTCGCGTTCGATGCGGTCGCGCTCGGCGGCCTCTTCGGCGTGCCGCTCCGCCTGCTCCGCCATGATCTCCCGGCGTGCTTCGCCTTCGAGGACGGAGGCCTCTTCGATGACGATCGCCTCGGCGGGCACGTTCTGCATCTGCATGCCGTTGGCCGCCGTCGCGTTGTTCACCTCAACAACGCGGATCTCGTCGACCACCTCCATGCCGTCGACGACGCGGCCAAAGACCGCGTAGCGGTTGGCGTCGAGGTTCACGCGCACGGAGCCGTCGTTGTCGACGGTGTTGATGTAGAACTGGCTGGTCGCGGAGTTGAGCGCCTGGGTGCGGGCCATGGCGATCGTGCCCCGGGTGTTGGAGAGCGAGTTCTGCCACTCGTTCTCGATGGGGTCGCGCGTGGGCTTCTGGGCGAGGTCTTCGGTGAAGCCTCCCCCCTGGATCATGAAGTCCTCGATGACGCGATGGAAGACCGTTCCGTCGTAGTGATCGTCGCGGACATACCGCACGAAGTTCTGTGTGCTGATCGGCGCGAAGCGATTATCGAGCTCGAGCACGATGTCGCCCTTGCTCGTATCGAGCTTGACGTAGACGAACTCGGGCTCCCCGCTCGAGGCGTCCGCGTCGTCGTTCTGGGCGGAGGTGTGGGCGGAGGCGAGAGCCAGACAGGCGGCGGCGATCGCCGTCATCCAGAGGGTGATGCGCATAGAGCGGCTCCTTGGGGTTCGAGGGTGTCGAGGAGGATAGGGGGAAACAGCATCCGAAAGACGGTCGGAGATTCCGGGTGGCGCGAGGCGATACCGACGAAGCCCGTCAGCGTTCCATGCGGAACATGGCGGCCCCGATGGTGAAGAACACGACGCCGCCGACAACGAGGATCGCGCTGGAGCTGAGCACAGTGCCGAGCCCCGCGTCGCGCCAGATGGCGCCTTCGAGGGCCATGATGGCCCACTTGAACGGGCTCACCGACGCGAACTCCCGCACGATCTCCGGCATGAACGCCAGCGGGATGCCCGCGCCGCCGACGAGCGCGAGCAGGATCAACGCGGCGCGCGACACGCCCTCCGCCGCCGCCTGGCTCTTGAAGAGCGATGCGAGCAGCATCGCCAGCCCGACGAAGCCGATCGAGGAGCTGATCACCGCGACCGCGAGCAGCGGCCACGAGTTGGGCCGCACCCCGAAGGCGATGACCCCGATGAGCAGGATCACCACCTGCGCCGACGTGCAGACGAGGAGCGAGCCGAGCGCCTTGCCCGCGAGCACGCCGGAACGGCGCATCGGCGACAACGCGAGCCGCCTCATCGTCCCCTGCTTGCGTTCTTCCACCAGCGACGCGCCGAAACCGATCACGCAGCCCAGCAGGCCCCACGCGACCGCCTGAGGGAAGGTGATCGCGAACGCGGAGACCCGCTTGCGCTTCGGCAACGTCTCGGCGCCCTCGGGAGCCAGGTCGGTGATGCTGGTCAACGCGACGCGCACCGGCTCGAACGCCGGGCCGGCGGCCGTCGTCGCCGATTCGTCCTGCGACGAGTCCTCGCTTCCGTCCGACGCAGAGGACGCATCGGGGAGCTCGTCCATGCGGTTGACGAGCCCCTCGAAGCCGTTGAGAAACGTGCTGAAGACCAGCCGGTCGGCCGGGTTGAGGTCCTCGATGTCCCCAAGCGATTGCTTGGCGCGAGCGAGCGTGCGCCGGGCGGTCTCCTGATCGGTGAACGAGTCGAACATCGCCGCGTAGGCGGCGCTCGTGACCGCGCCCTGCACCACGCCGCGCTCCATGGCGCGTGCGGGATCCATGATCAGCTCGATCTCAGCGGTGCCGTCGAAGAACATCCCCTCGACGCGCTCGCCGAACGCCTCGGGGATCACGAGCATCGCGGGCTCGGCGTTGCCGGCGGCGACGCGGGCTCGGGCCTCTTCAAACTCTTCGATCGTGGTGATCGCCACGCGTTCGTTGCTCTCGAGCAGGCCGATCAGCCGGGCCGAAGCCTCGGATTGGTCCTGATCGACGATGACGAGTCCGACGCCGCGCGGCTCGTTGCCCCCGCCCTGCGCGCTCATGATGAGCCCGAAGAGAATCCCAAAGAGCACGGGGAAGACGAAGACGAAGAAAAACCCCGCCTTGTCGCGGATGAGGACGACGAGGTCCTTGATCGCCATGGCCCAGATCGCGCGCATCAGTCTCGCAGTGTCCTTCCGGTGAGATTCAGGAAGACGCGCTCCAGGTCCGGCGGCTCCAGCTTCAGACCCGTCGTCGCCTCGTCACGCAGGGCGGCGGCCATCTCGGGCAACGGGTCGGCAGCCGTCACCGTGCGCACGCTCTCGCCGGCCTGTATCGAGAGCAGGCTCTCCCCGCCGTGGGCCTCGATGAGCTCATCGACCGTGCCCTCGGCGAGCACGCGTCCCTGATCGATGATCGCGACGCGATCGCAGAGCTTTTGCGCCTCCTCCATGTAGTGCGTGGTGTAGACGACGGTGATGCCCTGCTCGCGCAGCGTGCGCACAAGATCGAAGATCGCGTTGCGCGATTGCGGGTCGACGCCCACCGTCGGCTCGTCGAGCAGGAGCAGCTTCGGCTCGTGCACGAGGGCGACGGCGAGGTTGAGCCGGCGCTTCATGCCGCCCGAGAAGGTCGAAACGTTGTCCTTCGCCCGGTCGGCGAGCCCGACGAGCTCGAGCATCGCGTCGACACGCTCTTCGAGGCGTTTGCCCGACAGGCCGTAGAGCTTTCCGAAGAAGGCGAGGTTCTCGCGTGCCGACAGGGCGTCGTACAGCGCCAGCGACTGCGGCGCCAGGCCGATGAGGCGCCGGACCTGCGGATCGCGGGGCGAGCCCAGCACGGTGATCTCAACGGAGCCTGAGTCGGGTTCGAGGAGCCCGACGGCCATGGCGATCGTCGTGGTCTTCCCGGCGCCGTTGGGACCGAGGAAGCCGAAGATCTCGCCCCGACGGACATGCAGCGAAACGCCGTCAACCGCGGCGAGCGAGCCGTAGCGCTTGTGAAGATCGTGGAGACGGAGCACGCAAGCAGCCTAACGCGTGTCAGGCCCGCGAGCGTCGCGTGATAGTCCCGGCCGGCTCGGCAACGCGACCATTCGCGCGAGCCTTGCCCGGCTGAGTCGCGGTGCTTCCATGCGGGGACGGCGGGGCAAATGGAGCAGATGAGACTCGAACTCACAACCTCCTCGATGCGACCGAGGCGCTCTCCCAGTTGAGCTACTGCCCCACTTGATCGGAATGGGCGGGGCCCCTTCCGAGCGGGGCGGAGTGTATGCCTGCACGCCGGTGGGTTCAACGTTGGCGAGAGGGGGCAGAGTGGGTCGGGCGGAGCTCCACCGGGCTTGCGCCCGGTGTTGGCGTGTGCGTGGGCGTAGCATCGGGCCTTTCACGCACACCCCGCATCCCATACCCCCATAACCCCCACTGCGACCCCGGAGCGATCCATGAAAGCCGAGACGATGCTGGCGGAACTGAACCGGCTGCGCAAAGACCTGGAAGCCGACCCCTCGGACATCGAGTGGCTGACGCTCGAGCACGCGTTCATCTTCATCTCGTACCAGCACGCCGAGTTCCAGACCTACCTCGACGACGCCGCCCAGAAGGGGGCGTTCGACGGCTTCGAGGAGTGAGGCGAGAGCCGCCGCGGCGGTGAGAGATGCGGTGGCGCGAAGCCGGGCAAGGCGGCGCGGCTGGGCACGGTTCGGGGGGCGCGATTTGTTCAGGTCGCGCGCACGAAACTATTGACTCGGCCCGAGCCGGGTCGATACTTGGGGTGCGGGAGCGTGCCTCGTATCCCAGCGTCGGCGAACCCGGCGTGTGCGGTGCGAGGGCCTCGCGTCGACCGGTCGTTTCACCCGCGACCGGGCGTTGAGCCGTGGGCGACGGCCCGCGGGGGATCCTGCTCGTCCGATGCCGCGTCACCGGGTCTGGCGAGTGTGGCTCGTAACGAAGGAGGTGATCCAGTGATGTTCAGTGACTGTATCAGGGGGCTGCGCGTGTAATCGCAGCTCGACGGGGTTGCGTATGCACACGCGCACCCCACGCGCAGCCATTCCTGCGGATTGGCAAAGACGACCCCGCGGCGAGCCTCGCCGCGGGGTTTTTCTTGCGCTCGGCGCCAGGGTCCGGCATCAACGCCGCCGCGCGACGAGTGGCACCGGGGTTGCGATCGCTCGGCGGATGCCCGTCGCGCGTCCACCGCCCCTCCCCCACCACTCCCCTTGGAGCCTTGAGATGATCCGTGCCCTTGGTGTCGCCGCCGGTGTGCTCGCGTGCGCGTGCTCCGCTCTGGCCGGCATGATCCTGCCCGAGACGATCGAGCAGACCCGATCCTTCAGCGAAGTTTTCCAGGGAGACAGCGGCGGGCTCGACCGCGTGACGTTCGAGCCCTTCGACAACAATGACGGCCGCCGCGAGCTCGTCGGCGTCGAGCTCGCCATCAACGCCACCGCCCGACTCGACGCGGCTCTCGAGAACCGCAGCGCGTCCCCAACCGGCAACGTCGTCATCGACTTCGGGCCCGTGCTCAACGTGGTCATCGACGTCGGGCACGCGACGGCCTTCGGCTCGCTCTTCATCGTGGGGGAGCCGATCTTCGCCGGTCCGCTCGATCTCCCTGCAACGGACGGCGTGGCGTTCTCGGGGCCCGATGCGCTCTTCTTCGAGGCACTCGCGCTCGCGATCGACGCGAGTCATCCGATCATGCCCGGCGGCGGCCTTCCCGACCTCTACGAACGCGTCACAGAGTCCGACGAGGTCGTCGTCGAACTCTCCAGCGCCAACCGGTTGACGTACCCCGAAGGCTTCGCTCCCGGCACGGCGCTGGCCCGACGCGTGACCGACTTCTCAACCTCGGGCGAAGTGACGCTGACCTACCTCTTCGTCCCCTCGCCCGGCGCCGCCGTGCTCTGCGGCGTGGGCGCGTTCGTGGTCATGGTGCGCCGGCTCACCCGCCGTTCGTGAGGCCCGAGAGCCGGCTCAACGCTTGCTCCATAACGGCGTCGCTCTTGCAGAAGGCCAGGCGTACCAGCGCATGGCCTTCATCGGATTCGGCGTAAAAGAAACTGGGCGGGATGGCGACGACGCCCGCACGCTCGATGAGGCGCTTGCAGAAGGCCACGTCGTCGGGCTCGTCAGCATGAGGCCAACTCGCGTGATGCGCGAGGACGAAGTAGCCGCCCTCGGGAATGTTCGTCTCGAAGCCGACCTCGCGCAGCGTGCGCGCGAGGCGGTCCCGGCGAGAAGCCAGCGTCCGGCGCAGGTCCGTGAAGTAGTTGCCGGGTGCGTCGAGCGCGGCGGCCGCGGCATGCTGAAGGGGCGTTGCGACGGAAAACGTCAGGTACTGGTGCGCCGAGCGCAGCCCCGCCATGAGCGGCGCGGGGCCGATCGCCCAGCCGATCTTCCAGCCCGTGAGGTTGAAGATCTTGCCCAGCGACGAGAGCGAGAGCGTTCGCTCGGCCATGCCGGGGAGGGTCGCCAGGCGGGTGAACGGTGTGTCGTCGTAGATGAGCTCTTCGTACACCTCGTCGACGATCGCGATCACGTCGTGCTCGATGCACAGGTCGGCGACGAGATGGAGTTCCTCGCAGGTGAAGACGCGGCCCGTCGGGTTGTGCGGCGTGTTGAGCAGGATCGCCCGCGTGCGCGGCGTGAAGGCTCGACGCAGGGCCTCTTCGTCGAGGCGGAAGTCGGGCCAGCGGAGGGTGACGAAGCGCGGCGTGGCGCCGGCCATCGCGACCGCGGCGCGGTACGAGTCGTAGAAGGGCTCGAGGAGGACGACTTCCTCGTCGTGGTTAACCAGGCCCAGGATGGCCGCGGCGAGGGCCTCCGTGCACCCCGCGGTGATGGTGATCTCGCTCGCCGCATCGCGTTCCTGACCGGTGATGGATCGCCAACGCCGGGCCAGGGCTTGGGTGAGGGCGGGGACGCCGCCGGGTGGGGCGTACTGATTGTGCTCGTCTCGCAGCGCCCGAGCCGCGGCCTCTTTCACCCAATCAGGCCCCTCAAAATCGGGGAATCCTTGGCCCAGATTGACGGCTTGGTGCTCCTGCGCCAGCCGAGTCATCTCGGCGAAGATCGTGGTGCCGAAGGGCTGGAGGCGACGAGCGACGGGGTGCCGGGTGGTGTCGGGCATGGGTCGACGATAGCGGGGAGCGGCGGCGCAGAGAGACGTTCCTCCGACGCCTGCAACACGCTCAGCGCAACGCTTGTGCGATTTCATCGGTAAAGCTGACGTGTCTCGCGAGTTTGAGGAGAACCGCTTGTGCACCCGTCGGCGTGCGATAGGGTGTGTCTGGAGCGTCATCGCTCCAGAGGATTGCAGAGAACACGTCACCGCCCGGTTCGCCGGGTCACATTTCGGGAAGAGAGACATCATGCGTCACATCGCGTGCGCGGCGGCCACCGCCGCCCTCTGTGGGACCGCTTTCGGCGGCGTCCAGACGGCATCGTTCCAGCTCGGCGTCTCCTGGGCCGGCGGGCAGTTCGTGGGCGACGCCACGGAACTCTCCGACGCCATCGAAACCCTGCCCGATGGCTCGGTGCGGTTCTCCGGGTCCATCTCGGACGACCTCGGCAGTTGGACCGCTGACTGGAGCGTCGTGGCGTTCAACGGCGAGACCGACGCGCCGGGCCGCGGCACCGCGATGATGGCCGAGACCTCGTTCATCGTGGACAGCTTCACAATCACGAACACCACCGGGGCCGCCGAGAGCTACGACATCACGGTGACGCAGCCCGCGACCGCGGTGCTCGCGCCCACCGTTATCGCCGGCTCGGTCAGCGCAAACGTCGTCGCCACCCAGCCCGGTACCGCGAGCCTGTCGGTGCCCGCCGGCGAAGCCCTGTACTCGAGTCTCATCGATGGCGCGACAGTCGCGCAGATGGTGCTCGGCGAGCGTCAGGTGGTTGCGCCGTTCCCGCTCGTGTCGGACCTGCCCTCGGAGGACTTCGGCTCGGTTGCGCCCGTGGGCGTGGCGAGCGATGTCGGCATCCGCTGGCGGTTCGACCTCAGCGCCGATGCGCGGGCGCAGATCAGCGGCACGTTTGTCGCAACGGGGCTCGTCCCGGGGCCCGGAGCCGCGGGCGTGCTCGCGATCGCCGGTGCCGCGCTGCTGCGCCGACGCCGAGACTGACGCGCAGGTCGGACGTCCAAGCCGGGGAGGATTGAGCGACGAGAGAGACATGACCGCCGGACGGTCGGCGAGAGCGCCCCGCGGAGGAGCGGGGCGTTTTCGTGCGCACGCCTCGCGCGCCGCGTGCGCGAGGCTGTACAGTGATTCCCCGCGGGCCGCTCGGGGTGGGCCCGGCGGTGCGAAACGCCCATCGCCCCGGTCTACGAAGAGGAGTCGCCGTCATGCGTCGTGCCAAGATCTCGATCATCGGAGCCGGAAACGTCGGAGCGACGTGCGCCCACTGGGCGGCGGCCAAGGAGCTGGGCGACATCGTCCTCGTGGACATCCCCGACAAGGAAGGCGTCGCCAAGGGCAAGGCGCTCGACCTCTTCTGCTGCGGGCCCATCGAGCGCTTCGACTCGGCGATCACCGGCACCGCCGACTACGCCGACATCGCCGACTCGGACATCGTGGTGATCACCGCCGGTCTGCCCCGCAAGCCGGGCATGAGCCGTGATGACCTGATCCAGACGAACGTGAAGATCGTCAAGAGCGTGTCGGAGCAGGTGAAGCAGCACGCGCCGAACTCGATCGTCGTCGTGGTCGCCAACCCGCTCGACGCGATGGTCTACACCGCTTGGAAGACCACCGGCTTCCCGACCAACCGCATCATGGGCCAGGCCGGCGCGCTCGACGTCGCCCGCTTCCGCACCTTCGTCGCCGAGAAGATCGGCTGCTCCGTCGAAGACGTCGCGGCCCTCCTCCTGGGCGGGCACGGCGACGACATGGTCCCCCTGCCCCGCCTCACCTCGGTCCACGGCATCCCCGTTACCGAACTCCTGCCCGAGGAAGTCATCACGAAGTGCGTCGAACGAGCCAAGATGGGCGGCGGCGAGGTCGTCAAGCTCATGGGCACCAGCGCCTACTACGCCCCCGCGTCGGGCACCATCCAGATGTGCGAGGCCATCATCAAGGACAAGAAGCGCATCATCCCCTCCGCGGCCTACTGCGAGAAGGAGTACGGCATCGGCGGCTACTTCGTCGGCGTGCCGGCGCTGCTGGGCAAGGACGGCGTCGAAAAGGTCATCGAGATCAACCTCCAGGGCGACGAGAAGAAGCTCATGGACGAATCGATCGCCCACGTAAAGGACCTCGTCGGGACGGTACAGCAGATGTTCCCCGAGCTGGCGTGAG
>CAYTSW010000112.1:2123-9615 GCA_964440605.1 uncultured Phycisphaeraceae bacterium | reverse complement strand
CGGTGCGTGAGCTTGTACCACGCGCGGGCGAAGCAGTCGGAGAAGTAGTCGAAGTCGTCGAGGAAGCGCTCGCAGATGCGCCGGTACTCGGGGTCGACCTTCAGCGCGATGTCCGTCGCGAGCATCATCAGCTCGTTCTCTTGACCCTCGATGTGCGCATCGGGCGTCTTGGGCGCGTCGGCGTTCACCGGCTTGTACTGCACGCCCCCCGCGGGGCTCTTCGTGAGTTCCCAGTCGTACTTGAAGAGGTTCTCCAGGTACGCGTTGTCCCATTGGATGGGGTTGGGCGTCCAGGCGCCTTCGATACCGCTCGTCATCGCGTACTGCGCGAAGCCGGTGCCCTCGGAGTTCTGCCAACCCAGGCCCATCGCGGACATTGGCGCGCCCTCGGGCGCGGGCCCGACCTTGCTGGCGGGGACCATCCCGTGGCTCTTGCCGAAGGCGTGACCACCCGCGATCAGCGCGACGGTTTCCTCGTCGTTCATCGCCATGCGCGCGAACGTCTCGCGGATGTCCATCGCCGAGGAGTACGGGTCGCCGTCGCGGCGCGGGCCTTCGGGGTGCACGTAGATCAGGCCCTGGAAGCTGGCGGCGAGCGGATTGGCCAAGTCGTACTCCGCATCGCCCGGCTCGCCCGTCCAGCGCTTGGTGCGCGTGACCATCTCGCCCGGGTGCGCACCATTGGTGCTCTTGCGCGTGTGCTCGCCGACCGCGGTCCCGTCCCAGAACTCGCTGCCGAAGTAGATGCCCCGATCGGGCTCCCAGGTGTCCACGCGCCCGCCCCCGAAGCCGAACGTCTCGAAGCCCATCGACTCCATCGCGACGTTGCCCGCGAGGATCATCAGATCGCCCCAGGAGAGCGACGCCCCATACTTCTGCTTGATCGGCCAGAGCAGGCGACGCGCCTTGTCGAGGTTGCCGTTGTCGTCCCACGAGTTCGTCGGCGCAAACCGCTGCATGCCCGTCCCCGCCCCGCCGCGACCGTCGGCGATCCGGTACGTCCCCGCCGCGTGCCACGCCAGCCGAACCATCAGCGGCCCGTAGTGCCCGTAGTCCGCGGGCCACCACGACTGGCTGTCCGTCATGAACGTCCGCAGGTCCGCCTTGAGCTGCGCGAAATCGAGCGATTCGAACGCCTCGGCGTAGTCCTCATCGTGGAGCGGATTCGCGATCGGCGGGTTCTGGTGCAGCAGGTCCACCTTCAGCCGGTTGGGCCACCAGTCGTCGATCTGCGGCGATGATCCCATCACGCCGCCCACGCGGTTGCCGCGAAACGGGCACTTCGAGACGGCGCCGGCCTGCTGCTTGCCATGAGTGATCATTGGTGGTCCTCCTCGGGCGGTGGGCGAGTGCGTGGAAGGGGCCCCGGGGGTCGCGGTGGAGCCGGCGCCCGCACAGAAAATATAGACGCCGCAGCCGCCCGAATGGGTGCATCACGCGCTATGGCATCCATAACGCGCCGCTATCACGGTCTTGTGACCCGTCGCGTCCTGCCGTACCGTCTGGCGTGCCTGACACGTCCTCGAATCGGATCGCTCGCCTCGGCGTTTGCTCCTGGTCGCTCGCGCTGGACGACGCCGCCGCAACGGCCCAAGCCACGCGCCACGACCTCAACGTCTCGCACGTGCAACTCGCCCTCGACCCTGTTGTCGATGGGGGTTGGACAATCGACGACGTGCGCACCGCGTGCGCGGAACATTCGCTCACGCTCATCTCCGGGATGGCCGCCCCGCTCGGCGAGGACTACACGAGCCCCGCAACCATTCGGGCAACGGGCGGCTTCACGCCAGACAACACCTGGCAAACGAATCTCGCGCGTGCGCCCCGCCTCGCCGACATCGCCGCAGAGCTCGGATTGCCGCTGGTCACCATGCACGCGGGCGCGTTCGTAGACGAGGACGGCGAGCCGAGCCCGCGGATGGTCGATCGCCTGCGCACAGTCGCGCACATCTACGCCGAGCGCGGCATCGCCATCGCTTTCGAAACCGGACACGAGCCCGCCCCCTCGACGCTCGCCATGCTCGAGCGGATCGACGAACCCACCATCGGCGTGAACTTCGATCCCGCCAACATGCTTCTCTACAACAGCGGCGACCCCGTCGACGCCCTCGCCCTCCTGCTGCCTCACGTCGCGCAGGTCCATATCAAGGACGCGCTCCCGCCGATGCGCCCGGGCGTGTGGGGAACCGAAGTCGTCGTTGGGACCGGGGCCGTTGATTGGCCCGCTTTCCTTCAGACCCTCGCGTCGGCAGGACGCGCCATCGACCTCATCGCCGAACGCGAAGCGGGCGACAATCACTTGGCCGACCTGCGACGCGCGATCGACCTTGTCGAGCTCTGGGTCCCGGGGGTGGCGCGATGAGTCGCATCGGCATCGGTGTCGTCGGCCTGGGTTTCATCGGACGCCGCCATGCGCTCAACGCCGCCCATCTCCAACGCGACGGCGCTCCCTGCGAGTTGGTCGCGGTCTGCTCGCCTTCCGTGCGCACCATCGAGAATCTGCGTTGCTCGGGCGGCACGGGCAACCTCGCGCCGGACGAGGGCGACGCGTGGCCCAACGACTGCATGCCCGAGCTCGAACCCACCTTCGGAGAACTTCTCGCGAACGAAGCGGTGGACCTCGTCGTCATCGCCACGCCCACGCCGCACCACGTGACCATGAGCATCGCCGCACTCCAGGCGGGCAAGCACGTGCTCGTCGAGAAGCCGGTCGCGCTTCACGCCTCGGACGTCGAGCGCCTGCGTGACGCCGCGTCCATACACGCATCACTGCATTGCATGCCGGCGCACGTGATGCGGTTCTGGCCCGGCTGGACCGACATGGCGCGCTGGATCCGCGATGAAGCCCACGGCTCTGTGCGCAGCGCCACGTTCCAGCGCCTCGGCGCCAGACCGACGTGGAACGACGCTTTCTACGCCGACATCGAGCGCAGCGGCGGCGCGCTCGTCGATCTTCACGTTCACGACGTGGACTTTCTCCTGCACTGCTTCGGCACGCCCGCGTTGGTACACGCCACCGGCAACGAGCTGCACGTCACTGGCTCATTCACCTTCGATAGCGGCCCCAGCCACGTGACCGCCGAGGCCGCGTGGGACCGCCAGCCCGGCGCTGGTTTTCGGATGCGGTGCACCGTCGAGTTCGAGCGTGCGGGTGCGGAATACGACTCGGCCAGCGATCCGCCATTGACGTTGTACGAGGGCGACGAGGCCACGCCCGTCGCGTCTTCGCGGGGCGACGGCTTCCGCGCCGAGCTCGAGGCCCTGATCCACGCCATCACCGATGGCTCGCCCTGCCCCGTCACCCTCGACGACGCGCTGCGCGCCGCGCGCGTGATCGACGAAGAGCGCGGTACCCTGCACCGATCATGAGCGGAACGCCCCTGTCTCGCAGAACGTTTGGCCTCGCGGCTCTCGGCACGCTCGCGCTCGGTGCCATCGCCCCGCTTGCCGCGTCTCGTCCCCGCCAGGCCGGTTTTCGCATCTCTCTGGCGCAGTGGTCGCTCCATCGCGCTCTCTTCGAGAGCACGCTGGACCCCCTCGACTTCCCGCGAATCGCGCGCGATCGCTACGACATCGGCGCGGTCGAACTCGTCAGCACGTTCTACAAAGACAGCCCGCGCGACGTCGCCACGCTCCGCGAACTCAAGCGGCGTGCCGACGACGCGGGCGTCGAGTTCCTGCTCATCATGTGCGACGGTATCGGCGAGCTTGGCCATCCCGACCCGGCGCGGCGCGGCGACGCCGTCGACGGGCACGTCCGCTGGCTCGAGGCCGCCGCGATGCTCGGGTGCCACTCCATCCGCGTCAACGCCGGCAGCAGCGGCACGCGCGAGGAGCAGTCGAAGCTCGCGGCCGACGGGCTGCACCGCCTCGCCACCCTGGCGATCGGGCACGATCTCAACGTCATCGTCGAGAATCACGGCGGGCTCAGCTCCGACGGCGCTTGGCTCGCCGGCGTGCTCGAACGCGTCAACCTTCCCAACTGCGGCTCCTTGCCCGACTTCGGGAACTTCTGCCTCGACTGGAGCCGCTCGGACGATCCCGACGCTTGGTACGACCGCTACACAGGCGTCGAGCAGCTCATGCCCTTCGCCAAGGCAGTCAGCGCCAAGTCGCACGCGTTCGACGAGAACGGCGATGAGACGTCCACGGACTACCTGCGCATGATGCGCATCGTCCGCGACGCCGGATACCGCGGCTGGATCGGGATCGAATACGAGGGGTCCACGCTGAGCGAGCACCGGGGCATCCTCGCGACCAAGCGCCTGCTCGAACGCGTCTTTGCTCAGCTCTGATCCGCGCGTCGGTTGCCGCGTGGCATGCACAGGTCGGCCAGCACCAGCACCCCGATCAGCGTCATCCCGCTCGTGAACACCGTTCCGCCGATCGTGACGACGACGGCGTATTCCGCGACTTCGCGTGTGATCCACCAGCCTGAGAGATCGACCAGGAGCCCCACGCCCGTAAGCCCGACGAGTGCCCCAACGAGACGCGTCGGCCAACTCGTCAGCAGCCCGAGCAGCGCGATCGCGATCCCGATCGACGCCATCCCCAGCGCGTGCGTGTGCGTCGAAGCGGCAAGGATGTCCGTCGGTACCGGCTGAACGTCGCGACTAATCGAGAGCGCCTCGACGTCGTCCCAGTACTCGAGCGGGATGCCGGGCGCGGCGTCAGGTCCGGTCGACGAGCGCGCGTGACACGCCAGGCAGCTCACCGCGATGATCTCCGCCGGCGCATCCGCGCCGAGGTCGAGGCTGTCGTACTGCTGGCTGAGCGCGCCGGCGTCGCCCCGAAGCCAGTTCACGAGGATGTCGCGATCGCGATCCGCCAGATCCTCGGGGTGGCCCGACTCGAGCGACTCGAGCAGCGGCGCGGGTGAGACGATGCCGTGGTAATGCGCCTTGACGTCGTCCAGCGTGAGCCCCGGTCGCTCGTCGCGTTCCTCGTGGTGCATGTACAGGTAGAGCCCGGAGGCGGCCGCCCCGCCGATCGCGACCAGCACGAACGCCGCGACGCCGAGGCGGGCCAGGAGCCCCAGCGAGCGGAGGCGCAGCGGGTGATCGTGTCGGACGGCCACGCGTCAGCCCAGCTCCGCGGGGTCGATCGTGACGGCTCGCCCCTGAGCGATCGCTTCGTGCGCACGGATGCCGACGATCGTCGTCCTCGCCCCCTCGTCCGCGCTGCACACGACCGGCACGCCCTCCGTCACCGACTTCAGGAACGACGCGATCGCGTACCAGAGCGACGTGTGCTCGAGCCCCACGCCCTCCTCCAGCTTGCCCTGTTCCGCGAGCTGCGTCGCGCCGGCGATCAGCGTGATGCCTTCGTCGTCGTGGAACTGCTGGCGGTTGGCGTACACCTCCCAGCCCTGGGTCGGCGCATCGGACTCCTTGAACATCCAGCCGTGGCTCCACGCCAACTTGATCGCGGCGTTCTCCCCGCGGAACAGCTCGTGCATGCCTTCGTAGCTGTTGGCGAGGGTCGCGTTGTACGTCAGCGTCGCCCCACCCGGGAACGCGAGGGTCGCGGAGATGGTGTCGTCGATCTCGCGCCCATCCTCGTGCAGACGCACGGAGCCGAAACCGGTCACGCGCTCGGGATACTTGCCGGTGTACCAGTGGAAGACGTCGAACTGGTGGCTGCCCCACTCGCCCGCGAGCCCCGTCGAAACGCTCGGATCCAGGCGCCAGTTCAGGCGGCGCTCCGTGTCCGGGTCGCGCGCGGGGGTGCGCCACGTCGTCTTGCGGCTGCGGTTGGCCTCCATCGACACGAGGCGGCGTACCGCGTCGGAGACGAAAAACGTGCGCGCGAGCTGGTACACCGGGTTCGCCCGCGCCTGGAAGCCCGCCTGCACCACCCTGTCCGACGCGCGTGCGGCCGATGCGATCGCCTTGGCGTCCTCGGGCGTGTGCGCCAGCGGCGCCTCGCAGTAGACGTGCACGCCCGCGTCAAGGGCATCACGCACGACGTCCTTGTGCAGGTGCGTCGGCGTCGCGACGAAGACGGCGTCGAGCCCGCCCGCATCGAGCATCTGCCCGTGCTCGCCGTACGTCTTGGCCCCGGGAGCGCGCCGCTTGCCCGCGTTGAGGCGGCGGGGTTCGATGTCGCAGATCGCGCTCAGTGTCACGTCTTCGAACGAGGACAGCTCCGCGATGATCGCGCGCCCCTGACGTCCGCATCCGACGACGCCCACGCGCACCGGCGCGCGTAGCGAGCCCATCGAGGCGCTCAGCAGCGGCGCGAGCGCCAGGCCCGCGGCGAGGCCGGAGGTGCGGGTCAGGAACGTACGACGGTCGAACTCGGACACGATGGTGCCTCCTCCACGATGCACGAGCCGTGCGGCTCGATGCGCCAACTCTGGCCCCCCGGAACGATGGTGACGATGTCGCCGGGCGTGCGCGCGGACCGCGCCCCTCTGATCGCAAGCACGGTGGACCACGCGTCGCAGCGCATCGCGCTGGACCCCACGCACGCGCCGAATGCGCCGTCCGGTGCGGGCGTTCCAGTGCGGGGATCGACGAGGTGCGGGCCCTGCTGTTGATCGCCCGAGACGCTCAGCGCCCGGTCGGTCAGATCGACTCGTATCGGCCCGGCGGCCTCCCCCGCGTCGAGCAGCACGGTCCACGCGCTGCCGTCGGCATGCCGCCCGATCGCGCGCGCGCTGCTCCGCCCCGCGTGCACGAAGGCGTTGCGCACACCCGCGTCCTGGAGCGCTCGGATCGCGAGATCGATCGTGTACCCCTTGCCGATCGCGCCCAGATCCACCCCGCCGCCATCGACGCGTACCGCCGAGCGGTCACGGTCCACAATGAGCACGCCGGAGCGCGCGACGTCGAAAAGCCCGTCACTCGCGTCGCGTACGTCTGCGCACGTCTCGAAGAGCTCGAGCAGCTCGGCATCGAGGATCTCCTCGGATCCCTTGTTCAGCCGCCACACCACGGATCCGGGCTCGAAGCGGGTCAGGCGGGCGTGGGCTTCTTCGACGATCGCGATCGCCTCCTCCGCCGCGGCGCGTAGGAATAACTCGGGGCCGCCCGCGAGCACGAACTCGAAGCGGCAACCCATCGCGTGGGTCGCGTGCGTGACGACGGCTGAGTCAGACACGCGTCGCGGTCATGGACGAGGGATCGAAGCGGTACGCGTGACCGTCCCAGATCGAGCGTGACGCCAAGCCGACGGCGACCATCACCTTCGTCGCGAAGTCGACGGTCGAGTCCGGCTGCTCGCGCGTACGCATGGCGTCGAGCCAGGCGAGGCGCATCTGGTCCTGGTCGTTGCCGATGTCCGGGCACTCCACCCGCTTCGGGTCCACCAGGTCGACGTACGGTCGCGTGGGACGCAGTTCGCAATGGCGGCTGTTGAGGTAGATGTTCGCCTCGTGCCCGCGGATCAGGTTCTCGAGCCCCACCTCGTTGCACGTCGAGCCCGCGACGATCATCGTGTGCTCGCCCTCGAACTGGATCGTCAGGTTCACCTGGTCGTGGTTCTCCAT
>CAYTSW010000112.1:0-2023 GCA_964440605.1 uncultured Phycisphaeraceae bacterium | reverse complement strand
GCGTGCACCGCGTCGATCGCCATCTTGGCGTGCCAGTGCTCGGGCGAGGCGATGAGCACGCCGTGCACGTCGTCGCGTCGTAGCACTTCGCGGTAGTCACGGTACGAGTCGGGGGCTTGCTTCTGCCCGGCGTTGGTCACGTCCTCGACCGCCTGGACGGCGTGCAGGTCGTTGACGTCGCAGACGGCGACGATCTCGACGTTCCGCTCGCCTTCTGCCGCGAAGCCCGCGATGGAGCGGCAGTGCCCGCGTCCCATGCCGCCCGTCCCGAGCACGGCGATGCGCAGCGTCTCGCCCTCGCGGGGTGGCGTGGGAGCCGTGCCCAGCCCTCGCGGGTGGGGAGGCGTCCGGTCGCTCCGGGCCGAGGTCGCGGCTCCCATCAGCCCCGCGGCGCCCGCGGCGAGCGCCGCCTGTTTCAGGAAGTGCCGGCGGGACGGCTGCATGCCGGGTCGGTCGGTCGTCATGTCGTGGCTCCTCCTGCGATGTCGGGCGCGGGCCCGGGGTCGACGAGCGATTCGTTCTCGGGCGCTTCGGGGTTCGGGTCGTCCTTGAACAGCAGCACGAAGACCACCAGCACAAGGAACGCGAAGCCGGCGGGGATCATCCACACGGTGTCCCAGGCAACGCCTGCCTGCTCCCCGGGCGTGTCGCTCGTGTTCGCCGCGACGAGGCGGGCAAACACCTGGTTGCCGATAAGCATGCCCACTCCCTGGGTGACGAGCACGAGCAGGCCCTGCGCCTGTGCGCGCATCTGTTTGGGCGCGGTCTGCTCCGTGTAAATCTGCCCGGCGACGAAAAAGAAGTCGTAGCAGATGCCGTGCAGCACAATGCCCAGCAGGATCATCGCCACGATCGGCTCATCGGCGAGGCTCCACGCCCCCGCAAAGAGCCCGTACCGCAGCACCCAGGCGAGCATCCCCACCGCGAGCATCCACTTGACGCCCATGCGCACGAACAACAGCGGCATGACGAGCATGAACAGGATCTCGCTCATCTGCCCGAAGGTCATCTTGATCGGAACGTTCGAGACGCCGGCGTCCGTCGCGTAGTTCGCCGCCTGCTGGTAGTACGCCGCCAGCGGGATGCAGATCAGCAGCGAGCAGACCATGAAGACAGCGAACGACCGCTTGCTCATCAGGCGCAGCGCGTCGAACCCGAGCACCGACCCGATGTTCACGGGCTTGCCGCGCATCGGCGCGGGAGTGTGCGGCAGGACGAAGCTGAGCAGCCCGAGCAGCACGCCCGATCCGCCCGCGACGTAGAAGAACGCCGCGACGCCGGCGCGGGCCGACTCGGCCGCTTCGTCGGTCATGCCCGAAGTGTCGGTCAGTCGGCTCGCGAGGATGCCCACCACAAAGCCCGCGACGATCCAGCCGATCGTCCCCCACACGCGCACGAGCGGGAAGCTCTTCTCCGGGTTCGAGATGGCGTTGAAGGCGATCGTGTTGCTCAGCCCGAGCGTCGGCATGTAGCAGAGCATGTGCGCGAAGAGCACGCCCACGAAGAGCCACGCGTTGCCCGTCTCGGCCGCCATCGGAGCGAAACAGAGGATGGCGCCGCCCGCGAGGTGCAGAACTCCCATCACCTTCTCGCTTGCGAAGAAGCGGTCGGCGACCATGCCGAGGAAAAGCGGCGCGAGGATGGCGGCGACGGGGGCGGTGGTGTAGGCGTTGCCGATGTCCGTCGCGCCGAACCCAGTCGCGCCCATGAAGGGGCCGAGCGTCACGAACCACGCGCCCCAGAGGAAGAACTGGAGGAACATCATCGCCGACAGCAGGGTCAGCGTCGACGTGCGCTCGCCGGTGGTGGAAGCCTCCGTCACAATCGCGCCACGATACCAGAGCGGCGGCGACGCACCACCAACAAAGCGCGGTAGATTCAACGCCACCGATCCGATCACCCGGAGCCCGCCGATGCCACCGACCGCGCGACCGCTCACCCTCTTTACCGGCCAGTGGGCCGACATCCCCCTCCGAGATCTCGCGCCGCGGATCGCGGAGATGGGCTACGACGGGCTCGAGCT
>CAYTSW010000111.1:0-9663 GCA_964440605.1 uncultured Phycisphaeraceae bacterium | reverse complement strand
TGACGTCAAGTCCTCATGGCCCTTACGCCCAGGGATGCAAACGTGCTACAATGGCATGTACAATGCGAAGCAAGACCGCGAGGTGGAGCAAATCGCAAAAAGCATGCCTCAGTTCGGATTGCAGTCTGCAACTCGACTGCATGAAGCTGGAATCGCTAGTAATCGGAGATCAGAACGCTCCGGTGAATACGTTCCTGAGCCTTGTACACACCGCCCGTCAAGTCATGGAAGCCGGGAGCGCCCGAAGTCGCCCTATCTCAGGGGTGCCTACGGTGAGCTCGGTGACTGGGACTAAGTCGTAACAAGGTAGCCGTAGGAGAACCTGCGGCTGGATCACCTCCTTTCTAAGGGATAACTTAGACCGGTGCAACGAGGGAGCATCACCAAACCCCCCTCGCGGACGGAGACGTCCGGCCGGATCCCGTCTACACGTTCTCGCCCGGCACGCTCTCACGAGCACGCCGGATAGCCGCACGGCGACGTGCAGCAAAGGTTACTTACGGGCTGTTTCTTGAAATAACGCACCCCCGGCCACTTCGGTCGGGGGTGTTTTTTTTGAATCACGCACCAGGCCCCAAAGCCAAGATAGCCAGCGAGCACCGGGTGCGAGCCCGGTGACTGATGAGCGCGATTCAGATAGGGGGACGGAGTGACGAAGCGAAAGCGGTTTGGTACCACCCGGGCTCAGCGGTCATCCGCGAGAGGGCTCAGCCGCCCACCCGAACCAGCACCACCACATGCACCTCTATCGCCCGGCCTTCGCCCACCGCGTCCACTTTCTCGTGCGTCTTGCCCTTGACGTTGACCCGTGACTCCTCGATCTCAAGCAGTTGTGCCAACGCGGCTCGCATCGCCTTCTTGTGATCACGGAGCTTGGGGCGCTCGCAGATGACCGTGCAGTCGAGGTTCTCGATCGAACCGCCCCTCCCACGCAGGCGTTGCAACGCCTCGAGCAGGAACCGATCGGAACGAGTGCCGTCCCAGGCGGGGTCACTGTCCGGGAAGAGTTCCCCGATGTCCGGCTCGCCCAACGCGCCGAGGAGTGCGTCGGTGATCGCGTGGAGCAGCGCGTCGCCATCCGAGTGCCCGACAGGGCCCCGATCGTGGGGGATCTCGATGCCGCCAAGCACAAACGGGCGCCCCGCGCCCGCCGGCGGCGGCGGTTCGAGCCGGTGCAGGTCGTACCCGTGACCGATTCGGTAGACGATGGAGCGATCCGACATGGAGGTGATCGTGGGTGGAGAGTGGAGGTGTCAGACGCACCGGACCGATGAGCAGGCGATGCCGAACGGTGTCGGGCGCCAGGGCGTATGGTACTGATCGCTCGGCGTGACCGGGCAGGACACAGGGACCCGTGGGAGACCGGCCGGATGCGACCCATGAGCGTGATGAAGACGGTGCTGACAGTTGGCTTGGCGTTCGCGCTCGGCGCGTTGCTGTGCGCCGGTGGCGCTGGGTGTTACCACGAGGGCGGCACCCGATACTCCGGCGGGCCGCAGACCGTGGAGTCGCGGACCTGGCGACCTAAGACCATGACGCTGGTCGACACGCGCACCGGTGAGGCCACGTGGACCGTGGAGATCCCGGTCGGACAGCAGCTCGTCTACAACTTCTCCCAGGGCACGGGCCCGAACGAGTTCCGTCCCGACGAGATCGTGTGGGAGGTCATGCCGGCTGGCCGATGGGGCGGTTCGCTCAATAACCGTCAGCCCTGCCCGCCCGTGGACGCTCGACGGATGGACATGGCGCTGCGGCCGGCGCCGGAGTTGCCGGGCACCGCGGTGCCCGGTTCGCCTTACGCCGATGATGAGCCGCGCCCGATCCAGCGCGGGCCCAATCGCGTGGTGGAGCCGATCGAGCAGTAAGCCCGGTTCGTAGGCCGCAGCGGCTCACGCTCAGCCTTCAACGTCGATGTGTCGGGGCTGGTGTGGTGGAGTGCGTTGCTGGGGGTCTTCCAGGCCGTGCTCGAGACGATCGTCGTGCGACTCTTCGGAAGCCGGATCCGCGACGTTGCGACTCGGGACGGCGGGGCGGACCGGCTCGGGGTCAGCGATCGAGCTGAGTTCCGCTTCGTCTTCGGACCGCTCCTGCGCTTCTGCCTTGGCGGCGCGGCGGACCTCGTCTGCAGGCTTGCGTTTGTTCGGACGCTCGGGCGGCAACGCTCCCCGCGGGATGATGGAGCCGACGAAAGGCATAACACGGTCATCGGCTCAACAGGGGTGCCCCCTGAATCGGACCGGCGTTGGGGACGCCTGAGGCGTCCATCTTTCAGTTATCCGAGTTATCCAGACCACCCACTGTGAAGCCGCGACAATCGATGTCGCAACACGCCTGGAGAACAACGAGGTTCGCGTCAGCGGGCATCGGGAGCGGCGGGGGGCGCGGGGCGGAGGGCTCACGAGCTGGAGCGGACCAGCACGAGGCGGTAGCCCGTGGGGTCCGCGACCGTGACCCGATCGGCCGGTCCTTCGGCGGGACGCCGTTCCGACGTGTTGAGCCCCGCGGCAACCGCGTCCGGATCAGGGACCTCGAATGTGAGTCGGGCGAGCGACCCGAGGCAGGTACCGATGGGCGGCCGCGGGAGGCAGTCCCGGAAGGTGATCGTCACGCTCGGGAAGCGGTCACAGGCGATGGTCCGCGTCGCACCCGGACCGGCGGAGGTCGACGCGTCGACCTGCTTGAAGCCCAGTCGATCGCGATAGAACGCGACGGCTGCGTCGAGATCGTGGGTGTCCAGCAGCAGGTTGAGCGTCGGTGCCATAGGAGTGTCCGGGTGGGAAGCCGCCGATCATAGCGGGCCTCCTTCGCCCGGAGAGCGAGACGATCGGGCGATCCAACGAGCGCGCAAGGCGCACACCCGGTCTCCGTCGGCGCGGGCGGGACTCCCGCATCAGAGCGAGTCGGTGGAGCGGGGCTCAGGTTCCGGTGCTGGGCTGGCCCTGCTTGCGGGCGCGGGCGAGTTGTTCGCGTTGCACCAGCGCGACGTAGCGGCAGATCTGGTCGACGACGAACTGCTGATGCTCGGGGTGCAGCCCGAACTCGAAGGAGACGCCGGCGTAGACGCGCTGCGCCGAGTCGATGTGCGTATGCCGCAGCCGCGCCGAGACACCGAGCGGCGCAGGTACCTCCGGCGTGAGGTCGATGCGCAGCCAGAGCATGCGGGCGGCTTCGAGCGCGGAGCGGTGCTCGGGTTCGACGAGCAGGCCCACACCGCCGCCGCCCACATTCATCAGCGACGCGGGGAACTCCGGGCCGACGACGGGCAGCATCGCTTCATCGAGCGATGCGTCGATGCGCCCTGCGACGGGGGTGTCGAGGCGGCGGATGATCTCCTGGCGCGACAACGCCTCGGCCGGGGGCGCGGTGATCGGGTCGAGCAACGGGTAGCAGGTGACTCCGGCGAGCTGCACGCCGACCGTGGACACGCGGTAGAACTGGCGGCGCTGGCAGCGTTCGACCTCGTCGGGCATCGTGACGCGCAGCGCGGTGACCTCGCGTTTGCCGGCAAGAGTGACGGGCTCGCGCGCTTCGACCTGCGAGACGAACATCCAGCGATTCTGCCCGACGGTGATGATGCCCGCGATCTCGATGCCGTCGTCGAGCTTGATCGTCTGCCCGAGAACGGAAGGCTGTTCGACGATAATGGCGTCGTCGCGCAGCCCGAGGATGCGCACGCGCCAGATGATGTCCGCCGGGGTCTTGCGATTGTTGTCGGGGAGCAGGTCGCCGTTGTCGGCGATGTAGCGCGGCAGCGTGATCTCGAGTGCGCCGCCGCGCTCGTGGATCTGCTGGAGGCTGCGCTTCCAGTTTTGCGTGCGTGAGCGTGATGCGGGCACGTCTGCCTCCTCTTGATACGTGGGCCATGAGCGCGCGGGCGCCGCAGGCACCTTCGGCGGGTCCGCCCCCCGGCTTGATCGGCATGGGCCGGCGCGGCTACTCGAGGCGGCGCAGAACGAGCAGGTACGCTCCCTCGATCGCTTCGGGGTCCGAGAAACCCGCGGCCGCGGCCAACTGGCGGAGCTGGCCCATCGACCACAGCCGCAGCAACCGATCCGACTCCGTCGGCTCGTCGGCGTCCTCGTCGACGCCTGCGCCCGTGCGGATCGCGATCACATTGTCGCCCGGCGCCCAGACCAGTTGCATCGACCGATCCTCGGTCATACCCGCCTGCCAGTTGCCCTCCGCGACGTCGGCCCAGATGTCGGGGGGAAAGTCGTCGATGAACAATGCGCCGCCGGGCGACAGCGTTTGCGCCACACGCCGCAGCAGCGCCTCGGCGATGCGCACGTCGTGCAGCAGCATCAGCGTGTGCCCGAGACAGACCGCCGCGTCGGTCGGGCCCGCCGGGTGGGCGAGCTCGGCGTCGGGACTCGTGAAATCGGCAACGCGGGGACGCACGGGCGTGTCGAGATCGGTGGTCGCTTCGGCCGCGGCGTGGATCGCCGTGGCGTCGGTATCGATCGCCAGCACGTCATGCCCGGCTTCCGCCAAGGGGATCGCGATGCGTCCCAGCCCCGCGCCGAGGTCGAGCACGCGCGCTCCAGGCGTCAACTCGTTCAGCAGAGCACGGAGCTGGGCGACGTGTTCGCTCGGGTCGAGGGGAAACAGGTCATCGTCGTGGTGGTCGCTCATGCCGGAGCCGGCCCCGATCTGCTTCTACGCGCCGCGTCTGTCGCTTGCCGCGCAGCGTCTCCGGCGCGACCCAGGGTCTCGGGCGTAACCGGACGCCCCGCGTACGCCGACTCGTACCACAGCCGATACACGGTCGCGGCGGCGTCGGCGAGCGCGGCGTGCGTGCCCGCGAGCATGCGCAAATGCTCCAGCGGCGGACGCCACTCGGGCCTCGGATGCCCCGCCTTGCGCAGGGCGTCGTCGACCGCCGCGGCGCAGGCGGCGAGCCTGCGTTCGTCCCGGGTCGTCGCGGCGCGGGCGGGACCGGTGCGCGAGCGTCCGCCGCCCAGCAGCGCGATCGCCCCGCGCAATCCGAAGCCCAGCGAGACGAGCCCGGCGACGCCGAGGAAGACGGGCAGGAGCACGGAGGTCATGCGCTGCATGAGGCTTTGGCTCTGAGCCGTCGCCTCGCCCGAGTCGCTCAGGCTGGCGATGCGGTCGTTGAGGCTCTCGAGCAACGCGGGCGTGTCGATGAGATTTTCCTGGCGCTCGGAGTTGAAGGTGACCACGTTGTCGAGCCAGAAGTCCTCCAGCGCGACCGCGGCATCGGAAAACCACGCGATCACTCCGCTGGGCGGTCGGCTCAGCGCGGCGACGTCGGCGGCGGGCGACGGGTCGTAGGTGCGCCAAACGATGCGCTGCGTCTCCGCGCCGTCGGGCTGGCTGAAGGTCTCCATGACCGGCACCTCGACCCAGGCGTGCGCGTGGCTGCGCCTGAGCACATACACCTCGCGCTCGCGGTCGACCTCGCTGGTCGCGAGCCCGGTGACCACGCGGGCGTTGATGCCCTGCGTGCGCAGCATGGCGGTCATAGCCGAGGCGAAGTACTCGCAGTGGCCCTCGCGGGAGTCGGCGAGGAAATAGAGGATCGGGTCGGTGTCGTCCTCGGGCGCGCGCAGGCGGGTGGAGTAGGCGTACTGAGACTGGAGGTGCTGCTCGATGGCGCGCGCGATTTCGTCATCCCGCCCATGCACCTGCGCCTCGTACGGTCGCTCAAGGCCCGCGGGTTCGAGCACGGCCTGGGTCAGCTCGAGGATCGGCGCGCCGAGCGGTGCTTCAGGGTCGAAGGCGTTGAGCTCACGCCGCCACGCGTCGAAGGGCAGCAGCTCCGCCGCCCACTCGGGCGGCGCGGGCCAGAAGTCGGGCGTCGACCGCACGCGGTACGAGATACGGTCGAAGAGCTGCTCGAGACGCAGCGTGCGGTCGATCGGGTTGATGGCCACCGGTCGGCCGCTGCCCTGCGCGATCTGGACGGGCGCGCCCAGCGCGAAGAGCACGCCCGAGTCCTTGTTGACGAGTTCGATGGTCTGCTCGACCGCGACGGTCGGTCCCTCGAGATCCGGGTGGTCGTACGTCTCGGGGAGCCGGCGAAAGCCGCGGTCGGGGTTGCCCGGCCGGAGCAGCGCCCGGTCCTTTTCTTCTACGAGTTGAAGCCGAGGCGAGCGGGACCAACTGAACGTGTTGCGTCGGTAGAGATCGAGCGTGGCGCCTCGAAAATAGCGGGTCTCGGGGGAGGTGAGCGCGGTGCCGTTGAAGGTGATCTGGGCGTACCCGACCAGCGCCGGGGAGGAGCTGATGAAGCCGGACGAGCCGAGCTGCATGTGGTCACGGAATCCCGTCGTGGTCGCGATGTTTGGGCCGGTCAGGCGTTGCGTGATGCGCGGGCCATCCCCGCGCGGCACGAGGACGAAGATCGCCATCGCCGAGACGAGCGTAACGATCGCGATCGGAAACGCCACGGCCCGCATGGCGCGGCGGACCTCGCGGGTGGCGGCGGGGTGCGCACGGGCCAGGGCCTCGTCGTGGTCGCGGCCTTGCGCCTCGAGGGCGTTGTACTCACCCGCGAAGACCTGGTACAGCATGGCGGTGGGCAGCAACGCGAGGGCCGCGAGCAGCAGAAGCGGGCCCATGACCACCGTCACGCCCGTCAGCACCGCCCCGATGATCAGCATGATCGCGAGCGTGAGGCTCTGCGCCTGGTCGCGCGGCGTGCGCTGCTCGTACTGCTTGATCAGCAGCAGCGCGACCAGATACTCCGCGAGCACCGCGACGAGGTCGTCGGGCGCGCCCGTCGCACGCATCGCCATCCACACCGTCGCCGCCAACAGCAGCAGGTTGATCGCCAGCCGCGGCACGGGCGAGTGCAGCGTCCGCTTGAAGAGCAGCCACGACCCTACCGCCAGCGGGAGGCCCACAACCGCGACGCCCGGGCTCGCACCCGCGACGGCGTAGGTGACAATGCTCGTCACCACGAGCAGGTGTGAGATGGTGTGGTACCGCGGATAACTGTTCACGAGGCCAGCCTCACAGGGCGCGAACGCTTCGTCGAGGAGTCTTGTTCCTCACCGATGCGCAGGCGATCCAGATCGGCCCCCGTCAGCACGGCGTCGGCGTGGGCCGAGGCGATCCGTTCGGACGCCGTCACGGCGATGACTGCGGCGCCCGAACGTGTCTGATCGGTCGCCTCCGTGTGTGGGACGTTTGCTCCCCGCAGCGCCGAAACGTCGAGCTCGGCGAGCGCGTCGAGCGCCCGTGCGAGCGTCGGGCGTGGCGTCTGGTCGCGGATCGTGACGCCGGCCTGCGGCAGCTCGAAACCGACGTCGAGCTCGAGGTCGGCGGCAAGCCCGAGCAGCGAGGCGGCGAGTTCGATCAGACGCTCGCTTTCGGCAGCGTCGCCTGCTTCAGGCTCGAGGTGGAGCACGATCCGCAGGCGTGGGGCGGGCGCGTGGGCGTGCTGACGGACAACGAGGCTCTCCGATCGTGCCGAGGCGCGCCAGTCGATGCGACGCGGCGAGTCCCCCGGCGTGTAGTCGCGCAGCCCGACGAACTCGTCGCCCAGGCCGCGGCGGCGCGGGCGTCCGGTTCCCCACGCGGCCTCGCCCAGCGTGTCGGCGAGGGCGTCGCGTCGGAGCGCGTGCACGCGCGGGCGGACAAGGACGCGCGCGGGCTGACGCTCGGTCACGCTCTTGCGGATGATGCCGAACGGGAAGCTGCTCGATGCTCGCGGGCCGGGCAGCGAGACGGGGCCACGGCGCACGGGAGTGACGCTGACCGAGGTGGAGGCGGACGATCGCGGGCGGACCATCGGGATGAAGCCGCGACTGCGCGGGAGCGCGTCGGTCCAGCGTTCGGCCTCGCGACGCCCGGGGGCGCGCTCTTCGAGCGTGAGGGCGAAGGCGGGCAACGCCCGCCCCTTATTGGTCACCGTGTACACGATGCGGAGCGGCAGCCCGACCTGAGCCGGCCCGGCGATGCTGCGGCTGACGCGGATCCGAGAGAGCGTCACGCCCGACAGCACGCCCGAGACGACGATCGACGACAGGGCGACCCCGAAGACAAGCAGCAGCAGGTTGTTCTGGCTCTGGATAGCGCCCACGCCGAGCAGCGAGGTGACCAGGAGATAGAAGAGGCTCGAAGGGCCGATGTGGTGTTTGCGTCGGGGACGCACGGGCGTGCTCCGTCGGTTGCGGGTCAGCGGCCGAAGCGTTCGAGGTCGTCGCGATAGTCGTACGAGTCGAAGGGTGAACTCTCGACCGGCTCATCGTCCCGGCCCGGGGCGAGGGTGACGAGCAGGCGCTTGCTGTCGGATGGGAGCGGGAAGAAGTGCTCGGCGGTCGCGAAGCCGCCCCGGCGTGCGCGCACGCCGACTTCGTACTCGAGCAGGCCGGCGCCGAAGGAACTGATCGGGATGGAGAACGAGCCGTCGGGCGCCGTGGTCACGGTCCCCAGGTCTTCGCGGTCGAGCGATCCGGGGTCGATCACCGCGCCGACGCTGACGCCGCCGATCGGCGGCGCAATGGACAGCCGCGGGTCGTCCTTGTCAACGACTTCGATGTAGGACACCTCTCCCGCGACGACGCGGCCCTGAAGGCGGTACCCGTCGCAGCCGGCGAGGGCGAGCAGCGTGACGAACAGGCCAAGACAAGCGATGAATCGGTGCACGCGAGGCATCTCCGAATAGGGGGATGAGGGTGGGTGGAAGTGGGCAGGCCCGTCGAGGCTCTACGACAACGCGTCATCTCCGGTTGCCGGGTCCGCCGAGGGCTCCGGCTCGGAGTCGGCGGGGGTCTCGTTGGAGCCGTCTGGCGTCGTCTGCGTCGCGGGCGGTTGCGGCTTGAGCTCGATGCCCGGGAAGACGTCCTCGACCGGGGGCAGGTCCTTCAACGAGGCGAGGCCGAACGATTCGAGGAAGGCTTTCGAGGTGCCGTAGAGCATCGGTCGCCCGAGTTCCTCGGCGCGCCCGGTGATGGCGATCAGGCGGCGCTCGAGGAGGGTGCGGAGCACCTCGCCGCACGCGACACCACGGATGGACTCGATCGCGGCACGGGTGATGGGCTGGCGGTAGGCGACGATGGCGAGCGTTTCGAGGCCCGCCTTGGAGAGCTTGCTCGTGTCGCGCATGCCGCGGATCGCGGCGACCTGGGGCGCGAAGCGCGGTAGCGTCATCACGCGCAGCCCGCCGGCGACGCGCTCGATGCGGAAGCTCCGTCCGGTTTCCTCGTAAGCACGGTTGAGCGATTCGACCGCGTCCCGCACGCGTGCGGGACCCGGGGCCGCTTCATCGTCCTGAGCGTCGTCACTCTCGGACCCGGTCTCCATGTTCAACGCACGCGCGATCTTTCCGGGCGTCAGCGGTTTGTCGACCGCGAAGAGCACGGCCTCGACCGCGGCGGTCAGGTCGTCCGATGAAGCCCCGTTCACACTCGAATCCCCGACGTTTTCGGGCCCGCCGGCATCCAGCGCATCGGCCGGCGACGCTTCATCGACAGAGGTCTCGTTCCTGTGGTCATCCGCGGTGAACTGGTTCATCGGACGCATCGTATCACCGTGATGCGGCGCCCCGCGCCGGCTCCCTGGCGGAGTCCGACGCACAGGCGGCGCAGACCGACCGAGCGAGCCGCACCCGAGCGATCGGGGGTGCAGCGTCGCGATCAAAACCCCGATCGCAGTCTCCCAGCGGAGTAAGACCCGGCCGCTCTGCCCGCCGGGTGA
>CAYTSW010000110.1:0-9731 GCA_964440605.1 uncultured Phycisphaeraceae bacterium | reverse complement strand
ACACGCGTCACCCCGACGATCGTCGACACCTTCGCCAGCGATGTGCTCGGGCGCATGTCCGACGACCTGCGCCTCGATCGCCCAACCCGCCTCGTCATCGAGACCGGCGCCTTCGCCATACCGCTCGTCAACCGCGTCAGCCCCAACTGGAACGCGGTCCGCGCGATCAACATCTCCCTGCGCACGCCCGACGACGAGCCGGTCATCCTCGCCGGCGTGCCCTCGTTCAGAGAGGGCGAGACCACCCGCGTCGGCCTGCTCGCGCACACCATCGGCATCGCCTGGCGCGGCTCAGCGGGGAGCGACCCCTCCGCCATCTCACCCAACATCACCGTCTTCGACCCCGCGGCGGGCAGCCCCGCTTCGCGCGCCGATGTCTTGACCATCGACGGCGACCTCGAAGTGCCCGCGGGCAATCCCTTCGCCCGCATCGCCGACCTTCCCGCACGCTCACGCGGCATGCTCCGCCTCCGACGGGGCGATGCGCAGGCCCTGGACACACTCCTCAAGGCCCAAGGCGAGATCCAGACCACTCTCGAAGGCCAGTTCAACGGCCGCGTCGAGGTCGTGCCCGCCGGGCAGCAGCCCGGCCCGGGCATGAGCCCGATCGATCTCACCTTCGGCGCGCCCGGCCTGCAGCTCACCGCCGGCTTCAAGGCCGTCGCGCCGGGCGACTACCGCCTGGACAAACCTCTCACCCTCACCTCGCAGCTCGACCCGCGCACCGTCGATCGACTTCTCCTCGGCGTCGGACCCGACGAACCGGCCAGCGAAGCCGGCGGCCTGCGCGTCGCCCAACGCGTCGAGTACCGCATCAGCATCACCGACGTCGGCTTCACCGACGCCGCTTCGCTCCTCGACACGATCAACGCACGCCTCGCTACCACCGACATCATCGTCTCCGGCGCCGACGGCTCGTACCGCATCCCGCCCATGGACGGCACGCTCAAGGCACAAGGCAACGGCGCGTTTGCGATCAGTCTCGCCGCCACCGAGCAGGTCCAAGCCGAAGGCCCCCTGGCGCCGGGCGAGTCGACCATGCGCACGCGCACGTCTCTGCGTCTCGACGCGACGGTCGAGGACATCATCAACCATCAATGGGCCCTCACCCCCTCCACCACCGTCGTGCGCACGCTGGAACTCGACGGCGAAGTCCCCGCCCCCCTGCTCGACGCCATCGCCCGCACCGACGGCGTCATCGGCGCCTTCACCAGCGACCTCACACAACTCAACGCCAAAGCCACCGACCTCTCCTTCGCCGATCGGACCGGACGCATCGAGGCCAGCTTCTCATCCCCGTTCTCCAACGGAAGACTCACCGGCTCCCTCGACGGCTTCGTCCTCAACATCGACCAAGGCGCGCAAGTCACCCTGCTGCAGACCACCGAGGAGTTCGAACGCGACGTCCTGCCTCGCCTGCT
Organism: uncultured Phycisphaeraceae bacterium; assembly: GCA_964440605.1. Taxonomy (GTDB): domain Bacteria; phylum Planctomycetota; class Phycisphaerae; order Phycisphaerales; family UBA1924; genus CAYTSW01. The sequence goes on along the minus strand of CAYTSW010000110.1, from coordinate 8,310 downwards.
CATCCTCTTCGACCGCTTCGAGAAGACCGCCCTCGACGAGCCCATGGTGATCGACATCAAGCGGCTCGAGCTCCCCATCGACGGCGACCTCGCCAAGCTCAATGGCGAGCTGCGCATCGATCCCGGCACGCTGCGCTTCCGCGCACGCGGCGTCGACCGGCTCCCCTTCATCGCCACCGTGCTCGACCTCGCGGGACTCCAGAGCGAAGGCGTCGTCGGACAACGCTTCCAGCCCTTCGACATGCCCATCGAACGCGGCTTCCTCTATTACAACAAGGTCGAGGTCCCGGTCGGCGAGACCACCATCATCGTCGACGGGCGCATGAACCTCCAGCGCGACCGCATCAACCTCATCCTCGACGTGCCCGTTGACCGTCTCGCCGAGGACATCTCCCGTGACGTGCTGTCGATCCTCAACCGGCTCCCCGGGGCGCGCGAACTCGCCCGCATCCCCATCCGGGTCAAGGGGCCCATGGACGACTACTCGGTCGCTCCCGACGCCGAAGAGTTCGCCAAACGACTCCCCGGCGCCGCCCTGGACACCGTGCTCGACCTCATCCCCGACCTCGGTGGCAATCGGTAATCAACACGCCCGCTGTCAGTCCTCGCTCTTGGAGCCCTCCTCCGAGGGCGCACGCTTCGCGCTGCGGGCGGTCATGATCTTCCCGCGCAGCCGCTTGGGCGGAAGCTTCGTGGGCACGACACCGCCCGGGAAACGCTTGGCGTCCTTCGTCGCGGTCTGCCCCGGCAAACGCTCGGCGAAGCGGCTCTGACCCTCCAGGCGCTTGTGACGCTCGGCGTCGCGCTGCTTCTCTTCCTCCACCGCCTTGGGCACCGGGCCGGGCTTGAAGTCCCTGTACTCCAGGGGCTCGATGTGCGTGTTCGCGAGCATCTCGATGTCCGTCAGCAGCCCGCCCTCTTCGGGCGTCACGAAGCTCCACGCCACGCCCTCGCGCCCGGCGCGAGCCGTGCGACCGATGCGGTGGATGTACACCTCGGGGTCCTCGGGCAGGTCGAAGTTGATCACGTGCGTGATGCCCTCGACGTCCAGACCCCGCGCCGCCAGGTCCGACGCGACGACGACCGACATCTCCCCCTCGCGCAGCTTGCGGATCACGCTGTTGCGCTTGCCCTGATACATGTCGCCGTGAATCGCGTGGGCGTCGATCCCCTTGTCCGTGAGGTACTTGGCGACCTTGTCCACCGTGCGCTTCATCCGGCAGAACACGATCGTCAGCTCGGGATTCGCTTTCTCGAAGATGTGCCGGAGCATCCGCGGCTTGTCCCACCGCGCCACCGAGATGTAAAACTGCTTGACCAGCGACACCGTCAGCGACGAACCCGTCGTCACCAACTTCTCGGGGTTGTCCATGAACGTCCGCGCGAGCTGCTCGATCTCCGGGCCGATCGTCGCGCTGACAAAGACCGTCTGGCGCTCGCGCGGCATCTGGCTCAGGATCCGCTTGATGTCGTCGCGAAAGCCGATGTCCAGCATCCGGTCGACCTCATCGAGCACCGCGTACCGCACATTGCGGAAGTGCAGGTACCCGCGTTCCTTCATATCCAGCAAACGCCCGGGCGTCGCCACGATGATCTCGGGCTTCTTCTCGAGCCGCTTGGCCTGGCTCTGGATCTTCTGGCCGCCGTACACCGCCGACACACGCACCGGAGTGAATCGCGCCAGGTCGCGCATCTCGTCGGCGATCTGGATCGCCAGCTCACGCGTCGGCGCCAGAACGATCGTCTGGAACGCCTTGCCGCGATCCGCCAGGTGCAGCAGCGGCAGGCCGAACGCCGCGGTCTTGCCCGTGCCCGTCCGGCTCTGGCCCAGCACGTCCCGCCCCCGCAACACCAGGGGGACCAGCTCCGCCTGGATCTTCGTGGGGTGCTTGAAGCCCATCGCGTCCGTGCCGCGGCAGACGCTTTCGCGCAGCTTCAGATCGCGGAACGTCTGCTCCTCGAAGACCTCTTCCCAGTTCTCCACGCGCGACTCGATGTCGCCTATGGGCGCTCGTGCGTCGGGCCCGGCCGGCGCCGTCGCGGCCGCCTCGTCTTCTGCGTCGAGCACGACGCCGGTCGCCGCATCACCGCCCGTGTCACGCCCCCCGCCGCCATCGTGCTCCTTCTTGCGTCCGCCGCGTCGTGAGCGCTTCTTCGCGTCGCGCTTGGGCGTCTCGCCCGCTTCCTGCGCACCGCCGTCGCGCTCGCCGGTCGCCGGCTCGACGCCTTGGTCGCCGCCCATCGTGCCCGCCTCGACGCCCCGCCTCTCCTCGAGCTCTGCCGGGGGCTCAACGGCCTCTTCCCGCGACGCCTCGACCCGCACCACCGGCTTGGTCTTCTTTTTGGTCGTCTTGCGTGTCGCCTTCTTCGCCGCACCGCCGGCGCGAGTCTTGGCGGTCTTCTTTGTCGTCTTCTCGCTCGCCGCCTTCTTGGCGGTCTTCTTCTTGCCGGCCTTGGCGGTTTTCTTCTTGGTCGCGGCTTTGCTCGCGGTCTTCTTGGACGACGACTTCTTGCCGATCGCCTTCTTCTTGGAGCCGCTCGCCGAGGTCTTCTTTTTGCCCGTGCGCTTCGCGGTCTTCTTGGGGGCGTCGCCGCCCGCCGGCGTGGCGCCGGTCTGTTCGTCGGCCATAGAGATTGACGACCTGTGTTCGGGGACAAAGGGGGCCGCGGCGCACCGCCGGGCGGAGTGGGAGGCTCGACACGCCACCGCCGTCGCGCGGTCAGACCTCGCGGCTCCGAGGAATGGGCCGGTTCAGGGCTGCGTGCCAAAAGCGATGCTAGACGACCCGCCGGACCGATACAACCGACACGCCGCCCTACGCTCCCGAGCGGTCGGGGCGGACAGTTCTCGTCCTCGATTGCCTGCCGACCGTCCACCGCCACGCCGTCGCGATGCCCTCCACCTCGACCCTTCACATCGACCTCGACGCCCTGGCCCGCAACGCCGCGTTACTCAGGGATGCCGTCGGGCCTGACACACGCCTGTGCGCCGTCCTCAAGGCCGACGCCTACGGCCTCGGCGCCCGCCGGATCGCCAAGCGTCTAACGAACGCCGGCGCCTCGATGATCGCCCTCTATACACCCGACGAGGCCCGAGCGCTCGTCGACGCCAACGTCGACGCCGACCTGCTCGTACTCATGCCCGTGCGCACGATCGCCCGCGACGACCGTCTCTACCGCTGGGCGCAGCGAGGCCGACTGCACCTCTCCGTCCACGACGCCCAGGGCCTCGAAGCCATCGCCCGCCTCGCCGACGGGCTGGGACTCACCCTCCCGCTGCACGTCGAGCTCGACACGGGCATCGGTCGCAGCGGTGCCGCCGAACGCGACGCCGCCCTGCTCCTGGCCCGCATCGCCGAGCACCCGCGCCTGCGCCTCGCCGGCCTCTACACCCACCACGCCAACGCCGAGCGCGACGCCGATGCCACCACCGAGCAGCACGCCCGCTTCGCCGCCTTCATCTCAGCGCATCGGCCCAACATCCCGCCCGACTGCCTCATCCACGAAGCCAACACCCACGCGCTCCTGCGCCACACGCGCCACCGTCGCTCGATGGTCCGCGTCGGCCTGGGCCTGTTGGGCTACGCCCACGCCGTCGAGGGCAACACCGAACGCTTCGCCCTCGCCAACCACGCCCGCGAGCTGACGCCCGTGCTGAGCTGGACCTCCAGCCTCACTCTTGTGCGCACGCTCCGCCCGGGCGCAACCGTCGGCTACGGCTCCACCTGGCGCGCCCGACGCGAGACGCGCCTCGGCGTCATCCCCGTCGGCTACGCCGACGGCTACCCGACCCGGCTCGCCAACACGGGCCGCGTCGGCGTCCGCATCGACGACCCCGACCATCCGGGCCGCACCCTCACCGCCTACGCCCCCGTCGTCGGCGCTGTCTCGATGGACCAGATCACCATCGACCTCACAGCCGTCACCGAAGCCCGCGTCGGCACACCCGTCGAACTCATCAGCCCCTCCACCGACGCGCCCAACAGCCTCACGGCCCTCGCCCGCGACGCCGGCACGATCCCCTACGAACTGCTCTGCCGCATCAACCCGCGGATCGAACGGCGGTACGCCGCCCAAGCGTCCCCCACCAACTCGCCTGACCCCACGCACCAGCGCACGCGGGCGGCGTCATACGCGTAGGTGTTCCCGCGCCGGCGCGTGCCGCGGCACGATCTCCTCGAGCAGCTCCTCGATCGCACGCTTCTGACCGGGCCACATGAAGTAGCTCGCCGCGCTGCGCCCTTCGTGCAAGGGCGCCGCGATCCAGCGGCAATCCTCATGCTCGTCGTTCAGCGTGGGCGACCACTCCGCCCGCACCTCCGCGACGAAGCGCGGGCTCATGACGATGCAGTCCAGGTCCGGCAGGAAGTACGGGTACACCTGCTCGAGCGCCCACAGCCCGAGACACGCCTCGCCCCGCACATCGAGCCCAAGCTCCTCGTCCGCCTCGCGCACCGCCGTCTCCACGCAGCGCTCGCCCACTTCCACATGCCCCATCACCGGCTGCCACGTGCTCTTGAGCGGCGAGCGCGTGCGCAACAGTTGCAACAGCTCGACGACGCCCTCGCTCGAGCGCCGGAACACGTACAAGTCCACCACATCGGCGCGCACCCGCGCGCCGCCCGTGGGCGTGACGCGGTACCCCGCCTCGTTGCGATCGACGTGCGCGCGTTCCCGGCCGGTTCCGTCAGCCAACGCCAACCTCCGCTCCCGCGTTCGCCAGGACACCGGGGTCGTCCAGCCACGCCGGCCGCTCATCCATCAGCCCCTCCACGATCGGCGCCGCCTTGACCAGCGTCTCGCGCCACTCTTCGTCGGGCGTCGAGTCCGCGACGATCCCCGCACCCACGCCCAGACCGAGCGTGCCGTCCACCGTCTCGCTCGCCGGGCCTTGGAAGCGCAGATCGAGCGTGCGGATCGCGACGTTGAGCGTCATGTCGCCGGCGTCGGAGATGTACCCGATCGCACCGCAGTACGCCCCGCGCGGGTCCTGCTCGAGCTCGTCGATCACCTGCATCGCCCGCACCTTCGGCGCGCCGGTGATCGAGCCGGGCGGGAAGGTCGCGGCCAGAACATCCATCAGCGTCGCGTCCGCGCGCAGCTCGCACGAGACCGTCCCGACCCCGTGCACCACACCATCGGCCCGGCCACCGCGCGCGTGACGCTCCATCGCCCGCGCCTCATCCACACGCACCGACCCCCGCTGAGCAACGCGCCCCAGATCGTTCCGCATCAGGTCGACGATCATCGCCAGCTCCGCGGCGTCCTTCTCGCTTGCACCGAGCTCGGCGACGCCCGCGTCCGTCCCTGCGCGCGTGCCCTTGATGGGCCGTGTCAACAGCCGCCCCGTCGCGGCGTCGTATCGCAGAAAGAGCTCCGGGCTCACCGAGAGCGTCACGCCGCCCGGGTGCTCGACGTACGCGCCGTACGCCGGGCGCAGGCGCTCCATCAGGCTCGCCGCCATCGCCCGCGGCGACCCACGGAAGCGCCCTTCCAAGTGGTGCGCGATGTTCGCTTGGAAGACATCACCCGCGCGGATGTACTCGACCGCACGCGCGACCGCCGATTCGTACCGCCGGCGCGAGCGCGGGCGCTCGAACATCACCTCCGACGGCGGCGCCTCGCCGAAGCTCTCAACGCCCGGCTCCCACCCGCCGAAGCCCAGCACGCGCCCCGTCGTGTCATCCACACTCACGCCGCGGTCCACGCGCGCCACTACGAACAGGGGCGGCGCGCCGGAAGATTCGAGGGAGCGCGAGCGCGCCGTCGGCTCGAACCACCCGCCGAGTTCGTAGCCGAGTTGCACGATCCAACCGCCGCCGTGCGCCGCGAGCGGGCACGCGGACGAGGCGCCCACCCGCGGGCGACACTCGTCCAGCATCGGGACAAGCCGGCGCAGTGTGCCGATCGGGTCGGCATCCGTGACATCCCCTACGTCGATCCGCGATACCTCGCACACGACATGGTGTGCGCGCGACGGGCAGGCGCACAACGCGGCGACGCGCCTGTCTCGGCGCGTTGCACGCAGAAAGTCGGTTCCGCAATGCGCAGCTCGCGTCTGTCGTGTCGCCCGGTCCATGCGGGGCCATCGTAGGTGGGGCGGAAACCCTTTCGCGCGCGGAAATCCTGCTCGACGCGCGCAGAAACATGACGCCGTCGGCGTTCGGTCAACGAACCAGATCACGCCAGCAGCGGCCGGGACCACGAACCCGACCGGCCAGGCGCGTTCATCCCCGCGCTTCGCCGGCCGATTGCAAGGCCGTCGCCCTCCGGGGGTCGTTGCTCGGAGCCGCTGCTGGCCTTTCAACCTCCCGCCCGCACAACGCCCGTGTGCGGGCGGTTTTCTTTTCCTCGACCGCTCATCGGCGTCACGCGAGCAGCTCCCGGAGCGCTTCGCCCGGTCGCTCGTGCCGCATCAGGCTCTCCCCGACCAGCGCGATGCGGATGCCGACCTCCCCGAGCCGGCGCAGATCCTGCGGCGTGTGGATGCCCGACTCCGAAACGAGCACCGACGTGTCATCAACCACATCCACTAGACGGAGCGACGTGTTGAGGTCGGTCGTCATCGTCGACAGGTCGCGGTTGTTGATGCCCAGCAGCGAGTACGACCGCAACGGGAAGCCGACGTGCGGGCGCACGCGCAACAGATTCTCCATCGAGTGCACCTCGACGAGCGCCGTTAACTCCAGCTCCCGCGCCAGAATCATCAGGTCCACCATCATGCTCTCGGTCAGGCACTCGGCGATGAGGAGGATCGCGTCGGCCCCGATGGCGCGGCTCTCCCACACCTGCCACGGATCGACGATGAAGTCCTTGCGCAACACGGGCAGACGCACCGCGTCGCGGATGGCGTGGATGTAGTCGTTCGAGCCGCCGAAGTAGCGACGGTCGGTCAGGCACGAGATCGCCGACGCGCCGGCCTCCTGATACTGTTGAGCGATGGCGACCGGGTCGAACGCCTCATCATCCTGGTACTCGGGGCGGATCCACCCCGCCGACGGGCTGCGGCGCTTGATCTCGGCGATGATCGCGGTCCGCTCGCCCTCGTCCTCGCGCCCGACCACGGCGCCGAAGAAGTTGCGCGGGCGTCCGAGTTCTCCGATCATCTCCTTGAGCCGCTCGAGCGGGGTCTCGGCCTTAGCGCGCTCCACCTCCGCCCGCTTGTGCGCGACGATCTCGGCCAGGGTGTCGGGGGGCGTGGTCATGGCGGTCGCGGTGCTCGCAAGCCTGATCGCCTGCGACCCCGCGCAGGCGGCGGTCGGTGCGTCGGCAGGCGGGGGAGGGGAGGGTAGGGCCGACGACTTCGGGCTTCAGGTGCTCCAACTCACGCTTTTGGCCCTCTGGGTCGGCGCGAGCGTCTTCATCATCCTCATCGCCCGCCTCTGGAAGACCACGCCGGACGCGGCCGGCCTGAAGCGCGGCCGCGAACGCCGCCTCGCCCGCCTCGCCGACCCCGCTTCCGGGCCCGTGCTCATCATCACCGCCATCGGCGCCGTGATCGCGATGAGGCTCGGCGCCGAATCCGCGATGGGACTGCTGGGCGTGGTCTCCCACGAACGCGCCGAACTGCCGGGCATCGCCGCCGCCATCCTCGGATCCACCGCCGGGATCGTCCTCGTCGCGGCCTTCGCCGCCGTGCTCCACCCGGCTCCAGGCCTCCTCGCTCTCGGGGGTGGACCCGCCACGCTGCTCCGCGACACGCTCCGCGGCGCTGGGTGGCTGCTGATCACCCTCCCCATCGTGATCGCGACCGGCTTCGCCATCCGCATCGGCCTCGATCTCCTCAGCGACACACCCGTCTCCGAGATCGCCCACGACACGCTCGAACTGCTCGTCTCGGCGACGCGCGACCAATCGTGGTGGCTCACCGTCGTCGGCGTGACCATTCTCGTGCCCGTCGCCGAGGAAGTGCTCTTCCGAGGCCTCCTGCAATCGGGCGTGCGCGCCTTCACGAAGGCGGCGTGGCCCGCCATCCTCATCACCACCATCATCTTCACGCTCATGCACCTGGGCAGCGTGCCCTGGTACGCCCTGCCCTCCCTCACGCTCCTGGCGATCATGCTCGGCGTGCTCTACGAGCGGACGGGCCGCCTGTGGCCCTGCATCGTGCTCCACGCGCTGTTCAACGGCGCGAACGTCGCTCTGGCCGCAACCCAGCTCGGCCCGCCCGCCTGACCCCTCGGCTGCGCCTGCTACCGTGTCGCCGCCATGACACAGACCAACAGCGACAAGCCCCGCGTCCTGACGGGCGACACGCCCACCGGCCGCCTCCACCTGGGCCACTACGTCGGCTCCATCCAGAACCGCCTG
>CAYTSW010000109.1:0-9747 GCA_964440605.1 uncultured Phycisphaeraceae bacterium | reverse complement strand
GAGATCGTTTCACGTGACTGGAGTTCAGACGTGTGCTCTTCCGATCTGGTGGGCTGTTCGTCGGGCATGGCGACCGCCGACGCGCTAACGGATGGCGGCGCGCGGGGCGTCAGCGTAGGGCCGTCGGGCCGTGCACGGCAGCAACGGGCGAAGGTGGGGCGATCAGCCGAAGACGCGGCCGGCGGGACTCACCAGGTTCGCGGGCCGGGCGTCAGGTGCACGGGCCGATCGAGGTGGAAGATCCGGAGCAGATCGCTGTTGAAGCGGCGGAGCGTGAGGTCGTTGGATATCGCGGCTCGGTTGGCGATCTCGTCGTGCGTCCAGGCCGGTGTGTCGAGTCGCGGAGTGGGATTGGCGCGGTACTGGTCCACGCGGGGCGTCTCGCAGCCCACCATCACCAGAGCGGCTCCAGCGGCGAGCGAGAGGCCGATCCAGCGGCGTGAGCGGGTCGTTGAAGTCGTGGCCATGGCGTCAAGTCTCCTGGCGGCCGAACGCGAGGGGCGGCGGCTTCCGGTGGGGCATCGAGCCCGTAGAGGGGGGCAGGGCGTTGTACCGCGGGGCAGCAGGGGGGTCAAACACCGCGGGGGCAAAACAATCCTGCGCACGTCTGGGCGGCAGGACCACCATTGGACGCTCTTCGTTGCTCCGCGGTTCCGGGTTGCCTCGACTACGCGGCGATTCTGCCGAGGGCGCCCGGATTCCGACGTGACGGATCCCGGCGAGCGGTTACGTTGGAACCGAAGGAGGTGTCCGAATGAGGGATATCCGTTGGAAGAATGGTCCTGTGTGCCTTGGGATTGGCGTGACCGCAATGATCGGCCTGGCGGGCTGGGTGCTCGCGGGTGATCTTCAGCCCCCGCCCGGACCGGTAGCGCCCACATCGCCCTCGCTGGCGGAGGTGCTCGTCGCGGCTCAGTCCGGGGGCGGATCCGGGCCGGGAGGCGCGGTCGCTGGTCGAGCGGTGGCCGCGAACTTCGCGTTGCCGGAACCGGCGAGCTGGGCGCGCGTGAGCACCGGCGATGGCGTGATCCGACGGGTGATCATGACCGCGCTGACGTCGAGCCCCGGCACGGTGCAGCTCCGTGACGCGAGCGGGCGGTTCGCGGTGCTGAGGTCGACGTTGCCGACCGGCGAGAGCGTTTCGATCGAGATCGGCGCGGCTTACGAGGGCTTCCTCGACTGGGGGACGCTGAGCGCCGTCAACGTCGCGTTGACCTTCGTCATCGAAGATTGACCGCGTCGGCTGCGTCGGCGAGCGCGGCATGCGAAGATGCGGGCATGGCATCGCCGACGACGACACCGCAGGCTTCGGGGGGGGCGAAGTGGGGGCTGGCCATCGTGCTCGCGGTGGCGGTATTCGTTGCGCGTATGGTGTGGCTCGTTGCCGTCAGCGGCTCGGGCGGGCTCGGGCTGGCGGCAGACGAAGCGCACTATTGGGACTGGGCTCGTCATCTGGACTGGTCGTACCCGACCAAGGGCCCGGGCGTGGCGGCGGCGATCTGGGCGAGCACGCAGGCCTTCGGGCACGTGGAGTGGGCGGTGCGATTGCCCGCGGCGCTGTCGGGCTCCATCGCGCTGCTGGCGGTGTACGGGCTGACGCTCGCGCTGACGGGCGGACGTGGGCGCGCCGCGTTGATCGCGGCGGCGCTGTTCGCGCTGGTGCCGGCGTTTCAGGTGACGTCGCTGGTGATGACGATCGACGGGCCGTACGTCGCCTGCTGGGCGCTGGCGGCGTGGGCGGGGCTGGTGTGGATGCGCCGGCTTGAGAGGCACCGGCCGACGCTCGGGCCCGCCGCGGCCTTCGGGCTGGCGCTGGGCGTGGGGTTTCTCTTCAAGTACACGATCGCGCTGCTTCTGGTGAGCATGGTGGTGGCGCTGGTGGTGCGCCGCGGTGAGGTGTCGTGGCGGCGGGCGGTGGTGTCGGTTGCCGCGATGGTGATGGTCGCGGGGGTGTGTGCGTTGCCGGTGGTGGTGTGGAACGCGCGGGAGGGCTGGCCAACGGTGGCGCACCTGCTGGGGCATCTCGGCGCGCCTGGGGGCGACTTGCCGGTTCGGGAGGGTCAGGGCAAGAGCTGGACGATCCTGTGGATGCTGGAGTTCGTCGGCGCACAGTTCGGCATCGTTGGGCCCATGCTCGTGCTGATGGGCTTGGCGGCGGTTGGTGTGGGGCGCGAGCTTCGTCTGAAGCGGAACGACGCTGAAGGTGTTCCCGGAGTCGTGGGGGGGGTGTGGTGTCTGGCGGCGGCGGGGCCGATTCTGCTGATGTACCTGGGCGTGAGTCTGGTGACGGACGCCGAGGCGAACTGGCCGATCGCGGGGTATGTGACCCTCGTGGCGCTCATCGGGGCGCGCACGCCGGAGGAACTGCATCGGCTGCGGCGGCAGGTAACGCACTGGCGGTCGCTGGACAAGCCGCGGCCGCGAGCGGGGATCCTGCGCAAGCGCCCCGAGAGCTGGTTTCAGATCCTGCTGCACTGGAGCGTGGGGTACGGCCTCGTGTGCGCCATCGGGATCGCGACTTTGGCGATCCCGGCGGTGCGCAACGCCGAGGCGTTGCGCACGAGAGGCGCGCTCCAGCGGCTTCAGAGCGGCGAGCGCCTGACGGAGCTGCTGCTGCGGGTCATTGAGGAGCGCGGGCTCGAGCCGGGCGCGACGCTGATCATTGCCGGCCGGTACACCGCGGCGTCGCGGGCGGCGTACGGGCTGCATGGCGCGCTGGCGGGCGACACGCCGATCGTTACGAGCGCGGCTTCGCTCATGGGCGATCGCAAGTCGTCGTATGACTATTGGCCTTCGACCGACCCGCGCGCGCTGGAGGCGCGCGAGCGGCCGGTGGTGCTCATCGGCGGGTCGCGGGCTCGGAAGTGGACGAATCGCTTTGTGTTCGACCGCGTCGAGCCGGCGCTCGAGGCGCGCGACGAACGCTTCGGGATGATCTGGGTGGGCTACGGTTTCGGCTCCGCGCGTCACGAGGCCACGCCATGAACGCCCGACTGATCATCAAGCTGACGCTTTGGGCGCTTGCGATCGTCGCGGCGCACGTCGTCGAGCATGTGTGGTTCGACGCGCTGCTGGCGACGCGCACGCATCTGGAGGACGATCTCACGCGTCTGCTGCGGATCATGGGCTACGTGCCGACGTGGCTGGCGGTCGCCGTGATGTTCGTGCTGGTAGATCGGGCGCGTCGGGATCGCCTGACGGGCGTGCTGCGCGGGTGGGCGACGCGCGGGGCCTTGCTGATGCTGGGCGTGCTCGCGGCCGGCGCGCTGGCGGAGCTGGGCAAGATCCTGCTGCGGCGTGAGCGGCCTGGGTTCATGTTCGAGTACGCGTTCCGGCCCTGGGACATCGAGCCGCTGTCGTCATCGGGGCTGGGGCTGCCCTCGAGCCACACAGCGGTGGCGTTCGGCGCGGCGTGCATGATCGCGCGCCTCCACGGCCCGACGGCGCCGATCATCCTCGCGATGGCCGCGGGCTGCGGCGTGACGCGCATCCTCGCGGGCGCGCACTTTCTCAGCGACGTCACGGTCGGTGCGTTCGTCGGGTGGATGGCGACGTCGGCGCTGTGGGCGCTGCACCTGCGCAACGTGCGCCGCGATGCCACGACCGCACACGCGAGCGGTGGGGGCGGTGCGTGAAGCTCATCGACCGCTACATCGTCCGCCTGTACCTGACAAACGTGCTCGTGCTGCTGGTTTTGCTCGCGGGGTTCGTGGTGACGGTGGACGTCTTCGTGAACCTCGGGCGGTTTTCTTCGACCGCGACGGAGCAGCTCGCGGCCGCCCCGGACGCGGACGCCCAGGGCGTGCAGACGATCGTGCGCACGGTGGTGCTCGTCGCGGACTTCTGGGGGCCGAAGCTGCTGCAGTTGTACAACTATCTTGTGGGCGTGGTGCTGCTGGTGGGGATGGGCTTCACGTGTGCGCAGCTCGTGCGTCAGCGCGAGTTCGTGGCGCTCCTGGCGAGCGGTGTGCCGCTGCAGCGGGTGGCGCTGCCGTTCATCGCGGTGGCGGTGATCTTCACCGGGGGGCAAGCGTTGAACCAGGAGCTGGTGATCCCGAGGCTGGCGCCGCTGCTCGCGCGGGACGCGGGCGACGCGGGGCAGCGCGAGCTCGACGCGTTCCGAGTCGAACTCGTGCCGGACGGCGAGGGGCGGTTGTTCTACGCCGACCGCTTCGACCCGCAGACGGGCATGCTGGATGATGTGATGATCTTCCGGCGCGGGGACGATGGCGCGTTGGAGCAGGTCGTGCAGGCGACGACGGCGGCGTGGGACGGTTCGGCGTGGGCCTTGGAGGATGGCCGCGCCGCGCCGCCCGGCGTACCGCTGACGGAAGGCGCGGGCGTGGTGGTGGAGCGAATCGCCTCGCCGCTGGACCCGACGCGCTTGCAGGTGCGGCACTTGCAGGGGTTCGGCGAGTCGCTGGCGTGGGGGCAGATCACGCGGATCCTGCGTGACGGCGGGCTGGACGAGCGTGCCGCGGAGCGGCTGGACCGCGTGCGCTGGGGGCGCGTGGCGTCGATGGTGAGCAATCTGGTGACGCTCGTCGCGGCGCTGGCGTTCTTCCTCAAACGGTTGCCGACGACGATGGTGACCGCGAGTCTCCAAGCGGCGCCGGTGGGGCTGCTGGGTCTGCTGGCGGCGGGGGCGGCGCCGTCGATGCCGATCGGGGGGCTGCCGGTGTGGGCGGGGGTGTTTTTGCCGACGCTGATTTTGCTCCCGTTGGCGATCGCGCTGTTTTCGGGGGTGAAGACGTAGGGTGGGTGCACAGGATCCCCAGGCTTGCGCCTGGGGCTTCATGTGGTGATCGTGGTGTCTATGGGGGTGAAGATGGAGGGCGAGCGCACACAAATCCCCGGGCTTCCGCCCGGGGTTCTCATCGACTTCGTAGCGGCGGAGCGCTCGGTTTAGCGTTGGAGGCCGGTGATGGAGACGATGAGCTCGGTGTCGTTGGAGAGGAGTTCGGGGGAGTAGTTGACGCCGTAGTCGAGGCGGTCGAAGTTCCAGCGGGCGATCCAGCCTCGGCGTGGCTTGTTGGCGCGTGGGTCGGTGGTCTGGCCGACGACGTCGACGTCGACGGTGACTTCATTGGTGACGCCTCGGAGGGAGAAGTCGCCGGTGAAGCGGACGGTGTCGTCGTCGACGCGCTGGGCGCTGGTGGTGACGAACGTGGCTTCGGGATGGCGGCGGGCGTGGAAGAAGTCTTCGCCCTTGAGGTGGTTGTCGCGCCCGGTGTTGCCGCTGTTGACCGAGTCGGTGGGGATGGTGATGTTGATGAAGGAGTCGTCGGTGTTGTCGGGGTCGACGATGAAGGAGCCGGACATCTGATCGAAGCGGCCGAAGAAGTGCGACGAGTCCATGTAGACGACGCGGAAGAGGACGCTCGAGTGGACGGGGTCGATAGCGAAGGCGCCGTCGGGGAGGTTCTCGCCTTCGTTCTGGGCGATGGCGGTCGCGGGCGGGAAGGGGGCGAGGGTGAAGGCGGCGACGCCGGCGACGAGGGCGGCGGCGGTGAAGGCGGTGCGACGCGCGGTGATGAAGTTCTTGATGGTGGGGCTCTTCATGGGGGGGGCTCTCCTAAGTGACCCGGATGGGACCTGGCGGGGAATCGGCTCCCGCGGCTGGTGTGAAACCGTACCTGCGGCGGCGAACGCGGGTGCGGCGGGGCGTATTCTAAGGGGCCGGGAGGGGGAATCCCGGATCGGTGTTGGAGTGGGGGTAGGAGGCCGGTGTGGGAGTGGGTCGGGGGCGGTGTGCGGGGGTGGCCGCTAGTATCGCCCCCGCGCAGGCGTCTGGGCCTGCGCCCGCACGACCGCGAGGAGGCTGGCATGGCGTGGATCACGAAGGACTCGGCGAACATGAAGGTGCAGCGGCGTGACGAGCCCTACCTCACGCCTGAGATCCGCGCCGAGATCGAGCGCGAGTACCTGCCGCGCTACGAGCAGAAGGCCGGTGCGCTCCTGCCCACGCTGCACAAGGTGCAGGAGAAGTGGGGGATGCTCTCGCATCAGGCGCTGATGGAGGTGGGCGAGTTCCTCGAGCTGGCGCCGGCGGACGTGATCGACTGCGCGAGCTTCTACGAGGAGTTCTGGCTCCAGGAGAAGGGCAAGCACGTGATCGCGGTCTGCCGGAGCATCGCCTGCGAGGCGTGCAACCACGAGGCGATCACGGAGGTCTGCCGAAAGAAGCTGGGCATCGACGAGCACGAGACGACCGATGACGGGACGTTTACGCTGGTCGAACTCGAGTGCCTCGGCTCATGCGGCACGGCGCCGGTGGCGCTGATCGACCACACGCTGCACGAGAACCTCACGCCCGAGCGCATGGGCGAGCTGATCGACGAGGTCAAGGCCGGCAAGCACGACGCCGGGCACTGAGGCTCAGCCCCGCGGCTCTTTCGGATCGGTCGGTTCGACGACCGGCGCATCGGTGCCGGCGGGGTCGCCCTCTTCCTGCTGCCTGCGCTCCCACTCCTCGCGTTCGGCGCGGAACCTGGCCCACTTGTCCTTCTCCTCGTCCTCGGCGGTGGAGGAGATGCCCTGTGACATGAGGAAAAAGTCGATCAGCTTGCGCAACATGGCGCACCTCCCGGCGTGGGTCGCGGCAATGAAGCGACCGGTTCAGGCGGAAGTAGAGTGTACGCGTCGGCGTCGTTGGAATCCGTGTTGAACCAGACGAGGTGCAGCCATGCAATGCGTTCGCGATCGGGTCGGCATGATCGGGTCGGTGATGTTCGCCGCGCTTGTTCTCGGAGCGGGGTGCGCGGCGCCGGAGCGTGATCCGGGCGTGGTCGCGGATGCGCGAGCGATCGCCGGGAGTGGAGTAGACGATGCGCCGTCACATGCGTTGTACGAGCGCGAGGCGGTGGCGTGCGATCACCTCGCGGCTTCCGAAGCGGGCGCGCGGATGCTGGCGATGGGCGGGAACGCGGTCGACGCGGCGGTCGCGGCGAGCTTCACGCTTTCGGTGGTGCGCCCGTACTCATGCGGGATTGGGGGCGGGGGATTCATGGTGATCCACCTCGTCGACGATCCGCGCACGCCCGCGCCCGATGATGCGGTGAGCGTGTCGATCAACTATCGCGAGCGGTCGCCCGGCGCGGTGGGGCCGGAGCACTTTGTGGATCTGCCCGAGGGGGCGAGCACGAGCACGGGTCACGCGGTGGCGGTGCCGGGGACGGTCGCGGGGCTGCTGCTGGCGCTGGAGGAGTTCGGGACGCTGGATCGGCGCACGGTGCTGGCGCCGGCGATCGAGGCGGCGGAGCGCGGGTACGCGGTGGGGAGCAGCGGCCGCGATGCCGCGCGGCGGCTGCACGAGGCGCTGGGAGCCGAAGGCGCGACGCTCGGCTCGGCGTCACCCCGGCAACACGCGTGGCTGCTCGAACGGTTTGCGCCGGGCGCCGAGGCGGTGCGGAACCCGGAGCAGGCGCGGGCGCTGCGGCTGATCGCCGAGCGCGGAGCGCCGGCGTTCTACGAGGGGCCGATCGCTCGCGCGGTGATGGAGGCGGTTCAGGAAGCCGGCGGCGTGATGACGCTGGAGGACCTGGCGGGGTATGAGCCGACTGTGGGGCCGGCGCTCACGGCCGAGGTGGAGTTGGGCGAGGAAACGTTGACGCTGGTGACGATGCCGCCGCCCTCATCGGGCGGGGTGGCGATGATCCAGACGCTGGGCGTGCTCAAGCACTACGAGGCGCAGATGCAGGGTCACGTGCAGCGTGGGCCGATGAGCGCGGCATCGCCCGACAACCCGGAATATGGGCACGCGCTGATCGAGAGTTGGCGGCACGCCTTTGCGGATCGGGCGCGCTGGCTGGCGGACCCGGCGTTCGTCGCGGTGCCGCTGGGCGCAATGCTCGACGACGGGCGGCTGGAAGCGGCGGCGCACCGGCTGCACCCGGAGAAGACGTTCCCCGCCGAGCGGTATGGCGTGTACCTGCCGCCGGCGTCGGCGCGGGCTCAGCAACTGCCCGACGACGCGGGGACGAGCCACCTGTCGGTGGTCGATCGCTTCGGGAACGCGGTGGCGTGCACGGAGACGATCAACCTTGAGTTCGGGTCGAAGGTGGTCGTGACGGAGTTCGGCTTCGCGCTCAACAACGAGATGGACGACTTCCTGACGCGGCCCGGCGAGGCGAACACCTTCGGCCTGGTGCAGTCGCGGCGGAACCTGCCCGAGCCGGGCAAGCGGCCTTTGTCGTCGATGACGCCGACGGTCGTGCTCGGTGTGGACGGGGGCGTGCGCGCGGTGGCGGGGGCGTCGGGGGGGCCGCGGATCATCACGGCGACGCTGCAAGCGCTGGTCAACGCTCTGAACTTCAAGATGCGCGCGGACGAAGCGATCGCGCAGCCGCGGGTGCATCAGCAGTGGCAGCCGGTGACGGTGTACTACGAGCCGGCGATCGACGGCGGATTGCTGAGCGGACTGGAGGAGCGCGGGCACGAGCTGATCGAGCGCGAGGCGCCGATCGGCGTCGTGCAGATGATCGTGCGCGAGGGCAAGGCGTGGCACGCGGCGAGCGACCCGCGCAAGGGCGGGGCGCCGGCGGGGCGGTGAGCGGCTGCGTGGTGGCGCAACGAAAACGCCCCCGCGCGAAGCGGGGGCGTTGAGCTTGTCCGGGTCAGTGATCGCGTGGTGCGATTACTTGCGGCGGCGGCGGAGGCCGGCGAGCCCGGCGAGGCCCGCGAGGGCGAAGGCGCCGGGGGCGGGGACTTCGCCGCCGATGATGGACAGGCCGCGGATGAAGTTCTGCGGGGTATCGAGTGTGGTGAGGACTTCGAAGTTTGAGCCGTCGAGATCGAAGCTGACGATGCGGTTGATATCGTCATCGCCTTCGAGTTCTTCGACCATGACGAAGCTGTCGGTGAAGGGGTTCCACTTGATGACGCTGGGGGAGGTGAGCCCGTCGAGGACGGAGGAGACGCCGGCGACGTCGCCGTTGGAGTCCAGGTCGACGCGGAGGACGACGCCTTCGCGCGAGCTGACGACAAAGACCGCGTTCTCGCCAGGGACGGTGGTGATGCCGCGGGCGGAGGTGATGTCGAAGCCCAGGCCGGTGTTGGCGTCCTGGAAGTCGAAGAGTGAGCTTTGGACGACCTGGTACTGGCCGCTCATGGGGTCGCGTTCCATGCGGGCGAGGGTGGAGGATTCGCCATTCGGGCCGACGAAGCCGCCGAGGCCGCCGTTGACGCCCAGGACATAGAGGTTGTCGGAGTTGAAGTCGTTTGTGATGCGCGAGAGGCCCTGGAGGCGGGGGTCGGAGAAAGCTTCCTCGTCGTAGAGTTCGGAGATGTTGCTGCCGTTGTAGCCCAACTGGAAGATGCCGTCATTGGTCGGGACGCTGCCGGGCTCGGGGTTGCCGGGGTTCGAGGTGGTAACGAGTGCCTGGTTCTGGAAGTCGAACGCCAAGCCGATGGCGTTCTGGATGGGCTCGCCCTGCTGGATACGGGTCGCGGTTCCCGCGCCGCTCAGCAAGTTGTCCACGCGCCAAATGCCAGAGTCGAGGTCGACGAATGGGACGCGGCCGTCGGTGACAAAGAAGTCGCCGCTAAAGGGATTCTGGATGATGCCGCCGAGGCGAGTGTTTTCACCGATGTCGCTGAAATCGAAGAGGGTGGTGGGAGAGCTGGGGCCTGTCCCCGAGACGAAGGCGATCTCGCCGGTCAGCGAGGTGGTGTAAACGACATCGCCCTCGTTTTGGGCGAAGGCGGTACCGGCGGACGCGAGGAGCGCGCCCACGACGAGGGTGGTGG
>CAYTSW010000108.1:0-9755 GCA_964440605.1 uncultured Phycisphaeraceae bacterium | reverse complement strand
TCCCTAGCTACTCTTGCGCCGTTCTCCAGAGCCCGCCCTTGCGGCACGCTCGATCGACCGTGAGACAATGCCCCGGCGGCGAGTGTAGTTCGTCGCAGCCGGGGCGTTGGAGTCGCGCGGCGTCGCTTCGGGGCGAACGCCCCACGGGAGTGAGCCGTACAAAAGACGACCGCCCGGCGTGGCCGGGCGGCGGGGTCATCGAGCGGGATGAATCGAGGGTGCGGGGGTGTCCCGGGTCAGCGTTTGTCGATCGGCACGTACTGCTCGGCGTGCGGCCCGACGTATTGGGCCTTGGGGCGGAAGAGCCGGTTGCCGTCGAGCTGCTCGATGATGTGGCCCGACCACCCGGCGATTCGGGAGAGGGCGAACATCGGGGTGAAGAGATCCAGGGCGAGCCCGATGCAGTGGTACGTGGTCGCTGAGTAGAAGTCGACGTTCGGGTAGATCCCCTTGGACGCCACCTCGCGCTCCATCACTTCTTCGATGCGGTGGCTCTTCTCGTACAGGTCGGCGTTGCCGGTGTCTTCGGCGAGTTGCTTGGCGAGCTTCTGAAGGTCGGTCGCGCGCGGGTCCTTGGCCTTGTAGACCCGGTGCCCGAAGCCCATGATGCGTTCCTTGTTCTTGAGCTTGTCGAGCACATAGCCCTCGACGGCGTCGAGCGAGGGGATCTCCTCGAGCATCTTCATGACGCCCTCGTTCGCACCGCCGTGCAGCGGCCCGCGCAGGGATCCCACGGCGCCGGTGATCGCCGAGTAGACGTCGGACAGTGTGGAGATGATGACGCGGGCGGTGAAGGTGGAGTTGTTCAGCCCGTGGTCGGCGTGGGTGATCATGCACAGGTCGAAGGCCCGGGCCATCGCTTCGGTGGGCTTCTCGCCGTTGAGCATGTAGAGGAAGTTCGCGCTGAACGAGAGGTTCTTGTCCGGATGGATCAGGGGCAGGCCGCGCCGCGCGCGGTCGAAGTAGGCGACGATCGTCGGTGCGTGGCCCAGGATGTTCAGGCACTTGCGTCGCACGCGGTCCGGGTCGTCCACGATGTTGGGCTCGTCGTCGTGGAGGGCGAGCGCGCTGACCATGGTCCGCAACACGTGCATGGACTGGGCGGTCGAGGGCAGGGCCGTCAAGCGTTGTTCCATGCCCGCGGGGAGTTCGTAGCGGTCGGAGAGATTTTTCGTGAACTCGTCGAGCTCGTCCTGCCTGGGCAGACGCTTGTTCCAGAGCAGGAAGACGGATTCTTCGAACGTGCTGTGCGCCGCGAGATCGCCGATCGAGATCCCGACGTACTCCAGCACGCCCTTTTCACCGTCGATGAAGCTCATCTCGGTTTCGGCGGCGACGACGCCCTCGAGTCCCTTCGCGAAATCGGTAGCCATGGCGCTTCTTTTCGTGTCGTTGATGCGGTCGGATCGCGTCCGCCTTTCGGACGCGGGCCCAGTATAACGCCGCCTCCCCCGTCCATCCGCCGATACGCGTCCGCTACGCTCCACACGCACCCATGAGCGCACCACCTCCTACCACCGCCTTCTCGGGCATGGTCACGGGCCGGCTCCTGCACGACCCGGCCCTCGCCGCCGAACCGGGTTGGCTCCGCATCCGCGAGGGCGTGATCGTGGAGCGTGGGTTCGGCGAGCCGCCCACCGCCGGTGGTGAACACCTCATCGGTTCGCGTTCGGCGGTCATCACGCCGGCCTTCGTCGATGCGCACATGCACCTCCCGCAGATCGACAGCATCGGGTGCGACGGCATGCCCCTGCTCGGGTGGCTCGACCGCGTCGTCTTCCCGGCCGAGGCGTGGTGGGGGCGTGGGCAGCACCTGTCCATGACGCGCATCGCGGCGATGCGCATGGCCCGCGCCGGCACATGCGGGTTCGCGGGCTACCTCACGTCCGACGCCGAGACCGGCGCCGCCGCGTTGCGCTGGCTCGCCGACCGTACGCCGATGCGCTTCGTCGCCGGGCGCGTCGCGATGGATCGGAACGCGCCTGACGAGCTCACGCGTGAAGATCGCCAGCGCGTGCGCATGAACCCCACGCCCGCGCCCGTCCTGCCGCAGCTCGAACGCTCGCCCCGGCAAGTCGGGCGCGACGGGTGGATCGTCAAGCGCGCCGTGTCGGCGAACCCGCGCTTCGCGGTCGCCTGCTCCGACGAGCTCCTCGCCGAGATCGGCTGGTACGTCAGGGAGCACCCGGGCGTGTTCGTGCAGACCCACCTCGCCGAGAGCCCCGACGAGCTCGCCGCGATCCGCGAGCTCTTCCCGAATGATGCGCACTACACGGGCGTCTACCAGCGTGCCGGGCTGCTGGGCCAGCGTACGCTGCTGGCGCATTGCTGCCACCTCTCCGACGACGAGTGGGGACTTCTGGCCGAGTCCGAGTCCGTCGTCGTGCACTGCCCGGGCGCCAACGTCTTTCTCGAGGCCGGGCTGTTCGATCTGGACGCGGCGCGCGCGCACGGCGTGCGTCTTGCGCTCGGGTCCGACATCGCCGCCGGGCCGGACGTCGCGATGCCCCGCGTCGCGCGGGCGATGATCGAGACCGCAAAGGTGCGCAAGCTGACGGGGGTGGCGCCCGACGCGCACGTGCCGAGCCCCGCCGAGGCGTGGCGCCTCATCACCTCGGGCAACGCCCACGCGCTGGGCTGGCCCGACGTGGGGGAGCTCGACGAGGGTCGCGCCGCGAGCCTGCTCGTCCTCCATGTGCCCGACGCCTGGCTCGACGAGCACCTCGTGGGCCGGCTCCTCTACAACTGGTCCGACCATCTCGTGGCGCACCGTCTGTTCGATGGACACCGCGTCGACCCGGATAGGATCGACGCGCGATGCTGATCCCCATCGGAGCCGACGTGCGCAAGACCCGCGGGACGACGGTCACGTATGCGCTGATCGCGCTGTGCGTGCTCGTGTTCATCTACCAGCTCGCGGTCCGCAACCCCGCCGAGCCTCCGGGGACGAACTACCGGAGCCTGATTCTCTTCTCCGGACCGGGCGGCGCCTGGCAGTGGTGGCAGTTCATCACCTACCAGTTCCTTCACGCCGACTGGATGCACCTGCTGGGCAACATGCTCTTCCTCTGGATCTTCGGCCCGGCGGTTGAGGACCGCTTCGGGCGCCTGGGTTTCCTGGGGCTGTACCTGGGCACGGGTGTCCTCGCGGGGATCGCTCACGGCACGATCGCCGGGCAGCCGGTGATCGGCGCATCGGGGTCCATCGCAGGTATCACCGGGGCCTTTCTCGTCATGTTCCCGCAGGCGCCGATCCGGGTGCTGCTGTTCTTTTTCGTCATCGGGACCTTCGTTCTGCCGGGCTGGATCTTCGTCGCCATCCGCATCGCGTACGACCTCTTCGGGCTCGGCGCCGGGGCAAGGGGGGTCGCGTACGTCGCTCACCTGGGCGGCTACGCGTCGGGCGCCGGCATCGCGTTGCTCGCCCTGGCCGCTCGATGGGTGCCGCGTGAGCCGTACAACCTGGTGAGCATGACTCGCCAGGCGGCGCGCCGGCGGGCGTACAAGGAGGTCGTGCACAAGGCCGACAGCTCGCCGTGGATCGCCGAGTCGAGCGTCCAGCAGCCCTCGCGTCGGCGTCGGCAGAAGGAGCGTACCGCCGAGCCCGCGGTGGACGCCTCCGCGGAGCACCGCAAGCGGATCATCGATCTGCTCGCTCAGGACAAGAAGCGTGAGGCGTCGGACGTCTACCTCGAGATGATCGCCCGTCACGCCAACGCCGCCCTGCCGCGCGACGCTCAGCTCCAGGTGAGCAACGAACTGCATGCGCGTGGGAAGCACGCCGATGCTTTCGAGGCCTACCAGACGTTCATCAAACGCCACCCCTCGGACCGCGAGACGCCGCAGGCCAAGCTCCTGCTGGCGGTGATCTCGGCGCGTTATCTCAACGACCCGGTGCACGCGCAGCACATGCTCGACGAGCTCGCGGGTGAGGAGCTCTCCGACGAGCTCGACGCCCTCGCGTCGAACCTCCGCGAGGAGCTGGGCTGATGGCCCGCACACGCATCAAGATCTGCGGCGTGCGTGATCTCGAGACCGCGCTCGTCAGCATCGAAGCCGGCGCCGACGCCGTCGGCCTCGTCTTCGCCGCACAGTCGCCGCGGGTCGTCGATTTCGAGACCGCGTCGGGCATCGCCAGCGCCCTGCCCGCCTTCGCCGACGCGGTGGGCCTGTTCGTGGATCCGTCGCTGGAAGACGTCGAAGCCGCGCTCGACCGCGTGCCGCTCGATGCCGTTCAACTGCACGGCGACGAGGACGAAGGCCTCGTCGAAGCGGTCGCGAACCTGGGTGTGCGGGTCATCAAAGCCGCGCGCTTCGAGGAGAAGGCCTCGGCGGCGCTGCTCGAGCGGTGGAACCACGTGCCGGCGCTCTCGGCCTTGTTGCTCGACGGCTCGCCGGGAGGCGGGGGGCTCTCCTTCGACTGGCGTGTCCTCGCACGCCTGATGGACGCGGCGTATCACCCGATCGTGGTCGCGGGCGGGCTCGAGCCCGACAACGTCGCCAAGGCGATCCGGACGATCGAGCCGTACGCCGTGGATGTGTCGTCGGGCGTCGAACGCGAGCGGGGGGTGAAGGACCACGAGCGAATCGCGCGGTTCTGCCTCGCGGTGCAGCTCGCGGACCTGGAACTCTGACCGTCGCGCTGGCCGCGTCTCACTCCCTCGCCTCGAGCGACCCCGCTTGCGGGTGTTCTGCGTGTACAGACGCCTTTCCCCAATGCAGGGGCGTCCGCGGGTGCATTGTCGTTCAGATCGGGTCGACGAACTACACGGCGCGTGTCGGTCCCTCGCGCTGACCCTCGTTTGACAGAGGGTGATTAGGATTTCACTGGCACGACGCGGGTAAGCGGGTATTTTCGGTTGGAAGTCAGCGGCGCGGAAGCGTCGAACAAAGGTGGTGCAACATGGATGCGAAACGACGTGATGCCCGAAGCAACGGCCCGCAGCAGGAGCGGCGCGCGCCCGTCACCGCCCGCCCGGTCTCGGCGGGGCAGTGTCAGCAGCCCATGCCGCATGGCTCGCTGCCAATCTCGGTGCTCGATCCCACCGGTCACTCCGACGTCAAGCAGGCCGACGCCCACCCGGGCGCCCACTCGCAGGTGCGCGGCTATATGGGTCAGGCGATGAGCTGAATCGAGCCCGGCCTGTGTGGCCGCGACGCGCCCGACTCAGGCCTCGGCGAGTGAGAAGCTCGTGCCGCTTTCGACGCCGAGGTTCACGAAGTCGCCTTGTTTGAACTGGTCGGCGCGTTGGAGCTTGTGCACTTTGCAGACGATGGGCACGCCGGCGTTGACCGTCACGGTGTTGTTGGCCTTGTCGATGTGGACGATGTCGCCCTGGATCTGGCGCGGCTCGCCGTAGACCGGCTCGATGAAGCGACCGCCCGTGCGCACGATGTCGATGCGGCGTCCGTTGGCCCGAATCGTCCCCGCGATGCGATGGCCGATCTTCGACGGCAACTCGCGCAGGACATGCAGATGCAGCCTGTAGTCGGTCCCCGGCTTGGAAAAGACGATCGTGCCCTCGCGCTGCTCGGCGAGCACGCCCCGCGCGCGCTTCACCGCGGCTTCGTCAGGCGTCGGGGCGGGCGGGTTTACGGAAGGCGTCGGCGTCGGGGACATGGCATCGCCTCGTTGCTGGGCGCTCGTCTGATGGGGCACGATCCGGGCGGGCAGTCTAAGCCGTTCATGCCGACAAGGGTTCGGCCCCCGTCGCCTCTTGGCCAATCGCCAGGAAGTTCGCCAGCAACGCCGGCCCGGCGTCGGTGAGGAAGCTCTCTGGGTGAAACTGCACGCCCTCGAGCGGCGCCTTGCTCGCATCGCTCCAGTTGCGGCGCAGGCCCATGACGACACGGGCGGTCGAGCCATCCTCGAACGTATCGGTGGTCCAGGCCGAGACGGTCCAGTCGCCGCCCTTCGGCACCGAGTCCTCCGGAATGACGAGCGAGTGATAGCGGGTGGCGGTAAAGGGATTGGGGAGGTTGGCGAAGAGGCCTTTGGCGTCGTGTTGGATGGGACTGGTCTTGCCGTGGACGATGCGGGCGTGTCGGGCGACGACCATGCCGTGTCCGTGCCCGATGCACTGGTGCCCGAGACAGACCCCGAGCATCGGGATCTGACCGGCGAGGGCGGCGATCATGTCGTTGGACACTCCCGCCTCTCGAGGGGTGCAGGGCCCGGGGGAGATGATGAGGTGGCTGGGGCCCATCGCGCGGGCTTCATCGGGAGTGATACCGTCGTTGCGGACGACGCGGACATCGAGCGCGGCGTCGAGCTCCCAGAGGCGCTGGACCAGGTTCCAGGTGAAGCTGTCGTAGTTGTCGATCACCAGAATCATGAAGCTAGGATGGTAGGAGCACGGCGGCGGCGTCGAGCTCGGCTGATGCGCGGAGGTTTTTGGTGTCAACCCCGGCATAGCACGGGCGCTCCTGTAGCATGCTGTCATGATAAAGCACGCTTCCGGTCGGGTGACCGCCCCGCGACTGCTCGCGGCGGCGGCCATGGTGCTCCTTATCGCGGCCTTCTCCATCGTCTCGCGTGCCGCCCCGCCGCGCGAGCCCGTGGAGCCAATCAATGGCGTGGAGTCGCGCCAGCCTGCCCTCCACG
Organism: uncultured Phycisphaeraceae bacterium; assembly: GCA_964440605.1. Taxonomy (GTDB): domain Bacteria; phylum Planctomycetota; class Phycisphaerae; order Phycisphaerales; family UBA1924; genus CAYTSW01. The sequence goes on along the minus strand of CAYTSW010000108.1, from coordinate 3,151 downwards.
CGCTCGTGAACGCACGCATCATCACCTCGCCCGGCGCGGTGATGGAGCGGGGGATCGTCCTGATCCGTGACGGCGTGGTAATCGACATTCAGGAGGACGGGGACCCGCCTGCCGGGGCCCGCGTCTGGGACTACGAGGGGCTGACCATCCTGCCGGCGTTCATCGATCCGTACGTCGAGGTCGAGGTGCCAGACGTTGACCGCGAAGGTGCCGGTGCGCACTGGAACGCGCACGTCATGGCTCAGCGCAGCGCGCTGGACGGTGGCGGCGTGTCCGAGAGCGACCGCAAGAGCCTGCGCGGCATGGGGTACGCCATCGCGCACATCGCGCCCGAAGACGGCGTCTTCCGTGGGCACTCAGCAATCGTGACGCTGGCCGAGCCTTCCTCGGCGGGCGACGCCTCGGCGAACGTCATCACGCCGCGCTTCGCCCACGCGTGCGGGCTCGATTCGGGCGGCTGGCGCTCGCGTTCGTACCCCGGCTCCAAGATGGGCGCCATCGCGCTGATGCGCCAGACGCTGCTCGATGCCGACTGGTACGCGACGGCAGCGCGCGTGCACAACGAGCGTCCTTCGGATCAGCCCAGGCCGGCGCCGCAGGATGCGCTCGAGGCGTTGGGCTCGGAGGCGGGTGTGCAGTTGCCGTTGCTGTTCGACGTGGAGAGTGAGTTAGACCTGCTGCGCGCGCAGGCGATCGCCGATGAGCCGCTGCCGCGCTCGCGGCGCGCGATCATGGTGGGGTCGGGCGACGAGTATCGACGCTTGCAGGCGGTGGTGGACACGCGTGCGCCGATGATCGTGCCGGTGGCGTTGACGGAAGCGCCGAAAGTCTCGACGCCGGGCGAGCGGGTCGCGACGTCGTTGCGTGAGTTGATGGCGTGGGAGCAGAGCCCGACGAACCTGCGCCGGCTGCACGACGCGGGGCTACTGGTCGCGATCACCTCGAGCAAGCTGCCCAAGGACCAGAAGTTCTTTGACAATCTCAACACGGTGATCGATCGCGGCGGGCTCGATGAGCAGACGGCGCTGGCGATGTTGACAACGGAGCCGGCGAAGATCTTGGGGATCTCGGGCCGCGTCGGGACGATCGCCCGCGGCAAGGCGGCGCACCTGCAAGTGATCGAGGGCGACTCGTGGCGGGCGAAGGACCGGAAGGTGCGCGACCTCTGGATCGACGGTAAGCGGCACGAGATCAACGCCGGGCCGGGCGTGGAGACTGAGGGGCGGTACGTGTTCGACCGCAACGCCGGGCTGGCCGAGGCGGACGCGACGGTCGCGATCCTTCTGGATGAGAAGGGCGGAGCGCAGCTTGTGGTGACGCCGGCGGGTGTCGAAGAAGAAGCGGCTGATGACGACGCCGAAGCGGGCGAGGACGAAGCGCAGACGTCCAAGACGACGATCAAGGGGCGGGCGGTGCGCATCGCGGAGAACCGCGTTGGCTTCGCGCTTACCGGCGACGAACTCGAGATCGACGGCACCCTCCTGGTCTCGGCGATCATCGAGGGGGAGCGGATGCTCGGCACGATCGAGCGGCCGGACGGGTCGGTGATCGAGTTCACCGCGACGCGCGAGGACGAAGCGGCGGCCGAAGAAGAGGGCGAGGGCGATGAGAGTGATGATGGCGCGCAAGAGAAGGAAGAGTGGGTGGTTCCGGACGCGTACTCCCAGCCGCTGGGCGCGTTCGCGCCGGATCGGCCTTATGCGCAGCAGGAGCGGCCGGTGCTCATCACCGGCGCGACGATCTGGACGGGTGGGCCCGACGGCATCATCCGCGGCGGGATGCTCTACATCGTCGACGGCAAGGTGCAGATGGTCGGGCCGAATGCGTCCGTGTCGCTGCCGGAGGACATCATGGAGATCGACGCCAAGGGCAAGCACATCACGCCGGGGCTGATCGACTGCCACTCGCACACGGGCATCTCGGGCGGCGTCAACGAGGGCACGCTCAGTTCGACCGCGATGGTGCGCATCGCCGACGTGATCAATCCCGATTCGGTCGCCTGGTACCGCGAGCTCGCGGGCGGGCTGACGGCGGTGAGCCAGTTGCACGGCTCGGCGAACGCCATCGGCGGGCAGAACTCCGTGGTGAAGATCCGCTGGGGCTGCGCGCACCCGAGCGACATGAAGCTCGAGGGGGCGCAGAGCGGGATCAAGTTCGCGCTGGGCGAGAACGTCAAGCAGGCGAACTGGGGCGACGACTTCACGACGCGATACCCGCAGACGCGCATGGGCGTGGAGACGTACATCCGTTCACGCTTCGAGAAGGCGCGGGAGTACGCCCGCGAGTGGACGCGCACGTTCTCGCACCGCGCGACGCCCTGGATTGTCTGGGGCTTCGACGGAGACACCGTCCTGGCGCTCGAACGCGCCTCGGGTTACGACCTGGACCGCCCGAATCGCAACCACATCCCGCTGCCGTCTGTGCAGCAGCCGCGGCGCGACCTGGAGCTCGAAGCGCTGGCCGAGGTGCTCGCGGGTGATCGGCTGATTCACTGTCACAGCTACCGGCAGGACGAGATCAGCATGCTCTGCGACGTAGCGCTGGACTTCGGCTTCAAGATCGGGACGTTCCAGCACGTGCTCGAGGGGTACAAGGTGGCCGAGCACATCAAGGAGGCGGCGATCGGTGGCTCGGCGTTCAGCGACTGGTGGGCGTACAAGTTCGAGGTCTTCGACGCGATCCCCGAGAACGGCGCGATCATGCACGAGGTGGGCGTGAACGTTTCGTACAACTCCGACTCGGACGAGCTCGCCCGGCGCCTGAACACGGAGGCGGCCAAGGCGGTGAAGTATGGCGGCGTCGACCCGCACGAGGCGCTCAAGTTCGTCACGCTCAACCCGGCGATCCAGCTCGGCATCGACGACCGCGTCGGCTCCCTCGAGCCCGGCAAGGATGCGGACTTCGTGATCTGGTCGGGCGACCCGCTGAGCACGCTCTCGCGGTGCGAATCGACGTGGATCGACGGCGTGGAGTACTTCAACCTCGAGCGCGACGCCGAGCTGCGCGCGATGGCGCAGCGTGAGAAACGCAGGATCATCCAGCGGATCCTGGCCGACCCGAAGGTGAAGCCCGAGGAACCGGCGGACAACGAGCAGGCCGACCCGAACGCGCCCGAGCGTGACGAGGAGCTGAGCGATGCGCCGCCGGAGTG
>CAYTSW010000107.1:2231-9796 GCA_964440605.1 uncultured Phycisphaeraceae bacterium | reverse complement strand
GGGCGAGGTGTTCCGGGTGGGGTGACCGGCAGCGCCCATCGGCCGCTCACCCCACCCGGAACACCTCGCCCCCGCCCCGCTGGGAGAAACGGGGCGAGGAGTGCGGGAGAGAACGCCTGTCCACGAGTCATCCGTCTTATCGGCTACCCGCCCGACCGCGCCGCCACCGTCGCCCTGAAGGCACTTCAAGCCAAACTCCCCAACACGCCCGCCTTGCAGCACATCATCCTCGCCTGCTTCGACGACGACACCCTCGAGCGCTACGAAGACCGGCTGCAACGCTGATCGTGCTACGGCTTGTCTCGCAAGCCGTGCTCCCCACCATCCAGCTTCAGCGTGCCGCTGCCCCGGCTCGACAACTCAGCGTGACACTGACCCGGCTCGGTGGGTCAGTGCTTCTTCACCCCTCACTCGACACTCAACTCCAGCCCCTCCACGTTCCTCCGAGCCGCGTCCGCCCGCACCGCATCCCCGCCCCCCGAGAGCACCCACACCCATCGCGAGGCGTCCATCGGGTCCAGACTCTGCGGCCCCAACGGCGGCGGCAGCACCTCCACCACGTACGCCACGTCATCGTCAATCGCCAGCCGTATCCGCCCGCCAGCATCCGTATATCCCACCGTCCGCGCCTCGGTCGCCATCCGCTGGAGTACCTCCAGCGTCACCGGCAACGGCACCGGCGAATCATCCACCGTGATCGCCCGCACGAGCGCATGCTCCACCCCCGCGCCGGACGCGTCCGTCACGCGGAGCGTCACCCCCCGCGTCCCGCCGCAGCCGACGAGCAGCCCGGTCATTCCTATCGCGACCAGAGCAAGCACCCACGATGTTCGGCTCGTCATCACGCCAACAAGGTATCGGCTGATCGTCGGGCTCACTCGTCCAGCGTCTTCTTCCGCCGCAGCACATGGTGATAATGCTGCGCAAAGCGGTGGGCCTCGTCGCGCACCGCCTGGCAGAGCTTCAGCCCCGGGTTCTCCCGGCCCAGCCGGATCGGCTCGGCGCGCTCCTGCACGTAGATCAGCTCTTCCTTTTTCGCAAGCGAGATCACCATCGGCGGCTGGACGTCCAGCGTCGCGAACGACTCCTGCGCCGCGTGCAACTGCCCCAACCCGCCGTCGATCAGGATCACGTCCGGGTACAGCTCCTGCCCGGCGCCGGCGTCGCGGTACCGCCGGCTGACCACCTCACGGATGCTCGCGTAGTCGTCGTTGCCCCCCTTGACGCTGCGGATGCGGTACCGCCGGTAGCTCTCCTTGAACGGCCGCCCGTCCACGAAGCACACCTTGCTCCCCACCGTCTCGCCGCCCTGCAGGTGCGCGATGTCGATCCCTTCGATCACGCGGATCGCCTTGTCCACTCCCAAAACCTTCTGCAGACTCCGCAGGCCCTTCTCCGGATCCGCGTAACTGATCTCGCTCTCGGGCTGCCAGTTGTCGCGCGTGCTCCCGCGCTCGTCGAGCCGCTCCACCGCCTTGATCTGGTCCCGCAGCGCCGCCGCCTGCTCGAACCGCAGCTCCACCGACGCCTGCTCCATCTCCGTGCGCATCTCGCGCAACACCGTCGACCGCTTCGTCCCCAGGAACCGCACAAATCGGTCCGAGTCCTTGCGGTAGTTCTCCTTCGAGATCTTCTCGGCGCACGGCGCCGTGCACTGCCCGATCGCGTGCAGGAGGCAAGGCCGGAAGAACTTGTTCTTTGGATCGCCCTCCACGATGTCCAGCTTGCACGTGCGGAACTTGAACACCCGCTGCAGCGTCTGCACCGCCTCGCGCAACGCCCCGGCGTTCGCGAATGGGCCGAACACCTTCGCCCCCTTCATTTCCGGCGCCATCTCGCCGCTCTCGGTGATCCCCGTCGGGTTGCGCGTCACGAACACCCGCGGATAATCCTCCTTCTGCGTCACCACCAGATACGGAAATGTCTTGTCATCGATCAGCCGCACGTTGAACCGCGGCTTGATGTCCTTGATCAGCCGGTTCTCCGTGAGCATCGCCTCCCAGTCGCCCGCGCACAGCAGCACGTCGAAGTCGTGCACCACCTCCAGCATGCCCTGTTTCTTGTGCCCGAGGTCCGCACTCGGCACGAAGTAGCTCGACACCCGGTCAGGCAGCTTCGCCGCCTTCCCCACGTACAGAACCACCCCCTTGTGGTCCTTCATCAGGTACACCCCCGCCCGGGGCGGCAGGTCCCGCGCCCGGCGCAACAGGCGCGACAATCGCTCGTCGCGCGACTCCGTCCCCCAGAGCGGCGGCGTGTCGGCAGGAAGCAGCCCCTCCTCGTCAACGAACGGGGCGTCAGGATCATCGGGCATGGGCCACTTTAGCGCCGGACGAACCAATGCTCCGCAGCGCGCGACAAACGACGGCTCCCGAGAGGGAGCCGCCGTCCGGTGGTGGTCGGATGGAGGTGGAGGTCGCCCGCCGATCAGGCGCGACGGCGGCGCAGGCTCACGGCCCCGGCCGCGGCGAACAGCCCGACGGCGCCCGGCGTCGGAACGAAGCTGTTGATCGCGATGTTGTCGATGCCGCCCGACGTGCTGAAGTCGATCGTCGCGTTGACGATCCGCTCCGGGTCGTAGCCCGCGTCGTCACGCGTCACGATCGCCGAGCCACCGCCCTCGCCGACCTGCTCGCTCACGTCCTGCAGATCGAGCAACTGGAAGCCCATCGGGCTCACCTCGACGTCGTTGCTGAACCCCGAAGCGACTTGGTAGATGCGCACGTCGCCCGAATCGTCGGTCAGCGTGATGACCACCGCGTCGTTCCCACCGCTGTCGATGTCGATCAGCGTAAGCGAGGCGAACTCGGTGGGGTTGACAAAGTCGAACATGAACGTGAACGAGCCGGCGTCATCGTTCGGCGTGTCGAAGATGTCGGGCGTGCTCTGGGCGAGCAGCGAGGGGTTCTGCGAAATCAGGATGTTCCCAAGCCCGACGAGGAGGTCTTCATCCCCGCCGCCCGCGTTTGGGCCATCGGGGGTCGAATCGAAGATCGACAGGCGGTCGGTGGGCGAGCTGATCGTAAACAGCTCGCCGAACTCCTCGCCCGGATTGATCTCCTGCCCATTCACCAGGGGGGTCGCAAGGTCGTCCTCGAAGGAGAAGTCGACCACGACGGGCGTAGAAATCACGCCCGCAACCGCGGGGGCGCAGAACAGCGCCACCGCACCAACGGCATAGCCAAAGCGCATAATGTCTCTCTCACACTTACGTGGGTCCAAAATGGCGGATAGTCACGCCGACCCGCCGGCACACAGGTTTCGCCGGTTTGTGCTGGGTCTGACTACCCTGTACGCCAGTGATCATGCGCAACACGTCGGACTATGCAACCCCTTTCGGGGGCGTTGTCCAACAATTCCTAACTCTATGCTCCGTCGTAACCCCCCGCGTCGCCCGACTTGCCCAACTTTACGCCAATGCTTACACCGGCTCGAGCGACAGCCGAGCGAACATCTCGATCCCGACCCGCAATGCGTTGTCGTTAAAGTCGAACCGCGGCGTGTGCAGCCCGGGGTACGTGTGCCAGTCCCGCGGCCGCAGCCCCACGAGGAAGAAACTCGCCGGCACACGCTCGGCAAAATACGAGAAGTCCTCAGCGCCCATCGTCGGCGTCGGCTTCTCAACCAGCACCTGCTCGCCCATGCGTTCTCGGACCACACGCCGCAGCCGGTCGGTCGCCCATACGTCGTTCGAAGTGGGGGGGTAGCCGGGGTCCCACTCGACCTGAGCGCTGCACCCGTGCGCCGCAGCCGTGTTGTTCACGACCAGGCGGAACTCCTCTTCCAGGGAGCGCCGCGTCGAATCCTTCAGCGCGCGGATCGTCCCCTTGAGCTCCGCGAAGTCGGGGATCACGTTGAAGGTCGTGCCCGCCTTCACCGCCCCGATCGTGATCACCGCGCTGTCCACCGGGTCCGTCCGACGCGACACGATCGTCTGCAACGCCAGCACCGTGTGCGACGCGACGACCACCGGGTCCACGCACAGGTGCGGGTACGCCGCGTGACCGCCGTGACCCGTGATGCGCAACGTGAACTCGTCGGTCGACGCCATCATCGCGCCGTCCTTGGTCGCGACCTTGCCCAGCTCGAGCTCGGGCCACCCGTGGATGCCGTACATCACGTCCACGGGCCGCCCGATCAGCGACCCGTCGATCGCCCCCTCGCGGCGCATATGCTGCGCCCCGCCCCCGCCCTCCTCCGCCGGCTGAAAGCACATGATCACATTGTTCCGCCGCGGCACCTTCGAAAGCAGACGGGCCGCCCCGAGCAGGCTCGCCGTGTGCCCATCGTGACCGCACGCGTGCATCACGCCCTCGTGCGTCGAGGCGTAGGGCTTGCCCGTCTCCTCGAAGATGGGCAGCGCATCCATGTCCGCGCGCAGACCAACGGTCTTCGCCCGCTCGGGCGCCATCTCCGTCGCCGGCAGCCAGGCCACCACGCCCGTGCCCTTCGCCAGCCCCGCCTTGAAGTTCACCCCGAGCTTCGTCAGCTCGTCCTGCACGACGCGGCTCGTCCGCCGCTCCTCGAACATCACCTCCGGATGCCGATGCAGGTCATGACGGATTTCTACGGCTCGCCCGGACGACTCCTCAAGAAGCTCGTCCAGCGACGCCGCCGATGACGACGCGGTGCTCTGAACCATGGGGAGATCGTAGCGAACAACGCCGCGCCGCCCACCAGTTACGCAAACTCGCCGGACGACTGGCTCCACCAAAAGGGTGCCCGGCTCGGCGCAACGGGTGCCCGGCTACTGCGCAGCAGAAGCCGGCCCAGCGTCCGCTCGCACGACCAACACCGGGTTCGGCTGCGCCGTACCCGGGCACCCCAAGCCGTGTGTCTCTCGGTCGCGCTCGCCCGACTTCACCCCCCGGGGTCCCGGCTACTGCGCAGCAGAAACCGGGCTTCGTCGTCCGACAACTACGCAAACACCCCCAGCCCCCCATGCCGCACCACCTCCGGCCCGCCACGCTCCCCGATCGCCTCCATCAGCACGTTCATACCGATCGCGTCCGACGCCAGGTGCCCCGTCACCACCACCGAGCCCGGCTCGCCCCCCGCCGCCCGCGCTTCCAGCCGCCGCGCGTCGGCCCCGCTCAGATGGATGTACACCACCGTGCGCACCGGCTCGTCACCGCTCGAAGCATCGAACAACGCCTCGGCGACGCTCGCCCCCCCGTTCGTCCCGCCCGCGTGCATGACCGCGACGCGCCCCGCGAGCCGCCCCGCGTCCTCCGGCACCAGCAGCACCTCGTTCGCCTCGTGCGCTAACTCCGGCACACTGCGCAACGCCGACGCCACGTCGCCCACGGTCGCTTTATCACCGAGCCCCGTGGTCGCCGCTTCCATCACACGGCGACCCAGCTCGTCGGCCGCCAGGTGCACGTTGAACAGCGACACGCCGATCAGCTTCGCCGCCGACACCAGGTGATCCCAGTCCGAAGCGTGATCGTTGAACCGGCATCGCGCGCGCAGCTCCCCCGTCGCCTCCGTTGCCGCCTCTCGCGCCACGCCGTGCATCTCCATCAGCTCCACCATCCGATCCAGCACCCCGGCGAACGACCGCCGCGCCGAACCCGCCAGCGGATGGTGCAGCAGCACCCCGTCGCACCCCAAATCCCGGGCGAGCAGCAGGTCCCCCGTTGTCGCGTTGATCGTCGCCAGCACCTTCGTCAGCGGCTTCCCGGTGTCATGCGCCACGCACGAATCCGCCGGCGTGCGCACGAACCCCGCGAGCTCATCCCCCAACCGAACAATTTCTTCAGGCCTCATCCCACCACGCTACCACGCCAACAGCCCCGGGTGTCGGCAACAACGCTGTGGGCGCCCGTCTCAAGAGTCTTGGGTGCCCGGCTACTGCGCAGCAGAAGCCGGACCAGACGTGTAGCCCCACGCCCAACGCCGCGTTCTGCTGCGCAGTACGCGGGCACCCCAAAGACCATTTTGCCTTTCCGTTTCTCCCCTCCTTCGTCCTTCACTTCAACACACGCAACCCCCGCCCCTCGCGATCCTCGTTCAGCTTCGCCAACGCCGGCCGGTGCTCGGCGATCAGCTTGACGAGCTGCGCCTGCGACGTCTCCAGCCGCAGCGCCGCACGCTTCAGGTCTAGCCCCGCGTCGTAAATCACGTCGAGCGCCTCGGCCAGCATGCTCGGGTAATCGCGGTGCTCTTCATTGCACGCGATAGCGACGCGCACGGTGCCGTCCTTCTGCTTCTTGCGCACCAGCCGGCTCTTCCACAGTTCGGAGCCGATCTCCCCGATCGGCACACCCGTGCGCACGTGCGTCGCCAGCGCCAGGCGAAGCCGCCTGATCGCGACGCGCTTGTTCACCTCCGGCTCGCGTCGCTCGCCCGCCTGGGCCATCACGCCGCTCGCGGTGTGTGTCAGCACCACTTTCGTCTCCACGCGGTTGCGGTGCTGCCCGCCCGGCCCGCCCGAGCGCTCGCGCTCGAAGGTGCAAGCCGCGAGCAGGTCATCGTCGTCCCAACACGCCGGGTGGGTCCACGGCTTCGGTCGCGCCGGGTTCGTGTCGTGCAGCTTGGCCTTGCTCATGAAGCTCCCTTCCCGCGTCCGCCCGGCCCGCGCGACGCCGTGGGCTGCGCCTGCAGGCCTAGGCCGTCCGACTCGCCGCGCTCAAGGCGCACGTGCGCCAGCCCGGCGATCATCGCGGCGTTGTCGAGGCAGTAGGCCATCCTCGGCAGGCGGACGTCCAGTCCCCGCCGCTCTCCCCACGCCGTCGCCCGCTCGCGCAGCTCGGAGTTCGCGCTTACCCCGCCGCCCACCAGCAGCGTGCGCACGGAAATGCCGTCCTCCTCCAGCCGCTCGTGCGCCCGGCTCAGCTTGCGCATCAGCGCCGAGACCGCCGCCCGCTGAAAACTCGCGCAGACGTCCGCCCGCGCGCCCTTCGCAAGCGAGTCCGCCTCGCGCTCGAAGGCCATCCTGCCCTCGGCGTCGCGCGTTGGTGTGCCGCGCACGGCGTACAGCACCGCGGTCTTCAACCCGCTGAAGGAGAAGTCGAGACTCCCACGCCCGAGCAGTGACACCGGAAAGTCATGCGTTGCCTCGTCGCCCTGCTGCGCGAGCGCATCCACCGCCGGCCCGCCCGGATGCCCGAGCCCCAGCAGCGCCGCGACTTTGTCGTACGCCTCGCCCACCGCGTCGTCGATCGTCCCGCCCAGCCACGTCACGTCACCCGGCCCGTCGCACCGATACAGCGCCGTGTGCCCGCCGCTCACGACCAGCCCCAACGCCGGAAAGACGTCGTCCCACGCCTCGTCGCCGTCGAGCAGCCCGGCGTGCAGGTGCGCCTCGACGTGATCGGCGCCGATCAGCGGCACGTCGAGCGACCACGCCAGCGCCTTTGCCGCTGACACACCCACGAGCAGCGCCCCGATCAAGCCCGGCCGATGGCCCACCGCGATCGCGTCGAGATCGCTCAGCGCTACGCCCGCGTCGTCCATCGCCGCTCGCACCACCGGCGTCACGCGCTCGACGTGCGCCCGGCTGGCGATCTCCGGCACCACGCCGCCGTACTCCTCGTGCAACGCATGCTGCGACGCGACGGCGT
>CAYTSW010000107.1:0-2131 GCA_964440605.1 uncultured Phycisphaeraceae bacterium | reverse complement strand
CGGCGTGTCACGAGCCCGCCCCGATTGCTTCCGGCGCGTCGTCCTTGGGCGTCGCCGCCGCCGAGCCGTCTTCCGGCGTCGGCTTGAGCGCCTCCAACGGCGCGCCGGACAGCCACGCCTCGAGATTGTCGCCCGTAATACGCAGCGTCGCGACGACCTTGCCCTCGGCGTCTCGCACCTCCAGCCGCCCGTCGGCCAGCGTCGCGTCGTCGGGGATCAGGTCGTCCTCTTCTTCGTCCGGCTCGGTCACCGCGGTGCGCAGGCTCGCGATCCGCTCGCGCAGACGCTCCACCTCGCGCTCAAAGACCTCAAGACGCTGTCGCTCCTGCTTGAGCTCGGCCAGTTGAAGCGTGCCCTCGGGCATCGGCTGGCCCACCGGCTCCCACTCGCCGGTCTCCAGGCGGATGCGGATCGCCGCCGTCGCTTTGGCGAGTTGCGGGTCCTTCAGACGCTCGGCGATCCACTCCGGGTCGTCCCAGTTGCCTTCGTCCGGCGCCGAGCGCAGTGTCTCGACCTCGCGCCGCGTGCGCCACATCTCGACGTACTGACGCGCTTCGAGCGGCACATAAAACCCGTCCGTCGGGTCGACGCCCCACTCCGTCGAATCGTCCAGCCGGTGCAGCAGGCGGCCCGAGGGCAGGTAGTAGTACTGCTCGGTGATCTTCACGGCTCCCGCGCCGCTGGGTAGCGGGTGCACGCCCTGCACCGAGCCCTTGCCGTACGTCCGCTCGCCCAGCACGATCGCCCGGTCGTTGTCCGACAGCGCACCCGCGACAATCTCGCTCGCCGACGCCGAATCGCCATTGACCAGCACCACCATCGGGAAGTCGGGCAGCGTTCCGCGCGAACGCGCGCTGGCGACCGCCTCGCGCCCCGAGCGGTCCTTGGTCGAGACGATCCGTCCGTCCGTCAGGAACAGATCAGCGACCTGGATCGCCGCCATCAGCGCCCCGCCCGAGTTGAAGCGCAGGTCGAGGATCAGCCCTGTCATGCCCTCGTCGACGAGCTGCTGCGTCGTCGCCGCGAGCTTGGCCGCGGTCGTATCCGTGAACTGGCTCAGTCGGACGTAGGCGATCTTGTGCTCGGGGTCGACGTAGTAGTCCCACTCCTCACCGTCGCGGTGCAGCCCCTTGATGGTCTGCGTGCGGATGCGGTCGCGGATGATCTCCAGGTCGAAGCGGATGCGCCCGGGCTTCGCCTCCGGGCCGTCCTCTTCGCCTTTGCCCGTCACGCTGGGCGGCATGGCACCCTCGGGCTTGTCGACGGCCGTGCCCTCACGCTCGACCGTCACCATCACCGGCGTCTTGGGCTCGCCCAGCAGCAGGTCGATGATGTCGGTCAGCGGCATGTCGTGCACGCTCTCGCCGTCGACGCCGACGATCAGGTCCTCCGCCTCCACACCCGCGCGCCACGAGGGCGAGCCGTCCATCGGCGAAGCGATGCGGAGGTACCCCTCCGCGGCGTTCACCTCGGCACCGATGCCGACGTAGTCGCCGCGCACGTCCTTGTCGAAGTCAACGAGGTCCTCGTTCGGGATGAAGCTCGTGTACGGATCGTCCAGCGCCTCGAGCATGCCGACGATCGCCGCCTCGGTCAGCTCGCCCGTGTCCGGCTCCTCGCGGAAGCGCTGGAGCACGAGCTGATACACCTCCGCGATCGGGCGGAGCGACTCGACCGTCGTCTCCTGCTGCGCCCAAGCCTTGGGCAACTGGAACGACAGCACGACCAGAGCCGTGCCGAGTGCAACCGAAGCGAGCAGCCGCGGGCCGCGGCTCGCAGACGACACCGAACCAGACGATCCACGCACGAGCGGGCGCTCCTTTCGAGAGAACAGATTCCCACGGGCCGCGCACGGCCCACCACTGTTGTACGTGGCCGAGCCGCCGAGGGTCGCCTTGAAACTTCTTCACGTGGCGCTACCCCTCCCGAATGCCCGATGACGCACCGCGCTCCCGGTGGGGCAAGGTCGGGAGTCCCCCGAATCCTGAGCCGGGAGCAGTTGGAGGAAGCTCGTCCCACGCGAGGCGTGCACTCGGGCCGACCGGATGCCCGGCTCCATCGCAGCAGAAGCCGGCGATCGGGCCCTTTTCTCCGTGACCAACGCCGGGTTCGGCTGCGCCCTACCCGGGCA
>CAYTSW010000106.1:0-9828 GCA_964440605.1 uncultured Phycisphaeraceae bacterium | reverse complement strand
GATCGCCGGTGCCGACGGATCGTTCAAGGAACGCATCGACTACTCGGCCTACGGCCAGCCCATCCTGGAGCGGACCGCCGATTTTACCGTCGACGTGCGCGCAGCGTTCGCACGGGCGGGACGCCCGTGCCACCCGGTTCTGTGTGGTTGCGAGCTCTTCGCTCAGACGTGCGCCAGCTTGTTCACACAGTTCAACGCCGCCGTCTTGTAGCACTCGGCCAGCGTCGGGTAGTTGAACACCGTGTCGACGAAGTAGTCGATCGTGCCTTTGTGGGCCATGACGGCTTGGCCGATGTGGATGATCTCGGTCGCGCCGGTCCCGATGCAGTGGACGCCCAGGAGCTGGCGTGAGTCCTGGTGGACGAGGAGTTTGAGCATGCCGATGAAGTCGCCCAGGAGCTTGCCGCGGGCGATCTCGCGGTAGTTGGCGATGCCCGACTCGTAGGGGATGTCTTCTTCGGTGAGCTTGTCTTCGTTCCACCCGACCATGGAGATCTCGGGGATGGCGTAGATGCCGAAGGGGAAGAGCTCGGGCGTGGTGCGGGTGTGGACGTCGAACATGTGGCAGGCGGCCAGGCGGCCCTGCTCCATCGACGTGCTGGCCAGGGCGGGGAAGCCGATGACGTCGCCCGCGGCGTAGATGTGCGGCACCTCGGTCTGGTAGTGCTCGTTGACCTCGATGCGACCGCGGCGGTCGGCTTGCAGCCCGACGGACTCGAGATTGAGGCTCTCGGTGCAGCCCTGTCGCCCGACGGCGTAGAGCAGGCACTCGGCCTTGAGGACCTTGCCGGAGTCGAGTGTGGCCTGCACGAGGTGGCCGTTGGAGCTGGAGGCTCCGGGCGGGGCGTCGATGACTTCGACCTTGGTGACCTTTTCGCCCAGGCGGAGGGTCATGCCGTTCTGGCGGAGGTGGTACTGGAGGGCCTCGCCGATCTCGGGATCGATGAAGTCGAGGACGCGGTGTCGGCCCTCGATGATGGTGACCTTGACGCCGAGGGCGGACATCATGGAGGCGTATTCGGTGCCGATGACGCCGCCGCCGACGACGATAAGCGTCTTGGGGAGTTTGGCGAGCCCGAGGATGCCGTCGGCGTCGACAACGTGGGTGTCGTCGAAGCGGATGTTGTCGGGTCGTGCGGGTTTGGTGCCGACGGCGACGAGGAAGTGGTCGGCCTCAATCTGGCCGACGTCGTTGCCATAGCGGTACTGGACGGTGTGGGGCGAGGCGAACTCGGCGGTGCCGTTGATGATGTGGACGCCGTTTCGGGTGAGCGCGGACTTGACCACGTCGATCTCGCCCTTGATGACCTGCTGGCACCAAAAGGTGAGGTCTTCGACGGTGATTTTCTGTTTGACGGCGTAGGCGTCGCCGTAGAACGCGCGGTGCTTGTAGCCGGTGAGGTGGAGGATGGCTTCGCGGAGGGCCTTGGAGGGAATGGTTCCGGTGTTGATGGCGACGCCGCCGACGACGTCGCGGCGTTCGATGATGCAGACGGATTTTCGGAGTTTGGCGGCCTGGACGGCGGCGCGTTGGCCGGCGGGTCCGCTTCCGATGACGCAGAGGTCGTAGCGTGGCATGGGAGGCCCTTCGCGTGGTTCGGTTTGGGGTCGGGTGCGATCGTAGCGGCGGGCCCGAGTGCTCCCGAGCGCGTGTCTCTGGTTGGAGTATCGGCGTGACCGCCGGGTCCGGTCCGATGATCGTCGGATTTGGAGCGCGCGAGGGCGGATTTGCATTCAGGAGGGGCGTGCCCGGGACGAATGATCAGGTAGTATCTATCGGCCCGCCCGCATCTTGCGGGCGGGTGTGGACGCGGTGCCCGCGCGACCTGACCATCCCCCGAACGTCGGAGGCCAGGCCGACCGAATCGTTTGGCCCGGGACCCGTACCGGTCCCTCTGTTCTCGACAGGTCTACCCGATGCCGTCGCACCCCCGAGCAGTCGTGTCTTCCGTTAACGGTTGGAACGCCGAGTACCTCGACGAGCGCTACGAGACGTGGAAGCGCGACCCGTCGAGCGTGTCGGGCGACCTGGCGGCCTTCTTCACGGGGCTCGAGACGGGCGCGGCGGGGGGCAACGGCCTGCCAAGCGGCGTCGCAAGCGGGCTCGATGCCGACCCTCTGATCGGGGGGTCACGCGCGACCGAGGACCACAAGCAGGCCCGCGTGACCAACCTGATCAATGAGTACCGCGAGCACGGGCATCTGTGCGCGCGGATCGACCCGTTCGGCAACGAACGCGCGAGGCCGAAGCGTCTGGACCTGGCCCACCACGCGCTGGACGAGAGCGACCTGGACCGGACGTTCGACGCTGGCACGCTGTCGGTCGACGGGTCGCCGATGCCGCTGCGCGAAATCGTCGGGCGTCTCGAAGAGACGTATTGCGCATCGGTCGGCGTGGAACTCGCGCACCTGTCGGACTCGGACGAGCGCGCGTGGCTGGAGCATCGGCTGGAGACCGAGCCCGTGCGCGGGCGGTTCAGCCGCGAGGAGCGCGCCCACCTGCTCTACCAGCTCTACCGGGCTGAGCAGTTCGAGAAGTTCTGCGGCAAGCGGTACCCGGGCGTCAAGCGATTCAGCCTCGAGGGCGGCGAGTCGCTCATTCCGATGCTCGACCGCTTCATCGAGCAGGCCGGCGACGCGTACAACGTCGACGAGATCGTCTTCGCGATGAGCCACCGCGGGCGGCTCAACGTGCTGACGAACATCGTGGGCAAGACGTATCAGCAGATCTTCACGGAGTTCGAGGACTCGTGGGACGAGGACTCGGCGCTGGGCGGCGGCGATGTGAAGTACCACCGCGGGTATTCATCGGCGCGCACGCTGCCCCAGGGGCGGAGCGTGTGGCTGGCGATGACGTCCAACCCGAGCCACCTCGAAGCGGTGGGGCCGGTGATGATGGGCCGCACCCGTGCCAAGCAGCGGCTGCGAGGCGACGTGGAGCGGCGCAAGGTGCTGCCGCTGCTGATGCACGGCGACGCGGCGATCATCGGGCAGGGTGTGGTCGCCGAGCAGTTCCAGCTCTCGCAGCTCGACGGGTACACGGTGGGCGGCACCGTGCACGTCGTGGTGAACAACCTTCTTGGGTTCACGACGGGGCAGGAAGATGCGCGGTCGAGCCGGTACTGCACCGACGTCGCCAAGGCGGTCGAGGCGCCCGTGTTCCACGTCAATGGCGAGGATCCCGAAGCGTGCGTCTACTGCGTGCTGACGGCGCTCGAGTACCGCATGAAGTTCAAGAAGGACGTGGTGATCGACCTCTGGTGCTACCGCCGGCACGGCCACAACGAGACGGACGAGGCGGCCTTCACCCAGCCGCTGCTGTACAAGCAGATCAAGGGGCGATCGAGCGTGGTGAAGACGTACGCCGACTTCCTTCGTCAGGAAGAGGTCATCACGGACTCGGACGTGGAGGAGATCCGGCACGGCCTCGACGACCAGCTCGACCGGGCATACACCCGCGCTCGAAAGACGCCGGTGGATCCGACGCCGAACCCGGGTCACATGCGCTGGGCGGGCATCGCGGAAAAGTGGAGCTTCGATCCCGTCGAGACCGGAGTGGAGATCGAGCACCTCGGACGCATCGCTGAGGCGATGGGCTCGTGGCCCGATAGCTTTACGCCGCACCCCAAGCTAAAGAAGCTGCTGGCGCAACGCGCCGCGACGGTGAAGAACGACTCTCCGATGGACTGGGCGACGGCCGAGGCCTTCGCCGTGGGCTCGTTGTTGACCGAGGGGATCATCGTCCGTATGAGCGGTCAGGACAGCCGGCGTGGGACGTTCAGCCAGCGTCACGCGGTGCTGCGCGACCACGAATCCGGCGCCAAGCACGTGCCGCTGAACCACATCCAGGAGTTGGGCGAGGCGGGGACGGACCACGACCGCGGAACGGTGAACGAAGAGGGAGTCATCCGGCAGGCGAAGTTCTGCATCTACGACAGCCCGTTGAGCGAGTTCGCGGTGATGGGCTTCGAGTACGGCTTCAGCCTCGCCGCCCCCGACATGCTGACGCTGTGGGAGGCTCAGTTCGGCGACTTCGTGAACGGCGCGCAGGTGGTGATCGACCAGTTCATCGCTAGCGCCGAAGCCAAGTGGCAGCGCTGGTCGGGTCTGGTGCTGCTCCTGCCGCACGGCTACGAGGGCCAGGGCCCGGAGCACTCGTCGGCGCGGCTGGAGCGCTTCCTCAAGCTGTGCGGGCAGAACAACATGCAGGTGTGCTACCCGACAACTCCGGGACAGTACTTCCACATGCTGCGCCGACAGGTCAAGCGAGCCTTCCGCAAGCCGCTGATCGTGATGACGCCCAAGAGCCTGCTCCGATCGCCCACCGCGACGAGCAAGATCGCGGAACTCACTTCGGGCACGTTCCGCGAAGTGCTGGACGATCCGGCGTTCGCCGAGGCGTCGGCGGCGGATCGGAAGAAGGTGCGGCGACTCGTGCTGTGCTCGGGCAAGGTGTACTACGACCTGGCCAAGCGCCGCGACGACATCGGGCGTGACGACATCGCGATCGCTCGGATCGAGCAGCTCTACCCGCTGCACGAGCAGGCGATCGAAGACTTGGTCGAGTCGTACCCCGGCGCCGAACTGATCTGGGCGCAGGAGGAGCCGAAGAACATGGGCGCGTGGGGACACATGTGTCTAACGCTCAAGGAGCGCTTCGGCTGGGACTTGCCGTACGCCGGGCGGCGTGCGGGCGCGTCGCCGGCGACCGGCTCGCCGCGTCAGCACCTCGCGGAGCTGGAGCAACTGTTGTCCGAGGCGGTGGGGTCGAAGGAGGCGTCGTCGGTGTCGGCGGCGTGATGGGCCGCGGCTAGACTGGCGGTCCCGTCGCCGGCGGGCCGCCCTTCGCGTGGCCGCGACGGGTTGGTTGGTTCATTCTCTGGCTCCGGTTACGGAAGATCGTCGAGCGGCGCAGCATGGCAACGGACATCGTCATCCCCCAGTTGGGCGAGTCGATCACAGAGGCGGTCATCGCCTCGTGGCTCAAGAGCGACGGCGACTACGTCGAACGCGACGAGGAGATCGTCGAACTGGAGACAGATAAGGTGACGATGCCGCTGCCGTCGCCAGCGGCCGGCGTGCTCAAGCACGGCGCGGGCGAGGGCGACACCGTCGAGGTGGGCTCGAACATCGGCTCCATCGACGAGAGCGCCGAGAAGCCCGCGGGCGATGCCAAGAGGGTCGACAAGCAGGCCGAGCAGCCGGCAGAGGACAGGCAGGAAAAGGCCGAGGCGCCGAAGAAAGAAGCCGCGGCCTCAGCCGGAGGCAACGGCGCAGCGACCGAACGACCGGCGGCGAACGTCACCGCGACCGCGTCGCCTAACGGCGCCCCGGCGCCCGAACGCAGCGCCGACGAGAGTGACACTCGCGCCACGCCCGTCGCCAAGCGCCTCGCGAGCGAGTACGGCGTCGAGCTCAGCCGCGTCCGAGGCACGGGCCCGGGCGGACGCGTGCGTGAGGACGATGTACTCGCCTTCATCCAGGCCCAGGAAAACGGCTCGGCGGGGCCGGTGTCGGCGCCTTCGACGGGCGCGGGCGGCGGTGGGGGGGCGTCGCGCGAAGTGAAGCGCGAGCGGATGAGCCAGCTGCGCAAGAGCATCGCGGTGCGCCTCGTCGAGGCCCAGCAGACCGCCGCCATGCTCACGACCTTCAACGAGTGCGACATGACCAACGTCATGGCCATGCGCTCGGCCCACAAGGACGCCTTCGCCGAGCGGCACGGCATCAAGCTCGGCTTCATGTCCTTCTTCGTCAAGGCCGTCTGCGAAGCGCTCCAGCGCTACCCGGCGGTCAACTCGTTCATCGTGCAGGGTGAGAAGGGTGTCGAGGTGGAGAGCCACGGCTACTGCGACGTCGCGATCGCCGTGGGCACGGAGAAGGGCCTGGTTGTGCCGGTCCTGCGCAACGCCGAGGGTCGCAGCTTCGCCGAGATCGAGTCGGGTATCGCCGAGTTGGCCGAGAAGGCCCGCAAGGGAACGCTGACGATCGAGGAGATGCAGGGCGGCACATTCACGATCACGAACGGCGGGATCTACGGCTCGATGATGTCGACGCCGATTCTGAACCCGCCTCAGTCGGGCATCCTGGGGATGCACAACATCGTCAAGCGCCCGGTGGAGCACCCGGACACGCCGGGCGAGATCGCGTTGCGGCCGATGATGTACCTGGCGCTGAGCTACGACCACCGGATCGTGGATGGCGCGGGGGCCGTCGGGTTCCTGAAGCACGTCAAAGAGTGCATCGAGGAGCCGGGGCGAATGCTCGTGGGGGCCTGAGGGACGCATCCCAGGCGGTGCAGTCGCTACGGTCCGCAGGCGCTCCTGGCGTGTCCCGTCGCGGGTTGAGGTGGGGTTGACCCGGACGATCCCGGAACGCGGAGCGTGGATGGCGGGTGGTCTGCGGGTCATCATCCCGTTCGCTCGCGCGGCTTGAGGCGACGGGGTCCCCGATGCTTGTTACAGCCGTCGCTTCTATCACCCGATGACAGCGGTTGTTCTTACGCGTCAGCAGCCGCTGGAGAGTGTCATGGCGATCGTCGGGAAAGTCGCAGCTAGCACACGCGCCTTCGTGCCGGCCCCGCTCGAGTCGCTCGGCGAGTGCGAGCTCGACCTCGATCTCTACCTCCGATCATCACCCGACGCATCGCCCTCGCTGTATCGAGCCTCCGGCGTGATGTTCGACGAGGAGGACCGCCGGCGGCTGATGGAGCAGGGCATCGAGTACCTCTATGTCCCTGTCAGTCAGCACGCCGCGCTCCAGCAGATGATGTCGACGCGGGTCGCCGACGTGCTGAACGACTCGGACCTGACGGCGGCGGCGCAGCGCGAGATCATCGCGGGCATCTGCGGCCGCCTCGTCGAGGACGCGATGACCAGCGCAACGGGCGAGGCCCTCGACTCGCTGACCAACGTGGGCTCGACGATCAGCCGGATCGCTTCGGGACAAAACGCCGACATCTTCGTTCACCTGCTCGACATGAGCGGGCACGATTTTTATACCGCGACCCACATGATGAACGTGGCCATCGGCTGCGGCCTCCTCGCCCGGGTGATGTTCTCGGAAGACGCGTCCAAGGTCGAGTCCATGGTCAGCGCCGGGCTTGTTCACGATCTCGGTAAGGCCGCCATCCCGGCCGCGCTGCTCAACAAGGAAGGCAAGCTCACGGACGCCGAGTTCGCCTGCCTCAAGGCCCATCCGATGGAGGGGGTGCGGCTGCTCAGGCAGACCGGGCGCGACGAGGACGTGCTCGTCAAGGTCACCCGTGATCACCACGAGCATCTTGCCGGAACGGGCTACCCGCGCGGCTTGACCGCCGAGCAGATCGGCCTGCCGGCGCGGATCGCCGCCGTCGTGGACGTCTACGACGCGCTCACGTCAGCCCGCCCCTACCGCGGCCCAATCCGCTGGGACGAGGCGTTGGACATGATGGACGAGAGCCGCGAGTCGCAGTTCGACCCCGACGTGCTCGACGCGTGGCGCGACATCGTGACCAAAGCGGCCCAGGAGCACGCCGGCGAGTTGCCCGAACCGACGTGCCAACCGATGAACATCGACGACACGCTGCCCCACGATCAGGCGCAGCGTCGCGCCGTCTCCGAAGCGAAGGAAGCGATGGGGATCAAGCCGCGCTTCCTCGGAGCGGACAAGCGGCGAGAAGAGCGCGTGGATTGTCGGCTCCGCGGGACGATAGCATTCAACGGCGCGAAGGAGGCGACCGAGATCGCGATCCTCGACGTCAGCCGCTCCGGCGTCCGGATCTCCTGCCACGACCGGCTGAGCAAGCACGCGGTCGGACGCCTCCGCGCGACGATCTCCACCGGACGCACGATCGACCGCACGGTGCGCATCGTCCGCTGCAACGGGGTCCCGAACCGCTCGGGCCTGTGGGAGCATGGGGGAGTGTTTGTGGCGTAGACAAACTTAGTTCTGCGCCCAAGCACGCGCCCAGCGCGTGCCGGGAGCTGTTCGCACGGCCGATCACCCCGGATGACACGCACACCCACCCCCGCACGGCCCCGGAGGCGTCGGCATGGGCACCGTCCGCTTCGGCCCGCCCTCCCCAATACGCGGCAGGTTCGCCTCGAAGGGCTTGCGGACCGGCGCGTCCGGTGGGGTGTCGCCGCGCGGGTGGTCGGCGAGGGCGCAGAGTTCGCCCCATGTACGAACGGTGGTGGTCATCGGGTGGGTGACCTCCAGGGTGGTGTCGTTGCTGTCGCAGCGGTAGGCGTACCAGGGCATGTGCATTCTCGCTCAGTGTGTCGTTGTGGGGCGGCCAGCGGTGGGGGGCGTCGCCGATCGGTCGTACGATGGTAGGTGCCGCCCGCGGGTGTCGCGGCGGTTCGGACTCGGGGGTGGGGTGTGCACGAGGAGGCAGCGATGCAGCTTCAGTTCAACTACGCCAACGTGGAGTCATCCGAAGCGCTCGAAGAGCACGTGCGCGACCAGCTCAAGGCCAATCTCGAACGGTTCTTCGACAACCTCACGCGCTTCGAGGTGCACTTCGCCGATCTCAACAGCACCGGCAAGCACGGGGGAAACGACAAGCGATGCCGCATCGAAGCCCGCCCACGCGGCAAGGACCCCGTCGTCGTCGACGACACCGCCGACGACCTGTACGACGCGGCCATCGGAGCCGCCGGCAAGCTCGAGCGGGTGTTGGAAAAGCTCTTCCGGACCAACTGACGCCGGCGAGAGCAGCGCCGTGATGGTTCGCGAGTGGGGGTGCGGCGTGAAGCCAGCGACGCGATGGCCTCGGCCATCGTCGTCCGACAGCCGTCCGCTACTCGTCGAGGGCGACGGCGCACTCGATCAGCCCGGCATGGCTGTACGCCTGCGGGTGGTTGCCCAGCGCAAGGTTGCTGCTGATGCTGAACTCCTCGGACATGAGCCCCGTGGGGCCGACGAGGTTGATGTAGTCGTAGAAGAGAGCCCGCGCGTCGTCGCTCCGGCCGATGAGCTGGTAGCTGAGGATGAGCCAGGTCGTGCACAGGTGGAAGGTGCCCTCGACGCCCGGCAGGTTGTCGTCGAACCGGTAGCGGTACACCCCCGGCCCCGAGCGGAGCTCGCGTTCGACGGCCTCGACGGTCTTGATGAACCGCGGGTCGTCGGGTTTAACGAGGCCCGAGAGGCCGGTCCAGAGGGTGGCGGCGTCGAGATCGGTCTGTTCGTAGGAGGCGGTGAAGGCGCCGACGTCTTGGTTGAAGCCGCGCTCATTGACGTCCATCGCGATGGCTTCGCGCAGGTCCAACCACTCCGTGGGAACCTTGTCGCGCAGGATGTTCGCGGTGCGGATGGCGCGGTCGATGGTGAGCCAGCACATGACGCGTGAGTGAACGTGATTGCGCCGCACCCCGCGGATCTCCCAGATGCCGTGGTCGGGCTCGTGCCAACGCATGCGCACGGCGGAGACCATGGCCTCGACGATGCGCCAGTGCTGGGGTGAGAGCGGTGCATCGCGCTTCGCGAGTTCGTGAACGAGGTCCACCACGGGGCCGAAGACGTCGAGCTGCACCTGGCGGGCGGCGGCGTTGCCGATGCGCACGGGACGTGAGCCCGCATAGCCCGCGAGGTCGCCGATCTCGGCTTCGGCGCCGAGCTCTTCGCCGGTGACCGTGTAGAGCGGGCGGAGCCGGTCGGGACCAAGAGCACGCTCGACAACGGTGAGGAGCCAGTCGAGCAGGCTCATGCCTTCGCTCATGGAGCCGAGCTTGGCGAGCGCGGTCGCGGCGATCGCCGAGTCGCGCGGCCAGCAGTAGCGGTAGTCCCAGTTGCGCACGCCGCCGATGGTCTCGGGCAGCGACGTCGTGCCCGCCGCCGCCATGGCGCCGG
>CAYTSW010000105.1:2636-9869 GCA_964440605.1 uncultured Phycisphaeraceae bacterium | reverse complement strand
GGACACGTATTCGACCCGACGGGCTCCGTCAGCAAGTTTCCCAAAGCCGCGGTCGGCGTCATCGCGGTCGCGGTCGTCGTCGGATTGCTGGTTCTGACGTTCTAGCACGCGGAATCGGAATCGAGATTCGAGAGGGTTGTCCCGGCTGAGATCGGCTTTTTGTCAGAAACATGTTTGGGTCGTGCCCAGCTTGTGCGTGCTTCTCGACGCCGGTTCACCCAGCGATCGCAACCGCGAATCGTGCTCTCCCGAAGCGTCCCATAGCGTCCCGTCCCGGGGCTGGCCGCCAGAAACCACAAGAGGGATTTGTTCAACATGAATGCGTGCTCTGTTCGTGCTCGTCGTCTGCTCGCGGCGTGCGGTATCGGCGTTTCTGTTTTGGGAGTCGTCGGCGTCGCCGGGGCCCAAGAGATCCAGTGGCGCAGCGGCGCGGATGCCGTCGCGCCAAACGACGGACGACTCGCGGCGCCCGCGATCGATCGCCTGGCCGCCCTCGCGGATCGCGCCGACGCCTCGCGCATCGTCATCGCCTTCGACCGCCCGCTCACCAGCGCGGACAAGCGTGCGCTGAGCGACGCGGGTGTGAGGCTGCTCTCGCCACTCAACCGCACGTCGTACTTCGCGCGGGTGACACCGGGCGTGGACCTGGACAAACTGCAGGCGGTGGCGACGGTGACGACGGCCGAGCCGATCCGCAAGCAGTGGAAGCTCGCGCCGTCGATCGCGCAGGGCGGCTACCCGGAGTTCGCGGTCGTGAGCCGGAAGGACGCGGCACGCGGCGAGACGGGCGAGCCGACGCAGGTCATCGCCCAGATCGTCATGCACCGCGATGTCGACATGGGCGACGCGATGGCGCTGCTCGATCGCAGCGGCGGCGAGGTGCTCTCCGTCGTCGAGTCGGTCCGCGCGCTCGTCGTCAAGGTCGCGCCCGACGATCTCGATGCGATGGCCGAGCTCGACGAGGTGCAGTGGATCGAACCTCCCCTGCCTGCCCTCGACACCACCAACGCCGGCATCCGCGCCGCGACGGGCGCCAACACCGCGCAGGCCGCCCCCTACAACCTCGATGGCTCGGGCGTGCGCGTCATGGTCTTCGACTCGGGCGTCGCCCGCGCGACCCACCAGGACTTCGGCGGGCGCCTCACGCCCCGCACCGGCGACGGCATCGGCTTCCACGCCAATCACGTCGCCGGCACCGTCGCGGGCGACGGCTCCGCCTCGGGCGGCGTCCACCGCGGCACCGCGCCCGGCGCCCTCGTCGAGTCCTTCGGATTCGATGTCGGCGCTCTCGGCCCCGGCGACGTCTTCTTCTACACCGACCCCGGCAACGTCGAAGCCGCCTACTCCCAGGCCTTCGCCTCCCTCGGCTGCGACGTCTCCAACAACTCCATGGGCACCAACGTCGAGACGAACGGCTTCGACTGCAACATCCAGGGCGACTACGGCGTCACGTCCTCCCTCCTCGACTCGCTCATCGCCGGATCGCTGGGCGTGCCCGTGCGCATCGTCTGGTCCGCCGGCAACGAGCGACAGGGCAGCGACTGCGACATCGAGGGCGTGGGCGACTACCGCTCCATCGCTCCGCCGTCGGGCGCCAAGAACCCCATCAGCGTCGGCGCCATCAACTCCAACGACCTCTCCATGACGTCCTTCTCCTCCTGGGGACCCGTCGACGACGGACGCCTCAAGCCCGACCTCGTCGCCCCCGGCTGCCAGACCTCGGGCGATGGCGGCATCACCTCCACGGGCGAAGACTCCGACACCGACTACCGCGTGCTCTGCGGCACCTCGATGTCCGGCCCCGCGGTCGCCGGCCTCTCGGCCCTGCTCATCCAGGACTGGCGCGAACAACTCCCCTTTGACCCCGACCCCTCCAACGCCATGATCAAGGCCCTGCTTATCCAGGGCGCTGACGACCTGGGCAACACCGGACCCGACTACGCCTTCGGCTACGGCAACGTGAACATCGTCAACTCCGTCGAACTCATCCGTAACCGCGCCTTCGCGCAAGAGTCGCTGAGCTCCACCGGCGAGACACGCACCTTCGAGGTCGAAGTCGCGCCGGGCTCCGGCCCCTTCCAGGCCACCCTCGCTTGGGATGACCCCGCCGCCACTCCCAACGTCACCAACACCCTCATCAATGACCTCGACCTGGTCGTGACCGACCCCAACGGCGTGCGGCGCTTCCCGTGGACGCTCAACCCCTCCAACCCCTCGGCCCCCGCGCAGCGGAACACGACCGACAGCACCAACAATGTCGAACAAGTCGTCGTCGATAACCCGGCCTCGGGCACGTGGACCATCGAGGTCCGCGCCGCGTCGCTGACCGGCGGCACGCAGGGCTTCGCTCTCGCGACCGAGCCCGCCATCCAGGCCCCCTTCCTCAGCATCGGGCTCGACGCGGCGCTGCCGAGCCGGATCGACGCCGGCGTGCCCCAGGTCGTCGGCTTCGGCCTCTCGATCCGCGATGACCAGCTCGTTCCCGGCAGCGTCAAGGCCTTCGCCCGCCAGAGCTCGGGCGAGTCCTTCCAGGCCGTTCCCGTGACCGATCTCGGAGGCGGGCAGTACAGCGTCGCGATCACCGCCGAGGCGTGCGATGTGCGGCCCGAGTTCTACCTCGAAGCCGAGTCGCAGCAGTTTGGCCTCGTGACGCTGCCCGCCGATGCGCCCTCCGGCACCTTCACCTTCGACGTGGGCGTCGAGAACGTGCTCGTCGATGACAACCTCGAGACCGATCAGGGCTGGATCGTCGGCACCCTCGCCGACGATGCCACCACCGGCATCTGGAACCGCGTCGACCCGCAAGGGACGATCGCTCAGCCCGAGAACGACAACTCGGAGGATGGCGCCATCTGCTGGGTGACCGACGGCAACGCCGGCTTCTCCGACGGCTCGGGCGACGTCGACGGCGGGCAGACCACCCTCATCTCCCCCGTCTATGACCTCACGGGCGCGACCGAAGTCACCATGAGCTACTTCCGCTGGTACTCCAACTCCGCCGGCGGCGGACCGAACAACGACGTCTTCACCGTCTTCATCTCCGACGACGGCGGCACGACGTGGACGCCGCTCGAGACCGTCGGTCCCAGCGGCCCCGGCACCGCCGGCGGGTGGATCAACAACACCTTCCAGGTCGAAGACTTTGTCGACCTGACCGGCAGCGTGCGCCTGCGTTTCATCGCCGCCGACAACGGCGAGCCCTCCCTCGTCGAAGCCGCCATCGACGACCTGCGCATCGTCTCGATCGAGTGCGAAGACCCCGACCCGCAGCCCGTCGGGTGCGTCGGTGACTTCAACGAAGACGGCGCCGTCGACGGCGCCGACTTCGGCACCTTCGGCGCCGCGTTCGGCTCGTCGTCCGGCGACGCCAACTACGACGAAAACGCCGACTTCAACGCCGACGGCGTGATCGACGGCGCGGACTTCGGCGCCTTCGGCGCGGTCTTCGGCTCGACCTGCGAGTAAACCGCAGCGACCGAATCAACCCATCGATTGCTACGGAGCACCGGGCCTCGCCCGGTGCTCTTTTCACTTGCCGATGCAGAACGTCGCGAAGATGCGCCCGATGATGTCGTCGGGGTGGACGCGGCCCGCGATCGCGCCCAGCTCGTCCAGTGCCGCGCGCAACGCGCCGGCGGTGAGCTCGTCGGCACCGGCAGCACGCGCCGCTTCCCGCGCGGCGGCGAGGTGTTCCGCCGCCGCGGCGAGCGCCACCCGGTGCCGAGGCGTCACCAGCGACTCGCCCGCGCCGCCCGTGCCCCGCCGAGCAACATCATCGGCCACATCGGCGATAGCGCGCCGCAACGCGTCGACGTTCCACCCGTCGAGCGCGCACACCGCCAGCGCTTCATCCCTCGCGTCCGCAGGCAGATCGCCCTTCGTGCGCACGCGCAGCACCGGCGTCCGAGCGTCGAGCGTGACGCCGCGCGTTGCCGCATCGAAGCGTCCCGCGGGATCGCACCAGAGCATCGCGTCGGCGCGGTCGATCGCACGCTGCGCAGCTTGCTGGGCCAGATGATCCAGCTCGGTGCGGGAAGCCAGCGCGGCGTCGAGACCCGCGAGATCAACCAGCCGCACCGCGGTCGCGTGCCGACCGACGCGGCTGGCGTGCTCGCGCAGCGCGAGGCGCTCCTCCAGCGCATCGCGCGTCGTGCCGGGCACATCCGACACCACCGCGCGCGCACGCCCCAACAGGGCGTTGAAGAGTGTGCTCTTGCCGGCGTTGGGCGGGCCGACGAGCACGATCACCGGCTCCTCGACCGCGGGCGCTTCGCGCGAAGCGCCGAGCTCGCCCTCGATCGTGCGCAGCATCACGCCGATCCGTCGCACCAGTTCATCCGGCGCGATCGCGACGACGTCCTCCTCCTCCGTGAAGTCGATGCCCGCTTCAACGAGCGCCAGCACCGCCGCGCACTCCTCGGCCAACGCGCGGTAGCGGTCGCCCGTCTCGCCCGAGAGCAGCCGCCGGGCCGCCCGGCGCTCGGCATCACCTCGGGCCGCGATCAACGCCTGCACGCCCTCGGCCTGTTCGGGCGTCATCCGCCCCACGAGCACAGCCCGAGCGGTAAACTCCCCCGGCCCCGCGAGGCGGACACCCTCATGGGCCGCGAGCCGATCGACGAGGCGACGCAGCAACTCCGGGTGCCCCGGCAGGAGCAGTTCGGCGGTGTCCTCGCGCGTGTACGAGCGCGGCGCCGGTGCGACGATGACCCGCGCGTCGAACGCGACATGATCGGTCAGCCGCCCAGGTAAACGCAGGCGGACAGCGTGCGCGCCACGCGCCAGCACGCGGTCATCGGCGAGGATCGTGCACAGGGCGGGGAAGGTCGCGGGCCCCGACAGGCGGACGATCCCGACGGGCGCACGGCCCGGCGGCGAGGCGATAGCGATGATCGTGTCGCCCGTGCGCACGCCGACGGCCCGCGATCACTTCTTGTCGCGCGACTTGAAGCGCCGCGGCGGCTCGACGCGGCCCTTCTTGCCGAAGGGCTGCGCCTGGTTCGCGACCTTCTTCCGCCCGGCGCCGGCGTTCGGCGACATCCGCGGCTTGGGCGGCGACTCGAGGTCCATCTTGTCCACGTGCGAGCGGATGTACCGGCTTTCGAGGATGCCCAGCGTCGAGCTCGTCATGATGTACAGCGTCAGGCCCGCCGGCGCGTTGTACAAAAACACCGGCATCATCACCACCAGCATCACCTTCATAATCTTCTGCGTCTGCTGTTGCTCGGGGCTGAGCGTCGCGCTCGTCGGCGGCGTGAGGTACTTCTGCTGGATGAAGAAGACCACGCCCATGAGCAGGGGCAGAATGTTGAGCCCGGTGATGGGCCCCATGAGCCCGCCGATGAGCGGGATCTGGAAGTTCCCGCCCCACTCGTAGAAGTGGTCGGGGCTGGCCAGATCATTCAGGAACGTCCACGAGCCGCCGGTGAGGCTCTGGAAGAGCCCGTAGAACGCCGGCTCGTGGCGCAGGGGGAAGGCGAAGTAGACCATCGCGTAGAGCGCGATCCAGATGGGCGACTGAAGGAGCATGGGCAGGCAGCCCAGGGCGCCCGCCGGGTTGACGCGCTCCTCGCGCATCAGCCGCATCATCTCCTCACGCATCTTCTGCGGGTCGTTCTTGTAGCGCTCCTGGATCTTCTTCTGCTTGGGCGCGACGCGCTGCATCTGCTTGCCGAAGCGCATCATGCTGACCTGGCTCTTCTTCGTGATCGGGTGCAGGATCGCGCGCACGCAGATCACCAGAATGATGATCGCGATCGCCCAGTCCGAGACGATCATGTGGAAGAAGCCCAGCAGCCAGAGCAGCCCTTGAGCGAGCCACTGGAAGGTGCAGATGCCGCACATCCCGATCTGGTAGACGCGCAGCGCGTCGAGGTCCAATGCGTCGAGCACCGGGTTGCGCTGGGCGCCGGCGAGGATCTGTTTCGAGACCGGTCCGGCGTAGACCCCGAAGCTCAGGTCCGCGCTCGTCCCCTCACCCACTTCGATCCGCTCACTGAGCAGCTCGGTGAGCAGGCGGTTGTTGTCCTGCCGGCCTTCGTTGTCGAGCCCGGGAGCGCCGAACTCGAGGACGTTCACCCGCTGCGCCAGACGGAAGGTCAGGTCCGAGCGGCTCGCGTTGGATGCCTTCTGTGGGTCGAGCAGCGGGTGGATCACGAACGCGAAGTAGCGATTGGACTGCGCCACCCACGAAATGCGGTCGGCCTCCGGGTAGCTGCCCGAGGGCGGCCCGGCGACGACGCCTCCCGTCGTGTCCCACAGCGTGATCGAGCCGGTGAGGTTGCCCTGCTGGTTCTGGACGTACGGGATCTCCTTGAACGCCGTGCCGCGCTCCATCCACGTCGCGCCCGACAGGCGGCTGCGCGGGCCCGGCTCGACCTCCGTTCCCAGCGTCGGCAGGTAGCCGACACGCACACGGTCCGACGGCAGGCGGTAGCCCGTCTGCTTCTCTTCGATGATGTCCGCCGGGCCGTACTGGCTCCAGCGGATGAACATCTCCGCGCCCGAGAGGTTCTCGAACGTCTGCGTCACGCGGAGCTGGTACGTGTCGTCGGGCAGGCGATAGCGCCGGTTGATGCGCGCGACGAGCTCGCCCGCGCCGTCTTCGATCTCCGCGACGAACTCGCCCGGACCCTTCTCGCGCCACACCGGCTTGCCGGCGCTGGAGAACAGCGGGATCTCGACGACCGGCCCGTCGGCCGACGTCTGGATCTCCACCGCCAGCGCCGCGAGCGGGAAGACCGCGACATTCGTCTGCGCGGCACCCTTCTGGATGGCGAAGTGGTCTTCGGGTCGCGGGTTGCCGCGCCGGGCTTCCTGGTACGACACCGCGTCGACGAAGTGATTGGCGAGCTTGATCGCGTCGACGCCGGCCCCCGCCAGCGTGAAGTCGACACGCATCAGCGGCTGGCTGGTCGCGCCCCAGGCGGGATCAATCGAGCCCAGCGACGCCGGCGCGTCGGACGACGGCTGCACACGCACACGCAGCCCCGTCGGCGCGGCGACATCGAGAACTGCGGCGGAGTCGTCCGACGTGTCGGCTCCGAGCGGGGCGTCAAGTGTCGTCTCGGCGACCGTGGACTCTTCTTGAGGCGCGGGCGTGATGCTCGGCGCATCGTCGCTTGCAACGTCGCTCGCGACGCCTTCATCCGTCGCGGCTGGCGCATCGTCATCGTCGGCAACCGCGGGCTGCATCGTTGCGTCGTTCGGATCGGCGTCGGCGTCGGCGTCGGC
>CAYTSW010000105.1:0-2536 GCA_964440605.1 uncultured Phycisphaeraceae bacterium | reverse complement strand
TCGGCGTCGGCGTCGGCGTCGGCATCGGCATCGGCGGGCTCCGCGGCCTCGCCGTCCTGCCCGCTCTGTCCGGTCTGGTTCTGCTGCGGTTGCTGCTGCCCGCCCCCGCCGCTGCTGAAGAGCGCGGGGCCGAGGACGAACATGAGCAGAATCGCGGCTGCGACGATCGGGAGGACGAGTTTGAGGAGCGGGTTCTGCTTGGAAGCGGGCATCGGGCCTCCGGCTCGAGCGTGGCGTGGCGATCAAGAATGGATGAGCCCCCACAGGGACATCGCGCGGCGCAAGGAGCGGATGATATCGCTTGCCCCGTGTGCCGACCCGCCCTGTCAGAAGGGCCCGGCCAACGCTCTATGCCGGGTCAGCGGCCCTCAAAGAGTCGTTCGGCAAGCCAGTCCGTCAGTTGCGGCACGCGGCGGATCAGCTCCGCCGTCTTCTCCACGTCGTACGCCACCCGGCGGAACTCCACCCGGTCGTCGAACATCAGCACGTAGCTGGCCTTGGGGTTGAAGTCGCGCGGCTGGCCGACCGAGCCCACGTTGATGATCGCCCTCTCGTTGTCGGAGAACTTGTATGTCTGGTTCTCGCCGACCTCGTCGGGCGGATAGAAGTCCGGCTCGTCCGTGAACACGCCGGGCACGTGCGTGTGCCCGCAGATCGCCAGGTGGTCGATCTCTTCGAAGATGTGCTTCATCTTCACGGTGTCCGAAAGGACGTCGTCGGGGAAGATGTACTCGTTGATGGGGCGGCGCGGCGAGCCGTGCACTGCCAGCACCTGCTTGGTTGATCCATTCGCGCCGACCGGCTCCACCACACGCACCCTCAGGCGGCCCAGGAACTGGTAACGCTTCGTGCGCAGCTCCACGTCGGGCGTTTCGTCGAACTGCTGACGCGTCCAGTACGCCGCGTTCTCGGCGGCGGCGTTGAAGTTCGTCGGCTCGTAGAGCACCCCGAAGTCGTGGTTGCCCATCAGCGACCAGGAGCAGTGCTCGGCGACGAGATCGACGCACGCGAGCGGCTCGGGGCCATAGCCGATGATGTCGCCCAAGCAGATGATGCGGTCGGCCTCGCCCCGCTGTTCGATGTCGGCGAGAACCGCGCGCAGGGCTTCGGCGTTCCCGTGGATGTCACTGATGATCGCCGTCGGCACGGGCGTTCTCCAACCGCCGGGGCGGGCGTCGTCGGACGGGGACGGCGTTTGCGCCAGCGCGGGACAGACGCTCACCCTAGCCACGCCCCGATGCACCAGTCAACGCGAGGGATTCTCGATCGGGCGTCCGCCGAACCGAAGTTCAGACGGGGCCGCGGAGGCGAAACACGCCTCGCAACGCCCCCCTATGATCGGCCCGGCAGTTCTCCCTTCTTCTCCAGACCGTCCGCTTCCTCAACCGGGAAGACCCCCCACTCGCCTCTTGCTCCAGGACCCCAGAGACCGCGTATGAGCCACGTCAACTACCAGCGCACCCGCGAGATGACCATCGACGAGCTTCTGCTCGAGAACCGGGTCGTCTTCCTCTTCGGCCCCATCACCCAGGCCTCCGCGGCCCGGGTGATGATGCAGATGCTCTATCTGGAGAACCAGAAAAAGGGCCAGGACATCAACCTCTACATCAACTCCCCGGGCGGCGTGGTGGACGACACGCTGGCCATCTACGACACCATGCAGTTCATCTCGTCCAAGGTCGCGACCTACTGCGTCGGGAGGGCGTACTCCGGCGCCGCCGTCCTCCTCGCCGCGGGCGAGAAGGGCAAGCGCATCATCCTCCCCCACGCCAAAGCGATGATCCACCAGCCCTACGGCGGGGTGACGGGCCAGGCCGCCGACATCCTCATTCAGGCCGACCAGATCATCAAGGACAAGCACCAGCTCAACGAGATCCTCGCCCGCCACACCGGGCAGACCGTCGACCAGATCAAGGCCGACGCCGAGCGCGATAAATACTTCAACGCGATGCAGGCCAAGGAGTACGGCCTCATCGACGAGATCCTCAACATCGAAGAAGCCCAACCGAACCACTAACCACAGGCCCCGCCACCCCGCCACCCCGACGGCCTGCGAGCCGGCGGAAGCCCGTTTCGAGAGTCTCCGAGCCTCCCCGCGGCGCAGCACTTCTCAGCCCCTCCCCAAGCATCACCCCCAGCCCAGACGAGCGACCCCATGTCCACCCTTGTTCCGATCGTCGTCGAACAGTCCGGCCGCGGCGAACGCGCCTACGACATCTACTCGCGCCTCCTCAAGGACCGCATCATCTTCCTGGGCGGACCCGTGCACGACGACATGGCCAACCTCATCGTCGCCCAGGCCCTCTTCCTCGCCAACGAAGACCCCAAGAGCGACATCCACGTCTACATCAACTCCCCGGGCGGCTCCGTGACGGCGGGGCTCGCGATCGTCGACACGCTCCGCTTCGTCGAGCCCGACGTCTGCACCTACATCGTGGGCCAGGCCGCTTCCATGGGCTCGGTCATCGCCTGCACCGGCACCAAAGGCAAGCGTCACGCCCTGCGCAACAGCCGCAACCTCATGCACCAGCCCCTC
>CAYTSW010000104.1:2030-10097 GCA_964440605.1 uncultured Phycisphaeraceae bacterium | reverse complement strand
CCCGAGGTGCTCACTCCCTTGCTCGACCTCTCCGAAGTGCAACTGTTGGAGCTGGCGGCCGACCTGTCCGTGCCCGAGGGGCTCTATCTATCGTCCTCGGTGGCGCCAGCTCTGTAAGCAGTTTGTACGGTATATTGCGGCCGCGCCGGCAATGCACGCCGCGGGCTTGTCGAGGCGGGGCTGGGGGCTACACTCTCCCCCTGCCGCGCGAGCCGCGGCCCGTACACCTTCCCCCACGAACCTCTCCTCGCCGGCTTCTCCGGCACGAGGCGCTGCCATGTCCATGTACGCGATCATCGAAGACAGCGGGACGCAGATCAAGGCGTCCAAGGACGACGTGCTCGTCGTCGACATCCGCGACTTGCCGGAAGACGCCTCGAGCGTAACGTTCGCGCGCGTGGTGATGATCGGTGGCGAGGGCGGGCCCCGCGTCGGCACGCCCTACATCGACGGCGCGACGGTGACGGCGGAGATCGTCGATCGCGAGTTCAAGGACAAGAAGATCGACGTGATCAAGTTCAAGCGCCGCAAGGGCTACCGCCGCAAGCAGGGCCACCGCCAGCGGCTGATGAAGGTGCGCGTCACCGACATCAAGGCCTGATCGCCAGCGGATCGACGAACAACACGCCAATCATCTGGAGCACCGAGCGGGAGCTCGGTGTTCTTGAATCGCGGATCGTCGTGCGCTACCGCGTCAGGCGTTGGAGGCCCGCGTCGGACTCAACGATGACTTCGTGCGCCTCGGTGAGGAAGACGCCGTGCCCGACGACGCCGGGCGTTGCGTGGAGGAGTCGGGCGACCGGTTCGGGCTCCCAGCCGGAGGGCCAGACGAGGTCGAGGATGGGGTTCTGGTCGTCGGTGTGGGCGGGTGAACCGTCGTCGGTGGTGCGCCAGTGGCCGATGAGGCTTTCGTGTTTGAGGGCGTCTTCGACGGCTTTGGGCGCGAAGGCGAGGACTTCAACGGGCAGCTCGCAGTGGTCGCCCAGCAGGCGGACCTGCTTGTGGTCCTGAATGAGGTAGCGCCGAAACTTGGCCGCACGCGCGACGATCTTCTCGCGGGTCATCGCGCCCCCGCGACCCTTGATCATGCGCAGGGAGGGGTCGACCTGGTCGGCGCCATCGAAGAGGACGTCTATGTGACCGCGGCGCGCAAGGGCGTCGTCGAGGGAGCGGACGGTGAGGCCGAGGGTGGTCGCGAGCTTCGTGCTGGCGTCGGAGGTGCTGACGCAGGTAAGGGTCGGCGCGTGCTCGAGCGTGGCGAGGGCGCGGATGGCGCGGGCGGCGGCGCGGCCCGTCCCGAGGCCGACGGTCATGTCAGCGTGGATGCCTTCGATGGCGGCGCGGGCGAGCGGATCGTTGAGCGTCACGATGTTCGGCATGGTACTGACTGGCGCTGGCGGTTCAGGCTCGCTAGTGAGGGTTGGATTGGGCGCGGCATTCGTGGTGGCGCTGCAGGGCGATGGAGCCGGCGACGACGACGTTGAGCGAATCGACGCCGGCGGCGATGGAGATACGGACGCGCTGGTCGGCGTAGGCGAGTGCCTGTCGCGAGAGGCCGGGGCCCTCGGCGCCGAGGACGAAGGCGACGCGGTCGGGCCAACTCCGGGCGGCGTCGTGGAGCAGGCGGTCGGGGGCCGAGCCGGTGAGGGCGACGACGTGGTAGCCGCGGCTGCGCAGGAGGGCGAGCGTGTCGGGCCAGGGATCGGCGGTCGCGAAGGGCACGCGCAGGGCGGCGGCCATCGAGACGCGGATCGCTTTGCGATAGAGCGGATCGCAGCAGCGTGGGCTGAGGAGGACGGCGTCGGCGTGGAAGGCGAGGGCCGAGCGGAAGAGACCGCCGACGTTGTCGTGGTTGGAAAGACCTTCGAGCACGAGGAGAGTGGAGGGCTGGTCGTCGGGCGGGAGGAGGTCGGCCCGGGCGGGAGGTGAAGGTCGGGCGCCGACGGCCAGGCAGCCGCGGTGGACGTCGAAGCCCGCGACCTGCTCCATGACAGCGCGGTCGGCGATGAAGACGTCGGGCTCGTCGGGCGAGGCGTCCAGGGCTTCGGCGATGCTCTGATAGGCGTTGGGCGTGAGGAAGACGGCTTGTGTGCGCAGCGGTGAGCGGGTGAGTAGCGTGCCGACGACGAGTCGCCCCTCGGCGATGAAGACGTTGAGACGGCCCGCGGCGTCGCGGTCGCGGATGTCGCGAAAAGGCTCGAGGGCCGGGTCGGAAGCGTCGGTGATCCGTCGGGCGGGCACGCGGCTATGGTGACACACCCACGGCGCGGCCGCTGGACGCGGGCGGGCTTCCACCACACCACGCACCCCTCCGGGAGGATCAACGATGAGCAGCACAACCGTCATGCGCGTAACCGGTTCGGTTCTGATGGTCAGCGGTCTGACGCTGCTGGCGGGCTGCGGCGACGGCGAGGAGCCGGTCAGCGCCGAGGACGTCCAGCAGCAGGAGCGAGCGATGCTCGCGGAGAATGCCGAGCAGGCGGCGTCGCCCGAGGACTCGCAAACGCGTGACCTGCCGAGCACGCGCCAGGCGGACACACCCGCGATGCCGGCGCCCGCCGGCGATGATGACGCGGGCGACGCGGTCGCCGAGGGTGATCTGATGGAGGTCGCGGGCGTGGCGTTCACGGTGCCCGAGTCGTGGGAGCAGTTGACGCCGACGAGCAGCATGCGGGCGGCGGAGTACAAGGTGGGCCAGAGCGGGTCGTTCGTGGTCTTCGTCGGGATCGGCGGCGGGGCGGAGGCGAACATCCAGCGCTGGATCGGCCAGGTGAGCAACCCGGTCAGCGGGCCCACGCGCGACACGATTGAGGCCGGCGGCTTCACGGCGCAGACCGTCGAGATGGTCGGCACGTACTCGGGCATGACGATGATGGGCGGCTCGGCACCCGCCGAGCCCAACACCGCGTTCTACGGCGCCGAAGTCGAAGGCGTGAGCACGCCCGTCCAGATCCGCCTCACCATCAACGCCAGCGAGGCCGACCAGGCGCGCGAGCAGTTCTTCGCAATGATGCGCTCGATGCGGCCGGCGGGATGATCGAGCGTCACGGCGCCCTCGGGCTCACGACGTACGACCTGTACGAGCTTGCGGTGCAGGTGCCGCCGATCGAAGCACGGTTCCTGCGGGCGGTGCACGCGGGGGGACCGCTGGTGCTGGCCGAGGATTTTTCGGGCCCGGCGTCGGTGAGCCGCGCGTGGGTCACGCTGGGCGAGGCGTTCGAGGCGATCGCCACGGACCGCGATCCCGAGCCGCACGAGCACGCGCGCGAGCGCGCGCACGAGTCGCTCGACGCCGGGGCGCAAGAGCGGCTGTCGCTCATTCAGGCCGATGTGCTCGAAGCGCCGGGTCGGCCCGACGTCATCGCGGCGCTGAACTTCGCGCTGTGCGAGTTGCACACGCGCGAGCGGCTGGTGACGTACTTGCGCCACGCGCTCTTCCGCCTCCAGGCGGGGGGCGTGCTCGTGGCCGACCTGTACGGCGGGGCCGACGCGATGATTCCGGGCACGACCGGTATGCGCATCGAGACGGACGAGGGCGACATCGAGTACGTCTGGGAGCAGCGCGAGGCCGACCCGCTCACCGGGCGGGTGGTCAACGCGATGCACTTCGAGTTGCCCGACGGCGTGCGCGTGGACGAGGCGTTCGTCTACGACTGGCGCCTGTGGGGTGTGCCCGAGCTGCGCGACGCGATGATCGAGGCGGGCTTCGCCTCGACCGAGGTGTACGCGGACTTCGGCGACGCGATGGACGACGCCGGCGAGTTGCTGGTGCGGCCGGCGCGGGCGGACGACCTCGAGGAGTCGTTCGTGGTCTACGTGGTGGCGCGCGTCTGAAGCGCGCGGATGCGGGCGACAGGAATCGAACCTGCACGTCCTTTCGGACACGAGAACCTAAATCTCGCGCGTCTGCCAGTTCCGCCACGCCCGCGACGGCACGCCGATCCTAGCGGGTGAGGCCCGGAAGCGGCAGGTGTTGGACGGCCCGCGCGCGAGAGTCCGATACCATCTGAACGTCCCACCCCCGCTTCGAGGAGTCCTTATATGCGCAGCCGACCCTTTGCTCACCACGTCGCTCCCCTCGTGCTCCGCATCGCGCTGGGGCTGATGTTCCTCTACTACGGCGCCGGCAAGGTGTTCTACTCCGACATGCCGCTGTCGCCCGAACAGGCGGCGACGCTCGGCAATCTGGGGCTTCTGTCGCCGGGCGACGCCGATGTGGCCCACTTCGAGGGTCAAGCCTTCCGCGTCGTGCGTGTGCAAAACCAGGAGCCGGCGTCACCGACGCTCCCGGAGGCCGAGCCGCCGGCACAGCCCGACGTCGAGCCGCTGCCCGAGGCGGTGGAAGAGGAACTGATCGAGGACGGTCTCCAGGACGCGACGCCGGAGGACGTGCCTGACCTGTACACCGCCGCGGACTTTGAGGAGGGCACGTACACCGTCCGCCGCCTGAACGGGCTGGTGCTGGTGATGGCACGAGCGAACGAGAATGGCTACTTCCCCGACGGGTTGACGACAGGCCAGATCCTGCTTTCGCTGGCGTGGATCGCTGCGCTCACGGAGTTCATCGGCGGCGTGCTGCTGCTGATCGGCTTCCTGACGCGCCTCTGGGGCCTCGGGCTCGCGGGCGTGATGATCGGCGCCATCTGGCTCACGCAGATCGGGCCGGCGACCGTCTCGGAGACCGCCTTCCTCGGCTTCTTACCAGAGTGGCAGCTCGGCGAACCGACGCGGTATGTGCCCGCGTACGAGAAGCTTTTCCTTCAGTTGGTGACCTTCGCCGCGGCCTTCGCCGTCCTCTGCACGGGCGCGGGCAAGCTGAGCGTGGACGCGTTGCTGTTCGGCAAGAAGAAACGCCGCGACGACGAACACCACGACGACGACGCATGAGCACGCGTCTTCCGAGTCCGGCGGCGCGGTCGCTCGCGCCGTGGCTGATCTCGCTGGCGATTCACGCGGCGTTGCTGATGGGCGGGTTCTTCATCGTCTGGAGCGTAGCGGCGCCCGCGCGGGACTACGCCCCGGCGTCGACGGTCGCGTTCTTCGACCCGGCGCCCGCGGGCGACGTCGCGACCTACGAAGGACCGCCCGAGTCACGCCTCGAGACGCTGGCACGCGTCATGGAGCCGGCGGAGCAGCCCGAGCCCAAGCCCGCCGCGGCGCCGACGCTCACGCCCGTGGAGCTCGAGCCGCTGCCCACGCCCGATCTGTCGGCGTTTGACCCGACGGCGCGGCGAGACGTGCAGCGCGAGCGCCGGTTCCCGCGCGTCCGCTTCTTCGGGCTCGGGTCGAGCGATGCGCAGTCCATCGTGTACGTCGTCGACGCCTCGGGCTCGACGGTCAGCACGCTGCCCGCGATCCGGCGCGAGCTCATGCGCTCGCTGTCCAGGCTCGACCCAACGCAGGAGGTGCAGGTGATCCTCTTCGGCGGGAGCGCGGGCGATTACCGCGCGGCGCCGCACCCGCTCCAGCCCGAGCGCGACCGGGAGGTGCGGCTGATCCGAGCGACGTCGAGCAACGTCGCATCGCTGATGGAGTGGATCGGCGCCGTGCGCAGCGAGGGACGGTGCGACCCGTCGCAGGCGATGATCAAGGCCGTCGGACTCAACCCGGACGCGATCTTTCTGCTCGCGACGGATCTCTCGTGTCTGGGCGACTACGCCCCGCCGCCCGAGGAGATCCTGGGCATGCTCGAGATGCTCAACCCCACCGACCGCGACGGCGACCGCAGGACGACGATCAACACCGTGCAGCTCGGACGGGCGACGGCGAACACCTTGCTGGAGGACATCGCGCAGATCCACGGCGGGCCGAACGCGCACGTCACCCTCGACGAACGCGAGCTGGAGCTGATCGACTCCACAAACGTCTCGCCATCCGGTACAAACGGGCGATGATCGAGCACGTTATCGCGGTTCTGGCGTCGGTCGGGGGTGGGGCGAGCACCGGGAGCGAGGGCGGGGTGCGCACGTCGCTGGCCGAGGCGTTCTTCATCCAGCGGCATCCGGTGACGGGCGCCGTGGAGTGGCTCGGCTCGCTGATCGTCTGGTTCCTGTTGGCGCTCTCGGCGGTGTGCGTGAGCCTGCTGATCGCGCGGGCGAACGAGACGCGGCGCAGCGCGGCGTTGCCCGAGGATCAGCTTGCCAGAGCGCGCAACGCCGCGGGCAAGCGCAGCGTCGCGGGCCTGCGCACCATCGGGGAAGAGGGCGGGTCCGACTTCGCAACGGCGCTGGCGAGCACGCTCGAGGAGCACCACGCCGGACGAGAGGCCATGACGCGCGCCGCCGAGCAGGCGGTTGAACACGTGCTGCTCCGACGCCTGCGCCGCCTCGAGCCGTTGAGCATCATTGGCAATGTCGCGCCGATGATCGGCCTCTTCGGCACGGTGTACGGCATGATCGTCGCGTTTCGTGAGATCGTCGTCGCGGGCGGCACGCCCGACCCGGTCGGCCTGGCTGCGGGCATCGGCACGGCGCTGACCACCACGTTCTGGGGGCTGGTGGTCGCGATCCCGGCGCTGGCGGGGCACGCGGCGCTGCGCACGCGCGCCGAGGGGATCAGCGTCGAGATCAGCCAGAGGCTCCAGCACTGCATCGATGCGTTGGCGCCGGGCGAGACGCCCGCACGCGACGACCGCGAGCGGCGGGCCTCGACGGCCGGGGCGGCGTGAGGGCTCCCGGCTCCATCCTGGCGCGCACGCGGGGCGATGGCGGGCTGCTCAACCTCACGCCCATGATCGACATCGTCTTCTTGCTCATCGTCTTCTTCATGCTCGTCGCGCAGATCACGCGACAGCAGCGCGTCGAGCTCGAGCCGCCTCGCACCGCCCCGGACGCCGAAACGCGCCCGCTGGACGTCGAGACGGTGACGGTGCAGGTGGCGACCGACGGCACGCTCCGCCTCGGCACGCGACGCTTCCCGGACACGCCCGAGGGACGCGCGAGGATCGCGCAGGCGGTCGCGACGGACCCGGCGGCGCGCGACGCGGGCGTGGCCCTGCGGGCCGATCGCGGCGCGGCGTACGGACGCGTCCACCCGGTGCTCCGCGCGCTGGCGGATGCGGGGCTGCCGAGCGTGCGGCTGGTGTCGGTGCGCCACGGGACGACGTCGGGAGGTGGGCCGTGATGGGGCGATCGCACGCGCAACGCGTCGGCGCTGCCGGGGGGCTGCGGCTCAATCTGACGCCGATGATCGATGTGACGTTCCTGCTGTTGATCTACTTCGTGCTGATCGCGGACTTCAAGCGCCCGGAGCGCGACCTGCCCCTGCCGTTGCCCGCGCCGAAGAGCGAGCCGGCGGACCCCTTCGCGTTGCCTGAGACGCCGATCACGGTGACGGTGACGAGCGTGGGTGAGGGCGCCGATGCGTACGCGGTGGACGCGACGGACTCGCCGTTGGCCCGCGCCGGTGACGCGGCGGGGTTGGCGTCGGCGGCCCGGGCGACGCTGGACATGCTGGGCGCGGGCCAGCCCATCGTGGTGCAACCCCGACGCGATACGCGGTGGGAGCACGCGGTCCGCGCGTACGAGACGCTGCGCTCGGCGGGGTTTGGCGCGTTGACATTGACGTCGCCGGGATCGGGGTGAGAGCGCGTGAAGAGCTGTTCATGTTGTGCCCGTATGCGCGTATGTGTCCTCCGGCAGACGCGTGTCGCTCTACTCTTAAACCACGCGTGGCGGTCGGATGAAGTGCCGTTCAGCGCGATATTGACGGGGGGCGGGCACGGAGAGGCGTTCGCATGGGCATGGACTCCAATGGAGGCGTCGTTGGCAACGGCAGCGGGTCGCTGGCGACGACCCCTGCGCCCGAATCGCCGACGCTGCGCGAGGTGCTCGACAGTCTCTTTGCGTTCGTTGGCGTGCTGACGCTCGACGGGACGCTCGTGGAGGTGAATGAGCCGGCGCTGGAGGCCACAGGCGTTGATCGAGCGCAGGTCACCGGCAAGAAGTTCTGGGACTGCTCCTGGTGGAGCTACAGCGAGCCGGTGCAGGCGCGGCTGCGCGAGGCGTTCGAGCGCGCGCGGCGGGGTGAGCGCGTGCGTTACGACGAGCTGATCCGCATCCACGACGA
>CAYTSW010000104.1:0-1930 GCA_964440605.1 uncultured Phycisphaeraceae bacterium | reverse complement strand
GAAGAGTTCCTTCGCGACTTCTGCCATCCCGACGACGCCCCGCGCCTGCAGCGCGAGCTTCAAGGCGTGTGGAGCGAGAACGACGCGGTGCACAGCCTCTTTCGAGTCCGCCGACAGTCGGACGGTGTGTGGCGTTGGCTGGAGATGTTCGGTCGGTTCCACGACGACAAATGCGATGGTCGCCGCTGCCTCGTCGGCGTGGTGCGCGACGTCACGGAGCAGCGCCGCGCGGAGATCGCCCAGCGCGACCGCGAGCAGCGGCTGAGTCTGGCGTTGGAGGCGGCCCACGCCGGTGTGTGGGAGTACGACCCGACGACGGGAAAGAACTACTGGGACGCGCGGGTATACAGCCTGTTGCACGTCTCGCCCCACGAGGTCGACCCCGACACGTTCCTGGATTTCGTGCACGAGGAGGACCGCGATCGGGTGCGAGCCGGGCTCGAGGCCGCGCTGCGGCCCGACGGCGGGGCGTACAGCGCCGAGTTCCGCGTCGTCACCGCCGGCGGTGAGGAGCGCTGGTTCTCCAGCCACGGGCGGCGCGTCGAGGGTGACCATGGTGCCCGTCTGGTGGGCGTGTTGCAGGACATCACGCAGCGGAAGCGCACCGAGCGCGCGCGCCGCGTGACCGAGGATCGCTTCCGGGCCGTGATCGACAACGCCGACGTGGCGGTGTACGCGAAGGACCTCGAGGGGCGATACGTCATCGTCAACCGATACGTCGCGGAGTTGGTCGGGATCTCTCCAGACGAGATGCTGGGCAAGTCCGACGCGTCGATCCTGCCGCGCAACGTGGCGGCAGCGTTCCGGAAGAACGATCGGCTGGTCTCTGAATCCGGCGAGACGATGCGCTTCGAGGAGGTGATGCCCTCGGAGGATGGCGACCGGCACTTCATGTCGATCAAGTTCCCGCTGCGCGGCGAGGACGGGCGGGTCTATGCGGTGGGGGGCATCACGAGCGACATCACCGACCAGCGCCGGGCCGAGGCGTCGCTGGCCGAGAGCGAGCGGCGGTCGCGCCGAGCGCAGGAGGCCGGCGGCGTGGGCGTCTGGGAGCGCGACCTGCACACCGGAACGACCGTCTGGTCCGACGTGATGTGGCAGCTCTTCGGGCGCGAGCCGCGCGCCGGCGCCGACTGCGAGACGATCTTCAGGCAGAGCCTGCACCCCGATGATGCGGCGCGCTTCGTCGAGCGTGCCGAGGCAAGCCTCGCCGACGACGGCGAGGAGTTCGAAGTGGACTTTCGGATCGTGCTGCCCGACGGCTCGGTCCGCTGGCTGCAGAGCATCGGCGAGGTGATCCGCGACGAGCACCGTCGGCCGATCGCGATGTCGGGCGTCAACATGGACATCACCGAGCGCAAACGGTACGAGGAGCACCTGCGCACGGTGATGGCCGAGCTCAACCACCGCGTGAAGAACACCGTCGCGGTGATCCAGGCCATCGCGCAGCAGACGATCCGGCGATCCAACGACCTGCCCGCGTTCGCGAAGAGCTTCCAGGAGCGGCTGTCGTCCATCGCGACGGCGCACGGCCTGTTGACGGCGACCGACTGGGAGGGCGTGGCGCTGCGGATGATCGTGCGCACCGAGCTGGGGCCGCGGCTCGCCTTTCCGAAGCAACTGGCCGTCGAGGGGCCCGACCTCGAACTGCGCCCCAAGCAGGCGCTGGCGATGCACATGGCGGTGCACGAACTGGCGACCAACGCCACCAAGCACGGCGCGCTGCGCGACGAGCGCGGCCGACTGGCCATCCGCTGGAAGCAGGTCCGCGACGGCGCGCAGGCGGGCGTCGAGCTGACGTGGGAGGAGTCGACGCCGGGCGATACGTCGCGAGAGACCGCCAGGGAATCGTCCGACGAACGCGGGGGGGCGGGCGAGATCGGAAAAGCACACGTCTGAACTCCAGTCACGTGAAACGATCTCGTATGCC
>CAYTSW010000103.1:0-10247 GCA_964440605.1 uncultured Phycisphaeraceae bacterium | reverse complement strand
CTCCACGATCTTCTCTCTCATCGGCCGGCGCGTGCCACGCCCGCCTGCCCTCTTGGATGTCACGCGTGCCGATCGGGAGCACGCCGCGGTGCGTACTGGCGAAGCCGCCGGCGTGCGAGCCGACCACCGCCCAGTACGTCTTAGGAGTATCGCCGATGCGCGAGCTTTTGGCAACCCACAGCAAGCGACTCGCACGAAATCTGAGCAGAACGAGGGAATCCGACGCGGCACTGAGCGCTCGGCCGGATCGCCGGCTCAGCGTACGCGCCTGGCTGCTGCGGACGCCTGGTGCGCCGCCAACCCCTCCATGCCGGCAAGGGAGTGGGCGTCGGCAAAGAGGGCCCGGGCGGCGTCCGCATCGTCGATGCGCATCCACGTCCGCAGACGGAGGAAGTGCGACACCGAGAGCCCCGCGCGGAAGCGGGCCGTCCCGCCGGTGGGCAGCGTGTGATTGGGTCCGGCGCCGTAGTCGCCGAGCACCTCCGCGGTGGCCTGCCCGATGAAGAGCGCGCCCGCGTTCCTGATGGAGTCCGCGAACGCCTGCGCATCGCGGGTCATGACGGTCACGTGCTCGGCGGCGATCGTGTCCGCCGCCTCGCGAGCGTGATCCACTGACGCGACGACGCAGACGAAGCCGTTGGCCAGCGCTCGCTCAGCCGTCGCCGCCGTGGGGAGCGCTTTGAGGCGGGTCGCGATGGCTTCTTCCACCGCGGAGGCTGTGGATGACTCGGTCGTCACAAGCATCGGTACCGCGTCGTCGTCGTGCTCGGCCTGCGCGAGCAGGTCGGCCGCGATCAAATCCGGGTCCGCGGTGTCGTCGGCGATGACCAGCAGTTCGGACGGCCCGGCGAGCATGTCGATGCCCGTCACGCCGCTGACGAGCTGCTTCGCCGCGGTCACCCACCGGTTGCCCGGCCCGACGATGACGTCGACCGGCGCGAGCTCGTCGCACCCGTAGGCGAGCGCCGCGATCGCGTGGGCGCCGCCCACGGCGAGAAACGCGTCGGCCCCCGCGACGCCCGCTGCGGCGACAGCGACGGGATGGGCGCCCGGCGACGCCACCACCACGCGCTCGCAGCCGGCGACCCGAGCCGTGATCGCGGTCATCAACACCGAAGAAGGCAGCGGGTAGCGCCCGGCCGGCGCGTAACACCCCGCCGCT
The DNA here is from genome assembly GCA_964440605.1 of uncultured Phycisphaeraceae bacterium. GTDB lineage: Bacteria > Planctomycetota > Phycisphaerae > Phycisphaerales > UBA1924 > CAYTSW01. Next base: position 9,085 of record CAYTSW010000103.1, on the reverse strand, counting down.
GCCACGGTCTCGACCGTGTGGCCCGCGCGTCCGCCGGGTATGGCGACGTCGATCGGGCGAATCGCTTCGCGCTGGGCGCGAGCGAACGCCTCGATGCGATCCGCTGACCGTTCGAGCACCGCGCGATTGGCTTCGCTCAGCCCGGCGCGTGCCGATCGCATCTCTTCGGGGCCGAGCACCAGCGGCTCGGTCGACGATCGCTCACAGAAACGCTCCGCATATTTCCTGACGGCGCGTGAGCCACCCGTGCGCACGGCGTCCACGATCGCCGCGGCTTGCGCGAGCGTGTCCGCATCAACCGGCGGCCGCAACGACCTGGAAAGATCGCCGAACGCGACACGCTTGAGCAAAGCCTCTCTTCGGTTCGTCATAATCCTGCGTCCTCCACGGCGACGCTCGACTTGGCGTCGCCCGGTCGTCTCGTCAGTTTCAGCGCTCGCTGGTCCAGGACCCGCTCGATGTCCTCCAGCGAAGCACCTTTCGTGTGCGCCGCGACCATCGCGAAAAAAAGGAGATCCGCTGCTTCTTCGGCCGCATGGCCCGCGCTCGACGCCTCGGACAACTCCCGCGACTCTTCAACGAGTTTGCTGGCGAGCAGGGGTCCGTCCCGGCGCAGGCGGTCGGTGTACGACCCCTCCGGCGCATCGATCAGGCGTCGGGCGATCGTCGCGTCGAGCCGGGCGAGGCCAGAGAGATCGCCAAAGCACGTCTGCGTTCCGAGGTGGCAGAATCCCTGCCCGCTCTGGCGCACGACGAATCGCAGCGTGTCACGGTCGCAGTCCACGGAGATGCCGAGCAGTTCCTGCGTGTCGCCGCTTGTGTCGCCCTTTTTCCAGAGGCCGTTGCGCGACCGAGACCAGTAGACACCCCGGCGTTCTTCAAGCGCTGCGCGGACCGATGCGAGATTGGAGTAGGCGAGCCCGAGCACGCGTCCGCTCGGGTCGGTCACGAGCGTTGGCCAGAGCCCGTCCTCTCGATCCGACCTGAGCGGTGCGACCAGGCCCTGCGCGAGGTCGAAGGCTCCGGTGTAGAGCGCCATGCCCACCTGCGCGTCCGCGCCGAGGCGGTCGGCGATGGCGACATCCTCCGGCGTGCGCACGCCGCCCGCGACGGTCAACCGCGCGGGATGGGCGAGCGCGGCGAGTTGCTCGACGCGTTCGCGCGGCAGGCCTCCCATGCGGCCCTCGCGTTCGACGAACGTGACAAGGAAGCCGCCGACGTACTCGCGCAGCTCCTCGATGCGATCCTCGACGGATGCGCCGGTCGCTCGCGTCCAGCCCTCGGTCACGACCTCGCCATCACGGGCGTCCAGCGCCGCGATGACCCTCTCACGAGGAAGGTCGCGGAGGATGTCCGGTCGGGCCGCGGTGCCCAGGATGACCCGGCGCGCGCCTGCGTCGAGGTATCGCACCGCGGTCTGGACGTCGCGGATCCCGCCGCCGACGCGGCAGGGCGCGCGGAGAATCAGCTCGCGGATCACCTCCAAGTTCGAGCCGGTCCCGAGCGCCGCGTCGAGATCGATCACCGCGACTTCGCCGACGAGGCCGAAGCGGTCCGCGATGGGACGCGGGTCGCCCGCATCGAGCGCGTGCTCCACGCCACCGACGAGCTGCACGGCGTCGCCGCCCCTGAGATCTATCGATGGCACGATCACTGGCGCACCCCCACATTCTGATCCGCGAGCAGCGACTTGATGTCACCGACGGTGAAGACGGCATCATGGAAGATGGACGCCGCGAGCACCGCGTCGGCGCCGGCCGTGAACGCCGCGACCATGTGATCCGCCTGCGATGCTCCGCCCGAGGCGATGATGGGCACGTGCACGCGGCGCGACATGCAGCGCAGGAGATCGATGTCGTAGCCATCGCCCGTGCCGTCGCGATCCCAACTCGTGAGCAGAATCTCGCCTACGCCGAGCTGTTCGGCACGCTCGGCCCACTCGATGGCGTCGAGGCCGGTCCGGCGGGTTCCCGAATGCGTGACAACCTCCCAGCCATCGCCCGGCTCGCGTCGCGCCGCGTCGATCGCCAGCACGGCGCACTGCGAGCCGGTGCGGCGGGCGATCGCACTCAGCAGGTCGGGCCGCTCGACGGCCGCGGTGTTGACCGCGACCTTGTCCGCGCCCGCGGCGAGCAGACGCTCGGCGTCCTCGATCGCGCGCACGCCGCCGCCCACCGTCAACGGGATCGCGAGCACGTCGCGCACGGCGGCAACGACTTCGAGGGCGGTCGAACGCCCCGCGGGCGTCGCCGACACGTCGAGGATCACGAGCTCGTCGGCGCCCTGTCGTTCGTACCGCGTGGCCTGCTCGACGGGATCGCCCGCGTCGCGCAGACCCGAGAAGCGCACGCCCTTAACGACGCGCCCGTCGCGGATGTCGAGGCACGGGATGATTCGCTTGGTCAGCACGCCACACCCTCCTGCTGGCGCGCGAGCCAGCGCCCGATCAACGCGCTGCCGTATGCCCCTGACAACTCGGGGTGGAACTGGCACGCGAGCACGGGCCCGCGTTCGAGCGCCGCGACGAACTCCACGCCGTGCGTCGTTGTCGCGGCCGCCCAGCCGTCGGGCGGCGCAGCGAGGCAGTATGAGTTCGCGAAGTAGGCGTAGCCGCTCGTCAACGCCGGGGATCGCGACGCGTCCACGAGATTCCAACCGAAGTGCGGAACGAGCACACCGGGCGGCAGCCGGCGCACCGGGGCGTCGATCACGCCCAAACCGTCGACGCCCGGCGACTCTTCCGAAGTGCTGCACAGCAGTTGCAGACCGAGGCAGATCGCCAGTAACGGACGCCCCTCGATCGCGCGATCCCGGAGCACGCCGACGAGCCCGCGCTCGGACAGGCGCTGCATCCCGGCTTCGAACGACCCGACGCCCGGCAGCACCACACGCGCGGCGCGGCGCACGCGATCCGGGTCATCCGAGAAGACACACTCGAACCCGCAGCGGCGGATGGCCGCTGACACCGACGCGGTGTTGGCGACGCCCGTCGCGACGACGACCACCGGCTCCATCAGAGCACCCCCTTAGTGGATGGAACGGTGTCGCGTCCCGGCTCGATGACCGCAGCCTCACGCAGCGCAAGGGCCACCGCCTTGAATGCCGCTTCGGCTTTGTGGTGATCGTTGGTGCCGCGCAGCACGTCGACGTGGAGCGTCACGCGAGCCGCCGTGGCGAAGGACTCGAAGAAGTGTGTGATGTTCTCGCAGGCGACCGCTCCGATGCGGTCCCGCACGAGCCCCAGCTCGACGTGCGCCGAAGGCCTGCCGGACACATCCACTACCGCTCGCGCGAGCGACTCGTCCATCGGCACCCACCCCGTCCCGAAGCGCCGGATGCCCTTCTTGTCGCCCAGCGCTTCATGCACCGCGCTGCCAATCGCCAGGGCACAATCTTCGACGGTGTGGTGATCGTCGACTTCGCGATCGCCCGAGCACCGCAGTTCGAGATCCATGCGTCCGTGCATCGCCAGCGCGGTCAGCATGTGATCGAGGAAGCCGAGCCCTGAGTCGACGGACGCGGCGCCGGAGCCGTCGAGCGTGAGCGCGAGCGCAATCCGTGTCTCACGGGTCTCCCTTTCGAGTCGTGACGTTCGGGTGTTCATGGGAGCATCTCCTCGAGGGCGTCGAGCGTGTCAATGACCGCGGCGGCTCCGGCGCCGAGCATGGCCTGTCCATCGGGGCCGCGATCGCCCCCGGGCGCCGGCACCCCGATCGGCACGACGCCCGCCCGCCGCGCCGCGACGATGTCGTCGGGCGTATCACCGATCATCCATGCCCCTTCGACGCCGGTCCGCTCGAGCGCCGCGCGCACCGGCTGGGGCGAAGGCTTGGCCGGCCCGTCTTCCATGCCCACGAGCACGGGGAACAACGCACGCACGCCTGCCCGATCGAGGAACCACTCGGCCTCCGAGCGTGGGCGCCCGGTGACTACCGCGAATCTGTACCGCGTGCCCAGTCGGCGCAGGAGGCCGGCATGCGGAATAAGCCGCTCCGTCTCGCGCAGCCCGGCGTGTTCCGGCGTGCCCAGGTAAGCGGTTTGGAATCGGGCGATCACGTCGTCCAGAGCACACGTTACGCCGCGACGCTCGATCGCCATGTGGGCAACTTCCCAGTCGTTGTTCGCATCGCCCGCCCGTTTTACAGCAGCGATGTCGTCGGCCGACACCACGACGCCGAACGAGCGAGCCGTCTCGATGATCGCGGCGCGGTAGGACCGGCTTACGTCGGCGAGCACGCCGTCGAGATCGAACAGGATCGCCTTCGGCGCGAGGACCGTTCGTAGCGCCGAACGCAGACGATCTCCTTCGTCCGAGTCCGCGGGCGCCGTGATGCGCAGACAGCCGTCGAGTTCGGGGCGCGATGGGAACGTGCGGACGGCGATGCCCAATGACCTCAGGGCGTCGCGCACGAAGCTGGCGTTCGGGCACCGCGTCAACAGGAAGTTGGCCTGTGAGGCGAACACCTCGCAGTTCAGCGCTCGGAGCTCGTCGCCCAGTCGGTCGCGCTGCTCGCGGACCGAGGCAACGCTGCGCACGACGTCAGCCTCACCATCGAGCGAGACGCCGGCGAGCGCTAGCGAGGCGGACGACACCGGGAAGGGCTGCCCGACGGTGCGCAGCCCGCGTGCTACTTCCGGCGAGGCGACGGCGTATCCGACCCTCGCCCCGGCGAGGCCGCGAGCCTTCGAGAAGGTGCGTGTGATCACGACGTTGGGCTCGCCAAGGAGGCTCTCTGTGGGGTCCTCATCCGCAAACTCGACGTAAGCGAGGTCGATGAGCACGAGCGCACCGACGCCCCGAGCCGCACGAACGACCGCCTGCACGTCGGCGGCGGGGACGACGCCCCCCGTGGGGTTGTTCGGCGTCACCAGCGACACCATTGCCGTCTGATCCGACACCCCCTTCAGGAACGCCTCGACGGGAAACGGCCCATTCAACCAAGGCACGCGGCGCACATCGCCTCCGGCAAGACGAGCGCCGCGCTCGATCATCTCGAATGTCGGCGTGTGAACCAGCGCTTCGCGCCCCGGCTCGAGCGCAACGCGGCACAACCGATCGATCGCGTCATCCGCGCCGTTGGTGACGACAACGCTTTCGGGAGACACCTCCCACACCGCGGCGATCCTGCGCTCGAGTGCTGCCGCGTTGGGATAGCGGCGCAGGTCCTCCGCGGTTATCGCGCAAAGTGCTTCCAGCATCGTGTCGTCGACCGCCGCGCCCTCGTTCGCGTCGAGCGCCAGGTCGACGAACGGGCTCGCCTTCGGCGGCTCGTACGGCGCGAGATCGCGCAGCCGATCGGCGGGGGCGAACCTGAACACTGTGTTGTGAGAGGGGGCGAAGGTCATGGCACGATCTGCTCCGGGGTAGTGACGATGATGTCCGTGCCGCCCGCCCGCTTGACGTTCGGAACGACGCGAGCCAGCTCGGACCGCGCTACCGCCGCTTTCACCGCGTAGCCGGACCCCGAGTGCAAGGCCGCGACCGTCGCCTCGCGCATGCACGGCAGGGCCTCGACGACCGCGTCCAGTTGGTCGCGATGAACGTTGACCTCGATCATCACGCGGGATCGGGCGTCGAGCACCGCACGCAGCAGCATCGTCAGACGATCGATGGACTCACGCTTGTCTTGGTTGTCCATCGCCTGCCTTGAGGCGTACAGCCGGGTGGAGGACCGCATGAGTTCGTCGATCACCGTGAGATCGTTCGCCACGAGCGTCGCGCCGGACGCGGTGTTGTCGACGATGCAGTCGGCATCTTCAGGCGGGAGCACCTCGGTCGCGCCGTACGAACGCAGAAGCGTTGCGTCGAGACCGTGTCGATCGATCCACCGCCGCGTCAAGTCGGTGTATTCCGACGCGACAACCAGCGGGCGCGACGGCAAGGCTCCTTCTTTGAGGATGGCGTCCGGTGCCGCGGCGATCAGACGCACCGGATTCAGGCCCGTATCGAGCAGCTCGACGACATCCGCGCGCTCCTCCGCAACCCAGTCGGCGCCTGCGAACCCGCAGTCACGCGATCCGCACGCAAGCATCTCTACAATCGCCCGCGGCTTGAGCACCTTCAGCTCGAAGTCATCGAGCGGTATGGTCGGGCGGTAGTCACGAGCTGAGGCGGAAACCGGAATACCGGCATCCCCAAGCAGCCGCAGGACCTCATCCTGCATACGCCCTTTCGGGATGGCGAAGCGAACCGTATTGGCTGAAACGAGCGGTGTCATCGTCCGTGGCTCCTCGGGCCCGTGCTCGGCGCTCGTTCGGGAGGACCCCAAAAACGACGCACGCCGGCGCGGGGCCGGCGTGTTCATCTGGGATCAACGATCTGTCACCCCATATTCACAGCCGGCACCTCTGCAGGTGGTGCAGATGATCGGCGTGATGATGGCAGCGACAGACCTTCACGTGCCGAGCATAGCCGGATGGCGTCGAAGGTCAAGCGTCGTCGGGGCGAACCACTACTCGAAGATGGGGCGCATGGTCCGCCTCACAGCGCGGCACACCGGGCGGCCCACGCGGCGCGGCCGCGAGCGAAGTGGTCGGCGGGGGCCCGGACGCCCGGAACCGGATGCACAATGGGCGCGGTTATCCTTGGGCATGCGTTGCACCCGTGCGGTCGTGTTCGTGATCAGCCTCATCGTGTTCACGCCCGGCGTGGCCTCGGCCCAGCGTTCCGACGCCTGGCAGGCGCATGTGGAACACGCTTTAACGCTCGATCATCCTTTGGCCGCGCAAGCCGCGCGTTTCCTCGCCGACCACGCGCCCCCACGCGACGCGGAGCTCGACCACACGCTGCTCGACGAGAACCTCGAGCTCGCGTTGCGGGCTCGCGACGAGTTCCCGTGGGCAGCCGCGATTCCCGAGGCGATCTTCCTCAACGACGTGCTCCCGCACGCCTCGCTCGACGAGACGCGCGAGCGTTGGCGCCCGGCGCTCTACGCCATCGCCAAGCAGATCGTCGCTGAAGCGACCACCTCGGGCGAGGCAGCTCAACTGCTCAACCAGAGCTTGTTCGATGTCGTCGGCGTCCACTACAACACCCGACGCGAGCGGGCCAATCAGTCGCCGTTCGAGTCCATGAGGCAGGGGCGGGCGAGCTGCACCGGGCTGTCCATCCTTCTCGTGAATGCGTGCCGGAGCGTCGGCGTCCCGGCTCGAATCGCCGGCGTCGCCGAGTGGACGTCAACGCCGGGCAATCACACGTGGGTCGAGATCTGGGACGGCGAGCGCTGGCGCTACACGGGGGCCGACGAGTTCAACGCCAAGGGCCTCGATCGAGCCTGGTTCACTGGCCGCGCGGCTCAAGCCATCGCAGGCTCCGAGGCCCACGCCGTCTGGGCGACATCGTGGCGGGCCACCGGCACGCACTTCCCGATGGCCTGGAATCGGAGCGACCGCTCGGTCCCGGGCGTCGACGTCACCGCCCGCTACGCGCCGCAGCACAAACCGGAAGCCGCCGACGCGACGTCCGTTACACGGTTCGTTCGCGTCTGGAACCGGCGCGAAGGCGAGCGCGTCGTTGCGACGCTCGTTTTCCACGACGACGACGGCACGCGACGCGCACCCATCAGGACCCGTGCCGGGCGGGCCGATCTCAATGACATGCCGACCATTTCTCTGCCGCGCGACGCGCGGGTGCTCGTCGACATCCGAGCCGGGGACACCGCCGTGCGCACGGCCGTGAGCATCTCGGAAGCGCCGACGGGCGTGATCGATCTCTATCTCGACGAGCTCGCCAGGTCCGAGGCGGACGCCCGAAGGCTCTCCGACGTGATCGTCGCCGCGCGTCGGAACGAGCTCGTGACCACATGCAAGGAAGAAGTCGACAACAAGTCGATCACCATCGATGAACACACTCTCGCGTACCTCGAGCATGACTTCGGACCCAACGACGACACCCCGCGACCGCTCTGGATTTCGCTCCACGGCGGCGGCGGGGCCCCCGACGAGGTGAACGACCGCCAATGGCGAAACCAGGCGCGGCTCTATCAGCCCAAAGAGGGCGTGTACATCGCTCCGCGCGCACCGACTGATACGTGGAACCTCTGGCACCGCGCGCACATCGATCCTCTCTTAGATCGCCTCATCGCGAACATGATCGTCGCGCGCAACGTCGACCCGAACCGTGTCTATCTGCTGGGGTACTCCGCCGGCGGCGACGGCGTCTACCAGCTCGCCCCGCGCATGGCCGACCGCTTCGCGGCCGCCTCGATGATGGCGGGCCATCCCAACGAGGCTCGCCCGCTTGGGCTGCGCAACCTTCCCTTCGCCATCTTCATGGGCGCCGAGGACGGGGCGTACGACCGCAACGCTGTCGCCCGCCGCTGGGCGGATCAGCTCGCCGAGCTCCGAGCCGAGGACCCCGCGGGGTACGAGCACCGCGTGGAGATCTACCCCGGGCTCGGGCACTGGATGGAGGGCCGGGACGCCGAGGCATTGCCGTGGATGCTCGAATACGTGCGCGATCCGTGGCCCGACCGAGTCGTCTGGCGTCAGGACGACGTGGTCGGCGCGCGCTTCTACTGGCTCGGCGTTCGACCCGAGGAAGCCAGCGCTGGCCAGATGATTGCCGCCGAGATCCGCGGCCAGACCGTCGCCATCGAGACGGATCCGGAGCGTTCGCCCGAGCATCTCACGCTGCGGCTGAGCGACGCGCTCGTGGACCTGGATCGGCCTGTCTCTGTCACCGTCAATGGCGAGAACGTATTCGACGGCCGCGTCATGCGCAGCCGCGGCGCCATCGAGTCGAGCGTCGAGGAGCGCTTCGACCCCGCGGCGATCGCGACCGCGGTCGTCGAGATCAAGCTTCGCTGAGCGAGCTTCGGTCCGGGGCTCACCACGCATGAGGAACCGCGGCCACGCCACAGGAGTCGAACGCCCGCAGCCGCTGTCGATAAACTCCGTGGCTGCCGCGTGGGCGTGCGGACACACGCTCTCGTCGGATGGCCCCGTTTCACTCACGAAGAGGCTCTTCTTATGGCGCGCGTTCCGGGATGTGTTCTGGCCCTGATGATGACGACAGCGAGCGGCGCGGGCGCCATCGCTCAGGGCGAGGTGTCGCCCAACTGGTTCCGCAATCCCGCGATCTCTC
>CAYTSW010000102.1:0-10253 GCA_964440605.1 uncultured Phycisphaeraceae bacterium | reverse complement strand
ACGGGGTTGAACCACTTGCCCGACATGTTGACCTTGAGCCCGTGCGAGAGGTGCCCGCCGTCGGAGAGCTCGAGCGAGGCGAAGGTGTCGCCCGGCTTGAGCAGGGCGAGGAAGAGCGCCGCGTTGGCCTGAGCGCCCGAGTGGGCCTGGACGTTGGCGTGCTTGCACCCGAACAGTTCACAAGCGCGCTCGCGGGCGAGGCGCTCGATCTCATCGTGGTGCGCGCAGCCGCCGTAGTAGCGGGCTCCGGGATAACCCTCGGCGTACTTGTTCGTGAAGCACGTGCCCATCGCGTGCATCACGACGGGGCTGGCGTGGTTCTCCGAGGCGATGAGCTCCAGCGTCGACGCTTGGCGGTCGGCCTCGCGTTCGAGCGGGCCGGCGGCCTCGGGGTCGTGCTGGCGGACGAGTTCGAGAATGCTGTCGCTGATGGGGTCGTGTGCCATGTTGGGACTATAGGGGGCGTTCGGCGAGGCGTTGGATCAACGGTGCGAGCGCCCCCTCAGCTTCGAAGGAGAACGAGGCTCACTACCAGCCCCAAGAAGCTCAGCACGGTCAAGAGCAAGGACACCCAGAACGCGTGCGGCAGTTTGAGGTACCGCTTCACCGCCATCCACCAGAACCGCACGTGCCAGAGCAGGACGACCAAGAGGAACGGCCACACAGCCGCGTCCAGCAAGTCACTGAACTTCTCGAGCGCCACGAGGTGCGTCAGTTGGTACGCGATCTCACAGAGCGTCGCAATCGTCAGATAGGTGATCTGCCACGCGATCACCGACGTCAACTGGATCGTCGTGATGCGGACGAGGTGCACGAACCGAACCGTCGCTCGGGCGAGCGTCGTGCCGAGTAGGAGAAAGGTGAACGGCATGATGAGCATCGCGCCGGCGAGGGCGAGTGTGCCGAAGTCGATACGGAGCAGGGACAGCTCTTCGAAGAAGACTCCCTCCTCGTGCGTGAACCAGACCAGCCGCTCGAAGAGAGACATCTGCCGCCGGTAGAACAGATCGGTAAGCGTGCTCAGCAGACCGAGCAGGTACCAGACGACGAGCATGACCGCCAACGTGCGCACGCACCCCCGCAAACGCACCGGCACCTCCATCGAGATCAGCCTAGAGGTTCGCTTGGGCCGCAACCCGGCCAGACCGGTCCGGACGTACCGCAGCGGGTTCCACCGCCCGTACTCCGCGAGCCACTTCGGAGCGCTGCTCTCGATGCGGTAACGATCGCTCCACCGGAACACCAGCCCACACTCCGAGCATCGTCCCTCGACCGGGCACGAGCCGGTCCACGTCGGCACCTCGCCCGAGACGTCGTAGCCGCAGCGGGGGCAGGGTGAGGGGGTGTCGCGGAGGTCGGGATGAGCGGGGAGCGGCGGGCGATCGGCGGGCATGCGGGCACCTCCTCTGGCGTCCCTGCCTCAGCCGTTCAGAGCGCCAGCGACTGCCCGGGTTCAATCTTCTTCGGCAGGTCCTGGCGCGTGCGCAGGTCGGCGGGCGTGAGGGCCGTCAGCGGGCTGATCTCCAGCGTGCAGCCGGGCTCGTTCTCGGCGTTGCGGGGGACGGGCACGCCCGCCATCTCCAGCCAGCGGGCCGCGCGCTCGGTCTGGAGCGCCTTGCTCGTCGCGGGTGAGTCCTTGCCCTCGGCGTTCTTGATCGGCGCGAACTCCTCGACGCGGTCGGTCTCGAGCGTCAGCGAACGCTCGGCGATGGGCAACGCGTCGAAGACGAACGTTTCGAGCTTCACGGCGTTGGGCGCATCGGGCTCGAGCGCGGCGCCCGTCTCCGGATCGACGCAGGCAACCTTCTTCTCAGCGCGGTGGAAGGGCAGCGAGAAGCCGCCCTCGCCCTCGTTGAGCTGTTTGACGTAGCCCACGGAGATGACGTGGATAGCGATGTTGCCGGCGTTGTAGGCGAGCTCGCCCGTTTCGGTGCGCTGGTTGGCGAGCTCGTCGGGCATGTCGGAATACTCGATAACGGTGGTCTCCCCGCCCGCGCGGGCGAGGACGCCGACTTTCTCCGCCGGGTCGGTCTTCTTGACGATCTTGGTGCTCATCTGGGCCGAGGAGTGCGGGCTGGAGGCGTGGAGCCCGATGACGACCGGGTCGATGACGCGGACGAGCGGGTTGTCGACCTGGAAGTAGCTGATGTGGCGGACGCCGCGACGGTCCATGTCCGCGATCGCGCCGCTGGCGTATAGCGCTTTGAGCGAGCCGCCGTGACCGTCGGGGTTGGTGGCGACGGCGTCCTTGTCGGCAAGGAGGATCTTGCCGGTCTGCATGTCGAAGCTGGGCATGACGCCCTGCTGGAAGAACATGATGGAGTCGGGGTCGAGGCCGAAGTGGTGGTTCTTCTCGAAGAAGGCGACGGTTTCGTCGTGGTTGATGGGGCTGGTCATGACGTACCAGGGGATGGTCACGCCGTAGCGCCGTGAGGCGGCGAGCACGCCCTCGGCGAAGATGGCGAACAGCGGCTTGTTGGTGACCGCGCCGCCGGGGAACTTGCCCTTGGGCCCGTCGAAGCCGAGGCGCGAGCCCTGCCCGCCCGCGACGACGAAGGCCGCGACTTCACCCGCGCGGATGATCTGCTCGCCGGCGGCTTCGGCGGCGTCGCGATCCCAATGGCGCTCCGTCGCCGGCAGCTCCGCCCCGACGATCCGCCCATCGAGGGCGTGCACCACCGCGGGCTGGAGCTTTTCGTCGTGCGAGAAGTCGGGCTTGTTCTTGACGTACTTCTCGACCCACGTCGGCACGCGATCGAGCTCGAGCCCCGCGATCTGCGCGCGCAGGGCTTCGGCGCGCGACGCGTCGAGCTCGTCGTGAAACGCCAGCAGGTGCTCCTGACCGATCGAAGCCAGCTTCTCGCGCAGTTCACTGGCGCTCGGCACGACGTCAGCCGCGGTTCCTGCCATCTCACACATCCTCCCGGCGGCGTCGCCGGCGTTCTCGCGTCATGCCGCTCACTCGGGCGGCGTAGGGTCGGTCCAACGGTCGTTCTCGTGTCGCACGATCTGCCCGGTCGCGGTGTAGATGACCTGCTCGGCGATGTTTGTGCAGTGGTCGGCGATGCGGGCGAAGGCCGCGGCGGCGGTGTGCAGCGCGAAGGCGTAGTCCACGTCGTGCGCCCCGGCCGCGAGTTTCTCTTCGACCTCGCGCAGAATCGCCAGCTTGAAGGCGTCGGTGGTGTCGTCGGACCGCAGCACGAGCGACGCCTGGTCCACATCCATCTTCACCAGTGCCCGCTGCGTGCACTGCACGATGCCAATGACGCTGTTGGCCAGCACGCGGAAAGTCGGCGGAGGGTCCTCGGTCAGCGCCGCGAACGAGGGCACGCGCTGGGCGGCGTAGACCGCCAGGTCGGCGATGCGCTCGAGCTCGTTGTTCGTCTTGACGATCGTCAGCGTCAGGCGCACGTCCGTCTCGGACAAGGGCGCCTTGGCCGCGTCAGCCGCGGCTTGCAACAGAGCGACGGTCTCACGCTCGATGCGCACGTCCTCGCGGTCGATCTCGGTCTCGGCCTCGAAGATGGCCTGGGCCACCCCGCCGTCCTTCTCGAACAGCGCCTCGACCGCGCGCTCGACCTGCGCGACGACGCGCGCGCCCTGACGCTCGAGATCGGCCTTGAGCGTTCCCAGCCACTGGGGAAGCGTCTGATTGGATCCAGTCACCGAACGATCCTCCACATCAACCACCATACCAACGCCCCCGCCCGTCCCCCACTCCCATCCGCGGCTTTCACCCTCGACCGATGCGTCGCCCGGCGTCGGTCCTGTCGCCTGCCGCTCTGTCAGCTCGTCTTTCCATCGCTTCGTCGCTCCGGCTTTCCCATATCATCCGCTCCACTTGATCGGACCCCGAACACCCCAGGCCCACCGGAGCCCCCCACCATGGCCTTCGATATCGAATCCATCCACGCCCGCCAGATCCTCGACTCCCGCGGCAACCCGACCGTCGAGGTCGAGGTGCTGCTCTCGGGCGGCGCCATCGGCCGCGCCGCCGTGCCCTCGGGCGCCTCCACCGGCGAAAACGAAGCCGTCGAGCTGCGCGACGGCGACAAGGAGGTCTACCTCGGCAAAGGCGTCTCCAAGGCCGTGCGCAACGTCAATGAGGTGATCGGCCCGGAGCTCGAGTCCCTCGACGCCCGCGACCAGGAGGGCATCGACGCCTACATGCTCCAGATCGACGGCTCAGACAACAAGGCCAAAATGGGCGCCAACGCGATCCTCGGCGTCTCGATGGCCTGCGCGAGCGCAGCCGCCGAGCAGATGGGCCTACCGCTCTACCGCTATCTGGGCGGCACGTCGGCGGTCACGCTGCCGGTGCCGATGCTGAACATTCTTAACGGCGGCAAGCACGCCGACAACACGGTCGACTTCCAGGAGTTCATGATCCAGCCCTGGGGCTTCGACGACTTCTCCGAGGCCCTGCGCGCGGGCGTGGAGATCTACCACACGCTCAAGAAGGTGCTCAAGGACCGAAAGATGTCCACCGCCGTCGGCGACGAGGGTGGCTTCGCGCCCGACCTCAAGGACAACGAGGACGCGCTGAAGGTCATCGAAGAGGCCGTCGACAAGGCGGGCTACAAGTGGGGCGAGGAGATTTTCGTCGCCCTCGACCCCGCGACGAGCGAGCTCTGGAACGAGGCCGAGAATGACGGCAAGGAGGGCTACAAGTTCTTCTCCTCGTCACAGGAAATCATCACTTCCGATCAACTCATCGACCTTTGGGCCGGGTGGTGCGAGAAGTACCCCATCCGCTCCATCGAGGACGGTCTGGCCGAGAACGACTGGGCGGGCTGGGCCAAGCTCACGCAGCGCCTGGGCGACAAGGTCCAACTCGTGGGCGACGACCTCTTCGTCACCAATCGCTCGTTCGTCGAGCGCGGCGTGAAGGAGAACGCCGCCAATGCCGTACTCGTGAAGGTCAACCAGATCGGCACGCTCAGCGAGACATTCGAGACCGTCAACTACGCCCAACGCAACCGCTTCGCCTGCGTGCTGAGCCACCGCTCGGGCGAGACCGAGGACGCCACCATTGCCGACCTGGCGGTGGCGACGAACTGCGGCCAGATCAAGACCGGCGCCCCCTGCCGGAGCGACCGCAACGCCAAGTACAACCAGCTCATCCGCATCGCTGAGGAACTGGGCGACTCGGGCGTCTACGGCGCTGATACCTGGTGGCGTGGCTGATCCGCCTCTGATGTCCGAACTCGCCCCCAACCAGCCCATCGCCCGCGCGGGTGAGCTGCGCCTGCGCGTGCGGTACACCGAGTGCGATCCGATGGGCTTCGCTCACCACTCGGCGTACGTCGCGTGGCTCGAAATGGGGCGGACCGAGTTGCTTCGGGGCTCCGGGGTGACCTACGCCGACATGGAGCGCGCCGGCGTCTTCCTCGTCGTGACGAAACTGACGCTGGCCTACAAGGCCCCAACGCGCTACGACGACCAACTCGTCGTCGTGACCAACGTCACGGGCGGCAAACGTGCGCGGATCGACCACGAATACGAGGTCTGGATCGACGCCGGCGACGGGCGGGGCAAGTCCACCCTCTGCGCCACGGCCTCGAGCACGCTGGCGTGCATCAACCGCGAGGGTCGGCCCACGCCGCTGCCCGATTGGCTGCAGGCGGCGGCCCACACCGATTGAGCCGGCCCGTCGATCGGGCGCGCCGGGTCGCCCGGATCCCCGGCGTGCGAACGTAAAGATTCCCTAATCCCCGGCCTATTTGTGAAGCTCCACTCGCGGTTCGACCACGAGGATGTAGTGTGTGCGCTGACCTTAAGGCCCCACCCGTTGGGCAGCCTCGTCGCTGCCGCGAGCGGGCGGGAGCCGGGGTGCCTGCGTCACGGGACACGTCAGCAGGAGTCGTGCGCGCCTCACGCCTTGAATGGGTTTCGTTCCCCCCCCCTCGCCCCGCGCTATCCATACTCGAGAACCCCGATGATCGACGTGGAACTCCAGTCCCAGCGCCCGAGCGATGACCCGCGGGTCAGCGGGCCGATGGACGGCTCGGGCAAGCCCGAGTCCCTCACCCGGATGGACATGCACTGCCACTCCTGGGCGAGCTCGGCGCCGGTCAACGCCGCCATCGGCTTCCTCGACATGCCCGAGTGCTACTCGCCGCCCGAGAAGGTCTACGACCAGGCCATCGCGCGGGGCATGGATCTCGTCACCATCACCGACCACGACACCATCGCCGGCGCGCTCGAGCTCGCCGAGCGCGGCTTTGAGAACTTCGTCGTCGGCGAGGAAGTCACCGTCTTCTTCCCCGAGGACCACTGCAAGCTCCACATCACCGTCTGGGACCTCACGCCCGAGCTGCACCAGGCCATCTCCTCCAACGACCTGCGCAACGACGTGTACGCGTTCGCCGACTGGCTCGTTGAGCACAATCTGCCCCACGCCTTCGCCCACCCGCTGTACGTGCAGAACGGGCGTCTGACGCCCTGGCACCTCGAGCGGGCGGCGCTGCTCTTCAAGGGCTGGGAGCTGCTCAACGGCGCCCACTCGGGGGCGCACCGTCGTGTCGTGGAGCGGTACCTGAACGCGCTGACACCCGCGAAGGTGCAGGAGCTCAGCCGCAGGCACGACCTCAAGCCCCGCTGGTCGCGCGTGTGGCACAAGGCCCACACCGCGGGGTCGGACGACCACGGCCTCTTGAACATCGGCCGCACGTGGACCGGCGTCGTGGGCGACCACGGGCAGACGATCCGCGACCCGCGTGAGTTCCTCAAGCGCGTCATGGCCGGCCGCTCGGTCGTCGGCGGCGTCGGGGGCCACCCCTCGCTGCTCGCCCACCAGCTCGCGACCGTCGCCTCCAACTGGGTCGGGCAGCGGGCCAACGAGAGCGAATCGGCCCGCGGACGCTACATCGCGTCCAAGCTCGTGCGCTTCGCGGGGGTGGACATCGCCAAGCCCTCGAAGATCGCGCTGGCGATCGAGGAGGGCAAGCGGCGGCTGTTCTTCCGCAAGAAGAAGTCGCTGCCCGTGGTGCGCGCCCTGCGGGAAACGCTCGAGCCGGTGCTGGAGAAGTACCCCGACCTGCGCGCCAATCTGGATCCCGAGACGTGGACCACGGGCGCGCCCATCGCCCAGCACGAGCGCATGGCCCAGTTCGCCGACGACCTGTGCACCGCCTTGAGCGCCAGCATGGCCGGCGGCACGGTCCGCTCCATCCGGGAGCGCGACAAGCTTGGCATCGTCGATCACTTGATGAGCTACCTGATCGTCCACGTGGCTCAGCTGCCCTACCTGTTCTCGCTCTTCCACCAGAACAAGGAACGCAACATGCTGGAGAAGCTCGAGCACGAGGCGGCGCCCGCCGGCAGCGGCGTCAGCGTCCTGGAGCGCTCCATGCGCATCAGCCTCTTCACCGACACGCTGGGCGACGTCAACGGCGTCTGCCGCTTCATCCAGAACGTCGCCCACCAGGCCAACGTCACCGGGCGCGACCTTCAGGTCATCACCAGCACGAGCTTCCAGACGCCCAAGTGGGACAACATCTTCAACTTCAAGCCGGTCTTCGCGACGAAGATGCCCAAGTACGAGCAGCTCGAGATGGTGCTGCCGCCGCTGATGAAGATCCTGCGCCACGTCGACGCCCACCAGCCCGATGTCATCCACATCTCCACGCCCGGGCCCGTCGGGCTCATCGGTTTTCTCGCCGCCAAAATGCTGCGCGTGCCCGTGCTGGGCGTCTACCACACCGACTTCCCCGCCTATATCGACCGCCTGTTCGACGACCACGGCTTCACACGCATGACCGAGTGGTACATGCGGTTCTTCTACGAACCGTTCCGCTCCATCTTCACGCGAAGCCAGGACTACGTGGAGTCGCTGGTCGACCTCGGCATGCCGCGCGAGCGCATGGTCGCGCTCATGCCCGGGCTCGAGACGAGCAAGTTCAACGCGACCTTCCGCGACCCCTCGGTCTGGCAGAAGCTCGAGGCCGAGGGCGTCAAGGGCGTCGGTCGCCAGTCGGTGAAGGTGCTCTATGTCGGGCGCGTGAGCGTTGAAAAGAACATGCCCATGCTCCTGAACATATGGAAACAGGTGCACAAGCGCTGCAAGGAGCAGAACATCAACGCCGACCTCGTGATCGTCGGCGACGGGCCCTACCGCAAGACGATGGAGGCCGAGCTCAAGGGCAAGGATGCGCGCTTCCTGGGCTTCCGCCATGGGCGCGAACTCTCGACCATCTACGCCTCCTCCGACCTCTTCGTCTTCCCCTCCACCACCGATACGCTCGGCCAGGTCGTGATGGAGAGCCAGTCCTCCGGCCTGCCCGTGATGGTCACCGACCAGGGCGGGCCCAAGGAAGTCGTCACGCACGGCGAGACGGGCTACGTCCTGCCCCACGAAGAGCCCCGCGCCTGGGTCGATCACCTCTTCGGCCTCATCGCCGACGACGCCAAACGCAAGGCCATGGGCGCCGCAGCCGAGGCGGCGATGGAGCCCTTCGACATCGCTCACTCCTTTGAGCACTTCTGGCAGGTGCACACCGAGGCGTGGCACGAACACCTCGCAACGCTGGGTATCACCCCGAAGGGCGCCGAGCCGCGCCATCTGTCCGCGACCAACGGCTCACCGGCGCCCGGCGCCTCCGCCGACCGCTCCACCGCGAGCGGACAGCCGAACGACCAGGCCGAGGGCGCGTCGATCGGCTGACCAAACCGCGTGCCACGGCGTGTCTTGCAAGCCGTGCTCCCATGCGTTGTTCATTCAACAACTGCGTCGAGGCCCTCGAGAGAGCGACCCCCCGGGAACACGGGTTGCCGCTGCGCGGTCAACCCGTGGCACGTCAAGAGTTCACCCCAGCACGCCACGCCGGCGCAGCGTTTCGAGCACCAGTTGCTCGACCGGCGTCTCCGTGCGCACGAGCAGGTGGCTGATCGCCCGAGCGGCGCAGAAGGACTCGAGATCGGCGCAGAAGCGCTCCAGCCGGGCCTTGTAGCGCTTGATGAGCTGGGTCGAGACCGTTACCTCAGCCGGTCGGCCGGACTCGGCATCGATGAGGCGGAGGTCGCCCACAAGGCCGGTTTCCGGGTCGGTCGAGGGGTCGAGCTCGGTTTTGGAGAGGAGTTGAAGGCAATAGGTGTCGTAGCCGCCGGCGGCGGCGAGGGTCTTGAGGCCTTCTTCGTAGCCGTGTGGGTCCATGCAGTCGCTCAGGATGACGAAGACGCCCTTGCCGACGCGCATGCGGGCGATCAGGGACAGCGCCTCGTTGAACGACCCGCCCGGCCCCGGACCGCGCGCCTCGCCCGCCGAGGGAGGGCGCGTGGCTTCCGAGGCGGGCCAGAGGCTGTCGATGAGGAACTGCCCGAGGCGGCGGAAGGAGTGGCGCCCCCTGCTGTCGGGGAAGCGTGACACCCCCGCCTGACCCGGAGCGCCGAAGACGCTCAGCCCCACCCTGTTCTGGTTGACCAGGCCCAAATACGCCAGTGCGATCGCGATGCGGGCGGCCATCTCGCGTTTGGTGGGGTCGCCGGCGTCCATGGACGCCGAGGCGTCGATCGCGACGTGCAGGGCGAGGTCCTCTTCTTCCTGGAAGATCTTGATGAAGAGGCGGTCGAGGCGGGCGTACACGTTCCAGTCGATGAAGCGAAGGTCGTCGCCCGGGGTGTAGTTGCGGTAGTCCTCGAACTCGACGGACTGCCCGCGGCGCTTGCTCCGGCGCTCGCCCTGGAGCTTTCCGGGGAACACTTTGCGCGTCCGCAAGTCCAACCGCTCGAGGCGGGCCATGAAACGCCCATCGATGAGGTCTTCGATGCGCTTGGGCCGCTTGGTGGTCGCTCTGATGAGCACGAGAGTCCTTTCGCAATCGACGGGAGCCGTATCGTAGGAAGAGCCTGGGCGGGGCTTTGCGTTCTCTACGCGGATCCTCCCGCACCCACTCGTTCTCCTCCGGCACGCGGAACACCCCATGGAGCGGCACATGTCGATGACGCACACTCACGCCGGGCGACTCATCTGCGCCCTGATCCTTTTGCTGGGCGGCGTGGCGCCGGCGTGGGCGCAGCTCGAGTCCAACACCGCCGAGCTCCGCCGCGAGAACGACGCCCTGCGTGAGCGCGTGGCTCAGCTCGAGGCTCAGCTCCAGCGTGCGCAGCTTGACGTCGCCCGCCTCGAGGGCGCCAACGGCGAACTGCGGCGCACCGTCGACCGTCTTCAGGAACTCCTCGCCCAGCGGCCCGCCCGCCCGGCCGGCGGAGGCGGTGGGGGTGGCGGCCGGAGACTTCGCGCAAAGCCTCCGCCC
>CAYTSW010000101.1:0-10339 GCA_964440605.1 uncultured Phycisphaeraceae bacterium | reverse complement strand
GGCCCGGACGGGCCGGTTTCGATCCCACCGATGGGTTGATCGGTGTACGCTTGGCATCGACGTGACGCTTGTGTGCGCGTCGCCGCGTTTCTGTCGCTCTCCCACCGCTGGCGAGACCTGTATGCAGACGATCACGCCGAAAGAGCGTCCGGACCCGTGCGTGCTGGTGATCTTCGGCGCGTCCGGTGACCTGACCGCGCGCAAACTCGTGCCGGCGTTGTACGAGCTCGACCGCGACGGGCGCCTGCCGAAGGAGTTGTGCGTGCTGGGTGTGTCGCGCACCGAGATGAGCGACCAGGCCTGGCGCGACCGCCTCTACCCTACCGCCAAGGAGCACGCTCGAGGCTTCGACGACGAACACTGGGCGTGGTTCGCCGGGCGGCTGCACTACCTCGCGGGGTCGGCGACGGAGCGGGACCTCTACCCGGTGCTCGCCAAGCGGATCAACGAGCTCGGCGTGGAGCACGGGATGTGCCGCGAGGGCGATATCAGCCCGAACTCCCCCTGGGCGACGCAGCCCAACGTGATGTACTACCTGGCGGTGGCGCCGAACCTTCTGCTGCCCATCGTCGAGAAGCTGGGCGCGACGGGGATGGTGTACGAGGGCAAGCGATGGTGCGCGCTGAACCCGCAGCGGGTGCCTTGGCAGCGCCTGATCATCGAGAAGCCCTTCGGGAGCGACGAGGAATCGGCGCACCAGTTGAACCAAGCCGTGGGGCGCGTCTTCGAGGAGGACGCGGTCTACCGGATCGACCATTACCTGGGCAAGGAGCTGGTGCAGAACATCCTCGTGATGCGCTTCGCCAACACGCTGTTCGAGCCCATCTGGAACAACCAATACGTGGACCACGTGCAAGTCAGCGCGATCGAGTCCGTCGGGGTGGGCAAACGGGCCGCGAACTTCTACGACGTCGCCGGCGCCTGCCGCGACATGGTGCAGAGCCACCTGCTGCAGGTGATGGCACTGGTGGCCATGGAGCCTCCGGTGTCGTACGACGCCGTCGCGATTCGGCGCGAGAAGCACAAGCTCCTCGAGAGCGTGAGGCTCATGGACGAGACCGACGCCGCGGCCCACTCCGCGTTCGGAGTCTACGGCCCCTCGGGCGACGCGAACGACGACGACGAAGGCCGCGGCTACTGGGAACTCCCGAAGGTCGACACGAGCAAGCGCATCGAGACGTACGCCGCGATGCGCCTGGACATCCAGAACTGGCGTTGGGCGGGCGTGCCCTTCTTCGTGCGCTCGGGCAAGAAGCTGGCTCGCAAACTCACAGAGATCGTCATCCAGCTCAAGAGGCCGCCGGCAGACCTTTTCCGCGACATCGACGGCCTGCGAGGGCGCCCCGCCAACCGCATCGTGATCAACATCGCGCCCGACGACGGCGTGTCGCTGCGCTTCGAGGCGAAAGTCCCCGGACCGGTACTCAAGATCGAGTCCGTCAAGGCCGACTTCGACTACCAGTATGTCTTCGACTCCGAAGCCGCCGAGGCCTACGGGCTGCTCATGCTCGACGCGATCCGCGGCGACCAGACGCTCTTCAAGCACCGCGACGAAGTCGTTACGGCCTGGCGCATCGTCGACCCCGCGATCCGCTCGCGGGCCGTGCGGGAGGCGGTGGAGGTCTATAACCCGGGGACGTGGGGGCCCGCGAGCGCAGATCAGCTGATCGCGCGCGGCGCGCCGCATCGGCGCTGGCACAATCCGGACAGGCAGGAGAAGCGCTGACGGCCGTCCGGTCGTCTCGAGAAAAACGCGAGGCACGCCCCCTCCGGGCGCGCCTCGCGTGAGTCGACTCGGTGTGCCGAGCGGATGTCAGAGCAGAGGGTTACTGCAGGCAGTCCGCCCGCCCGAACTCGGCTCCGAAGTCACCGAAGTCGGCTCCGTCCACGACGCCGTCGCCGTTGGAATCCGCCTGCGGGCTGTAGTTGGGATCGCCGAGCATGGACCCGAACGCGGCTCCGAACGCACCGAAGTCGGCGCCGTCCACTTGCCCGTTGCCATCGAAGTCGAACTGGCAGTCGTTCGTTTGCATTGGCTGCGGGCAGATCCAGATGCCCTTGGGAAGCGGGACCGAGCCGAGCGGGATCTCATTGACCACGAGGGTGTCGCACGGGATGTCGCAGATGCCTGGCTCCTTGCCGGCGGCGGGGTCGCCCGCGGTGCCGAGGATGAGCGCCGAGCCGTCGGGCTTCCACCGCGCGCTGGTCGTCGGGCCGGCGAGCTGGATGGGCATGAAGAGCGGGTTCCAGTCGCAGTCCCAACCGCCGACCGTGCCATCGGCGAGGGCGACCCAGATCTGCGGGTCATCGCCGGGCTTGATCGTCACGCCGCAGGGGATGGGCGGCGCGGGAAGCGGGAAGTCGTTGAGGACCGTCAGCGTGGCGCAATCGATGTCGCAGACGTTGGGGCCCTTCGGAGGCGGGGGCGGGGGGAAGCAGATGACGTCGCAACGCCCGACGATGACGGGCGGGAGATCCGGGTTACCCGGGCCGACCTGCTTGAAGAAGGTCGGCGGGGCCCCCTCGGGGACGAGCCACTTGTCGCATCCGAAGGGCACCTGCACGACGGGCGGGCCCTGAGGATCGAGCACGAACCGGGTTGGCTGGAAGGATTCGAAGGGCGTGGCGGTGCCATCGGGCCCCTCGATTTCGAGTCGCAATGTGATGTCGAAGAAGGAATCGACGGGCTGGGCGGGGAAGTCGGTGCCGGACTGAGGGCTCCCGACAAGCTGACCTTGGCCAACGCGGATGTCGGAGACGCCGAAGCGCACCTCGCCAAGTGGCGTGTGACCGCGCAGGTTCATCGAGACGATCTCGATCGGCAACACCGAAGGGGTGCCGGGCTGCCGCTCCGGCATGCCGCGGGCGACGCTCAGGTCGCCGAGAGCCTGGACCGGCTGGAACTGACCGTTGCCGTCGAAGTCGAGCTCGATCCCGAGCTGCACCTTCGCGAAGTCGTCCACGACAAAGGGCGGCAGGCTCGGATCCATGCGGTTCTGAGGCACGGGCGGGAACCAGGTCTGCGGCACAGCGCCGCCGACGTTGCCCACCCACACCGTCGAACCGTCGCACTTGCCGACGATCGAGTTGCACGAACCCGCGAGGGGGATGACCGCGGCCGGCTGCTGAGTCTCGCAGTCGAAGACGAAGACCGAGCCGTCCTCGAGCAGGATGAACAGCTTGCGGTTGTCTGGGCTGAGCCAGAAGCCGTTGGGCAGCGGCGGCACGGGCAGCGGGCGCTCGATGACTTCGAGCGTCTCACAGTCAATGTCACAGAAACCCGGCGGCTTGGGGTTGCCGGTCGGATCGACACCACCTCGCGTAGCGACGAAGATCGTGTTGCCGCCGCACTTGGCGATGATGTCGACGCACCCGCCCGCGACATCGACGAAGCGGATCTCCTCGGTGTCGCAGTTGAAGAAGGCGACGGTGCCGTTCTCCAGCGCGAGGATGATCTTGTTGTCGAGGCAGATCATGCCGTCGGGGATGGGCGCCGCCGGAAGCGGACGCTCGATGACGTCGAGCGTTTCGCAGTCGATGTCGCAAAAGCCGGGCGGCTTCATGGTCCCGTCGGGGTTCTGGCCGCCGCGAGTGCCAACGAAGATCGTCGAGCAGTCGGGCTTGGAAGTGATCGAGGTGCAGGCGCCGCCGAGCTGGACGCGCCCAACCTCCATTCCGGTGACGCAGTTGACGAGCGAGAGCGTGTTGTCGGCGAGCATGACCCAGGTCTTGAACGGCCCGTCCACGACGTCGCACGGACAGAGGGCGGCGTCGGCCGCCGGCAAGGAACCGACGGCGGCCGCTCCCACAATGGCCGCGCCGACAAGCCCCATCAGGCGTCTGGACTGCTGCACCCCGGAGAGATTGGTGCGAGAGAAGTTCATTTTTCTCATCCCTTCTGATTCGGTGCGCCCGCCACCACGGCGGGTGCATGGTGTCGCCCACGAAGCGACCATGAGATAAGAGGCGACACAATGCCCGAGAACGCACGCGGTATCCCGCAGGTTTTCGGGACAGTTGACGGGTAACACGCGTGTTTCGAGGTACGCCCCCGCAAGTCGGAACCCGCCCTGCGGGGTAGGCGACAGCGGGCTCAGCTCTTCATGGAGCCGGTCTCGAGCAGGCGACGGTGCATCGCGAAGCATCGCTCGAGATTGTGCGGCGCGTGCCCGGGAGGCGCGGACTCGAGGTAGTCGGTGAGTTCGTCGCGGTAGTCGGGGTGCGCGCAGCGGTCGATGATCGCGCGAGCACGCTCGACCGGCCCGAGGCCGCGCAAATCGGCGAGGCCCTGCTCCGTGACGAGCACCTGCACCGAGTGCTCGTTGTGATCCACGTGCGAGGACATCGGGACGACCGTGGAGACGTTCCCTCCCTTGACGGCGCTGGGCGCGACGAGAATAGAGAGGTAGGCGTTGCGGATGAAGTCGCCCGAACCGCCAATGCCGTTCATGAGCTGCGAGCCGCACACGTGCGTCGAGTTCGCGCACCCGTAGATGTCGAACTCGAGCACCGTGTTGATGGAGATGAGCCCGAGCCGGCGCACGAGCTCGGGGTTGTTGGAGATCTCCGTAGGCCGGATGACGATGCGCGGCGAGAAGTAGTCCATCTCGGACTGAACGTGCGTCATCAGGTCGTCGTGCAGCGTGAGCGCGCTCGTGGAAGCGCCAAGCAGCTTGCCCGACCCAAGCAGCTCGACCTGCGAGTCCTGAAGGACCTCGGTGAACATGTAGAACGGTGGGATGCGATCGTCGGCGCCCAGCCGGCCCAGCACAGCGTTCGCCACGTTGCCGACGCCGGCCTGAAGCGGGAGGAACTCGGGCGGGATACGCCCCGCCTTCATCTCGGCGACGAGAAACTCGACGACGTGGGAAGCGATGGCTTCGGAGACGTCGTCCGGCGCACGGGCCGCCGCGACGCCGTCCATCGCGTTGGTGCGCACCACGCCAGCGACCTTGCTCGGGTCGACCGTCGCGTAGGGCGTGCCGATGCGGTCCATCGGATGGTGCAGGTTGATCGGGCCGCGCCGGGGCGGCTTGGGCAGCATCGCGACGTCGTGCATCTCGCTGAGCCGCGGCGTGTGGGCGGCGTTGAGCTCGATGATGACGCGCCTGGCGTGGTGCAGCAGGTGCGGCGTGACGCCGCTCGACGTCGCGAGGTAGACGCGCCCGTCCGCGGTGATCTCCGTCGCCTCGACGACGGCGACATCGAGTTCGCCGAGGAATCCGAAGCCGAGCATCTGCCCGAGGTGTGACAGGTGCAGGTCGGCGAACTTGGTGTCCTGCCTGTTGATCTGGCGGCGCAACGTGCGGGCGCTCTGGTACGGCGCCCGCCAGGAGATGGCCTCGGCGCGGGCGAGACGCTCATCCACGAGATCGTTCGTCGACGCTCCGGCGATCACGCGGATGCGCATCGGATCCCCCGCCGCGTGCATCGCCTCGGCCCGCTCAGCAAGGGCTTCGGGCACCGCTTTGGCGCTGCCCGCCGCGGTGAACCCGCTGAAGCCGATGAACCCGCCGTCGGGGATCAGTTCGGCCGCCTCCTGGGATGTCATCTCCTCGAACCGCCCGGCGATCATCGCGGTACGCTCCTCGTCAAAGGGTGTCGGTGGGTACGCGTGCGACGAGCGATACTAGAAGGGCGAAGCGGGGATCTTGAGGCGACCATGCGTGTTCTGGTGACGTGTTTCGAGCCTTTCGGCGGATCGCGGGTCAATCCGTCGCAGGCCGCGCTCAGACTCCTTGAAGAATCCCCCATCGCGCGCGTGGAACTCATCAGCGCGACGCTGCCGTGCGTCGACCGCGAGGCCGAGCGCGTGCTGCTGGACGCCGTTGACGGCGCATCGCCGGAAGCCGTGGTGTGCCTCGGCGAAAGTAACAGGGCCGCGGGGCTGACCTTTGAAAGGGTCGCGACGAACCTGCGTGATTACCGCATCCCGGACAACGCGGGGACGCTGATACGCGACGAGCCCGTAGTGCCGGGCGGGCCCGATGCGCTGTTCTCAACGTTGCCCGTCAAGCGGATGGTGGAGGCGGTGCAGGGTGCGGGTGTGCCGGCGATGGTGAGCCGCGACGCCGGGGCGTTCCTGTGCAACCAGGTGACGTACGCGCTGCTGCATCGGCTGCGGGAGACGGGGCGCGGTGATGTGCCCGCGGGCTTCGTACACCTGCCGCGACTGCCGGAGCAGTGCGTGGAGCGACCGACGTCGGCGAGCATGAGCACCGAAACGGTGGTTGTGGGGTTGCGGGCGGCTTTGTCAGCTTTGAGGACTGCTTTGGATGAGTAGAGACAGACGGCCCGGAAGGCCGTCCCACCAAAGACAGTTCAGTCGGCAGCAATAGGAACGATGTCGAAGCGCTCGACGTCGACCAGGCCCATGTCGCTCACCTTGAGCTTCGGGATCACCGGCAGCGGCATGAAGCTCAGCGGCATGAAGGGATCTTCGTGCGGGCAGGCGAGGCGGTCGCGGGCGGCTTCGAGCAGCGCGTGTTGCTGGCCGATGACCTTGTCCGCCGGCGCGTCGCTCATGAGCCCCGCGATGGGCAGCGGGAGCGTCGCGAGGATCTCGCCGTCGAGGGCGGTGGTCTGGCCGCCGCCGACGCGGGCGAGTTCGCGAGCCGCGGCGATCATGTCGCCATCGTTCGTGCCGACGACCGCGAGATTGTGCGCATCGTGCCCGACGGTGCTGGCGATCGCGCCCCGCCGAAGGCCAAAGCCCTTGACGAACGCCAGCCCGATGCGCCCGGTGCCGGCGTGGCGCTCGATGACCGCGATCTTCAAGACGTCGCGCTCGACATCGGCGACGCACGCGCCGTCGCGGGTCGTCGCGTCCAGCGTGAGCTGCTCGGTGACGAGCTGCGTCGGATCCATGCCGATGACGCGGATGCGCGGCGTTGCGTCAACGCGCAGCCCCTTCGGCGAGAGATCGTCGGGGATCGTGACGGGAGCGCGCGGGGCCTCGGCGGGCGCCGGCTCGTCGAGCACGCACCGCCCGCGCTCGGCGACCAACTCGCCCGCGAGGTAGACGCTCTGGATCGCGAGCGTGTGCAGGTCGTCGACGATCGCCAGGTCAGCGGCGTAGCTGGGCGCGAGCCCGCCGTGAAAGTGCAGGCGGTAGTGCTGAGCGGTGTGCAGCGAGCCCATGGCGATGGCGGTCGCGGGATCGAGGCCGAGCGCGATGGCCCTGCGCACGACGTGGTCGATGTGCCCGTCGCGCGCAAGGTCGCCCGGATGGCGGTCGTCGGTGCAGAAGGAGAAGCGATGGGCGTTGCGATCGTTCACGGCCGGGAGCAGTGCCTCCAGATTGCGCGCCGCCGAGCCCTCGCGGATGTAGATCTGCATCCCGAGCGCCGCCTTTTCCAGCGCCTCCTCGGCGGTGGTGCACTCGTGATCGGAGTTGATGCCGGCGGCGGCGTACGCCTGGAGAAGGTCGCCGGTCAGGCCGGGCGCGTGGCCGTCGATCGGGCCGCGCCGTTGCAAGCCGAGGCCGATCTTGTCGAGCACCGCCGGATCAGCGTTCGCGGCGCCGGGGAAGTTCATCATTTCGGCCAGACCGATGACGCGGTCGTCGTCGAAGAGCGGCGCAAGATCGTCGGCGGTGAGCGTCGCGCCCGAGTGCTCGAGATGGCAGCTCGGCACGCACGAGCTGGCGGTCCACCACACACGCACCGGCGCGGCCTCGGCATCACGCATCATCCAGCGGATGCCGTCGAGGCCCAGCACGTTGGCAATCTCGTGGGGGTCGGCGACGACGCCAGCGGTGCCGTGAGCCGCGGCGAGGCGTGCGAATACGCTCGGACGAAGCATCGTGCTCTCGATGTGCATGTGCGCATCGATGAAGCCGGGGATGAGGATGGCGCCCTCCGCGTCGACGATCTCCTTCGCGTCGCGCTTCGGGCCGACACTGGCGATGCGGCCGTCGGCGATCGATACATCACCGGGAACAACCGTGCGGAGAAACACGCTGACGAGCTGACCACCGCGGATGGTGAGGTCGGCGGGCTCGTCGCCCCGCGCGACGGCGAGGAGGCGCGGGTTGGGCAAGGGGCGGGGCTGGAAGCGGGTGTGCTGCGGCATGGACGCAGGCTAACCGTTGGGAACGAGAAAGACTGCCTGGAAGGCCGTCCCACGGAAGACATTGGTGGCACGATGGCACGCACCGGTCGGAGACCGGTGCCACCAGACGTCAGCCCTCGTCGACGGAGCCGCCGCCGACGGCGTCGAGGGGGACGCGCGTCTCGTCCTTCACGGCGCTGAGGCAAAAGCTCGTGCGCACGCGGCCAATGTTCGGGATCTTGCTCAGCCGGTGCACGACGAACCGCTCGTACTCGTCCATGTCCGTCACGAGCACGCGGAGCATGAAGTCCTCCTCGCCGGCGGTGTGCCAGGCGCCCTGGACTTCGTCGAAGGCGGAGACCGCGTCATCGAACTGGCGCAGTTGCTTTGCGCCGTGCTCACGAAGCGTGACGTGGACAAAGGCGGAGATCGTCTTGTTGACGGCCTTCGCGTCGATCAACGCCCGGTACCCGAGGATGATGCCGCCCGCTTCGAGCTTTTTCACCCGCTCGAGCGTCGAGGGCGGACTGATGCCGACACGCTGGGCGAGCGTGGCGTTGGTGATCTTGGAGTCGGCCTGCAACTGGTCGAGGATCGCCAGGTCGATCGCGTCGAACTTCACGCGCGACCGGGCCGCGGCACGCTTGGCCGAGGCGTCGACCCGCCCGTTGCCTTCGGCGGTCGAACTGACGGTGTCGGCTTTGGCACGGGTCACGGTCGGCCTCCGTCGCCCCGATCGGGCTGCGTTGTGCGTGCGAATGAAGCGGCCGCGGCGTCGCCGACGACCACCGAATATCGGAGTCGAGTCGCGCTACTATGCCACATACACTCCCCTCCGGCAAGAAGAATATTCGCCCACATGCCCGATCCGCAGAATAAATCGTTGCGTTGTGCCGCCTGCGCGGGATAATCCTCGGCGAAGAACCATGCCTGTCGCGCCACGCTCGGCGACCGGCGACCGATCCCACGACGCCCCAACACCGCCCCCCACCACTCCGTAGGCTTTCGAGAGGGGCCAGGCCCACCCGAATCCACCCAAGCAGGAGGCTGCCATGACTTCCGTGACCACCACCCCCGCGTCAAGCGGCGCTGCCGTCACCGACCCGCTGCAACTTATCGACGTCGACCACGTGCGCTTCTTCGTAGGCAACGCGAAGCAGGCGGCCTACTTCTACGCCCACACCTTCGGCTTCAACATCTCACAGGTCGCCGACCTTACCACCGGCTCACGCCACGAAGCCGACTACCTGCTCACCCAGGGCAACATCCGCCTCCTGCTCTCCACGCCGATGAACAAGGACCACCCGGCGGCGGACGAAATCGCCAAGTACGGCGACGGCGTCAAGGACGTCGCCTTCACCGTCTTCGACGCCGAAGCCGCCTATGAGCGCGCCATGGCCAACGGCGGCGTCTCCGCCTTCGAACCACGCGAGATCAAGGACGAGCACGGCAGCGTGCAGATCGCCGCCGTCAAGACCTACGGGCGCGTCATCCATAGCTTCATCTCCCGCTCCGGCGCCTACGAGCTCCCCAACGTCAAAAAGGGCGGCGCCTTCATGCCCATGTTCCGCCCCTACGACGCCCCCGTGAACGCCTTCAACGCCAAGCACCCATGCGGCCTCAAGTACGTCGACCACTGTGTGGGCAATGTCGAAGAGGGCAAGATGAACCACTGGGTGGACTGGTACGAGAACGTCCTCGAGTTCAAGATGTTCAAGCACTTCGACGACAAGGACATCTCCACGGAATACTCCGCGCTCATGTCCAAAGTCATGGCCTCGGGCAACCACCTGATCAAGATGCCCATCAACGAGCCGGCGCCGGGCAAGAAAAAGAGCCAGATTCTCGAGTACCTCGAGTGGCACGACATGACGCCCGGCATCCAACACCTGGCCCTGCGCACCGACGACGAACTCGCCTCGGTCGCGGAACTCCGCGGCCGCGGCGTGGACTTCCTCAACCTCCCCGACACCTACTACGACATCGTCTGGGACCGGGTGAACAAGACCCTCAAAGAGCACGGCCACGAGGCCGTCCGCGAAGACCACGAGCGCGTGCGAGACCTGGGCATCCTGGTCGACGCCGACGACGAGGGCTACCTCCTCCAGTTGTTCACCAAGCCCTTGCAGGACCGCCCGACGCTGTTCTTCGAGATCATCTGCCGCCGCGGCTCGCAGAGCTTCGGCAAGGGGAACTTCAAGGCGCTGTTCGAGGCGCTGGAGCTGGAGCAGGAGCGGCGGGGAAATCTGTAATGCAAGAGTTGTTTGATGCTTGCGCTGTCTTGGGT
>CAYTSW010000100.1:5663-10377 GCA_964440605.1 uncultured Phycisphaeraceae bacterium | reverse complement strand
CTGCGTCGTGTGCGGGCCGCCCGAGCGTGTTGCTCACCTGCGTTCGCTGGTCGAGGCCAGCGGGAGCTCGCCCGCCTGCGCCGCTGAGCGACGGGCGGGAAGCGTTGTCGTCGGGCAGTCGGCCTGGCCCGAGGACGGATCGTCCGGCGAAGGGCTCATCGAAGTCGCGCTGGAGCGCCTCGGAGCCGCCTTGAGTCGGTCGTGAACCCGCAGTCGCCGACGGCGTTACCGACGCGTGGATTGGGCTTCTGGTGGACCAGCGGCGGGATGGCGGCTTGCGGGCGGGCTAGGTTTCGGTAAGACTCTTGGCTTGGATCTACCAACCGAAACCCGAACCGCTCGTCCTTGTGCCCGTTGCGGGGCCCGGGACGCCGCGAAGGAGCCCAACCGTGCAGGAATATGAAACGCTGAAGCGTCTGGTCGCCGAGATCGAGGACGACGTCCAGAAGGCCGAGGGCGGCAACAAGGCCGCGGGCACGCGTGTGCGCAAGCAGATGCAGGAAGTGAAGAACACCGCTCAGGAGATTCGAGCGAAGGTTCTCGAGCTTCGCACGGACGACTGAACCCCAGAACCTTGCCGCGCACCGCCCCGGCGACCGATCGGGGCGCTGCCGCGGTACAGCATGCGCGTTCTGCGCTTGTGTGAGCGATGCCTTCGGAACTCCTGATCGATCTCGAAGCGCTGGACCTCAGCGCCACCGCTGCGGACCTCGAGGGCGTCGCCGCCGTGATTCCGCACCGGGGCGACATGCTCCTGCTCGACTCGATCGTCTGGCACGACGAGGCGTTCGACCACGGCGTTGCGCGCAAACACGTTCACGACGATGAGTTCTGGTGCGCCGGGCACATCCCGACCCGCCCGATCATGCCCGGCGTGCTGCTGGTCGAGGCCGGGGCCCAGCTCTCGAGTTGGCTGTACTACAAGCGCAGTGGCGCGAAGTGGTTCGCCGGCTTCACGCGGATCGAGAACACCGCCTTCCGCGGGCAGGTCGTCCCGGGTGACGACTTGTTGCTGCTCTGCCGCTGCACCAAGTACTCGGAGCGGCGCTTCGTGACGATGCTGCAGGGGCTGGTGGAGGATCGGCTGGTCTTCGAGAGCACGATCACGGGCATGGCGTTTCCGAAGGACGGCGACGCGCCGCGTGTGCCCCTCGACGCCGTCCCCCGCTCGAGCGGGCGTGACGCCGTCTCGAGCTGACCGGTGCCCCCCGCCGCGCCGGGCTCGCCCCTGATCAACCGACAGACATGGACGTGGCTCGACGTCCCGCCGCCGCCGCCGCCGCAGGATATGAGCGATGGGTCCGACTGGACACTCGCGGCCCCGCCGACGCCGGGCGTGGTGACCTTGGAGGCCGCCTCGGGCGAGGCGGTGCTGGTGTCGAGCGGCATGGACGTGCGGGCGCTGGTTCGGCGGACGCTGACGACGCCCGAGAAGGGCAAGACGGACTACCGAGCGGTGACCGCCCGAGTCGGCTGGGTGACCGTCGGCGGCGGGTTCGAGCGCGACATCGCGTGGATGATCGCGGCCCGCGATCGGCTGCCAAGGCTGGTGGACGGGGTGACGGACGCGCTGGCCTCCTGGTGGGTGCGCATTAAGCTGGACGCGACGCATCCCAAGCCGGAGAAGGTGTCGTCGCGCGAGCTGGCGGGCGTGGATCTCGACGGGACGATCGCGGTGCTCGGGCCGTTGGGCGAAAAGAAAGCGGCGGGGGGGATGATCGACGGGCTGATCGACGCCTTCGACCTGTGCCGGCATCATCACCTGCTGGTGCGGGCGCCCGACGCGACGGCGTGCGCGTACAAGGAGATGGGCCGCTGCCCCGCGGCGTGCGACGGGAGCGAGACGCTCGAGCGCTACCGCGCCCGCATGGGCGAGGCGGCGACGTTCGTGCAACTGGGCGTCGATCGCGGGCTGGCGGTGCGCGAGCGGGCGATGCGCGAAGCCGCGAACGATCTGCGCTTCGAGGAAGCCGAGCGGGAGAAGCTGTTCGTCGAGCGGGCGTCGAAGCTCAAGCACGGGTCGATGCGTTGGGCGGCGTCGCTCGCGCGCACGGCGTGGGTGGTCGCGACGCCAAGCGAGCGGGCGGGGCACGTCCGGCTGATGACGCTCGGCTCGGGCGGGGTGCGGTGGGTGGCAGACGTTTCGGAGGCAACGCTCGACGACGAGGCACTGATGGCGACGCTCGAGCGCACGGCGGAGGGCGTGCGGGGCGTGTCGGTCGGGCCGACGGAGGCGGGGCTTCTGGGCGTGCTCGGGCGGTGGCTCTATCGCCCGGAGAAGAAACGCCGCGGACGCGACGCCTGCGAGGCGGTCGCGCTGCCGACGGAAGAGGCCGGCTGGCTGCCTCGGCTGGGGCGGGCGGCGCTCAAGGCGGTCGAGAAGCGGGATGAGGCGTCCGAGAAGCACGGGACGGCGGATCGCGCGATGGAGGTGGGCGGGTGAACGCGTGCCGGGATCGACGCGTACCTGCCCCTTGGCCGATGCCCCCTGCTGGAGGAGACCCGCGTGCGACCCGAGCCGTTTGTTCTGGAGCCGATCCTCAAGCCCAAGGTCTGGGGCGGGCGACGCCTCGCGCAGTTCGGCAAGCCGCTGCCCGAGGGCGATGAGCCCATCGGCGAGAGCTGGGAACTGGCGGACCTCGCATCGACCTCGGTCGACGGCGGGGGCGGCGGCGGAGCCCACAGCGTCATCGCCTCGGGCACGATGGCGGGGCGGACGGTGCGCGAGGTGGCGATCGAACTCGGCGAGGCGCTGCTCGGCAACGCCCGGCTCACGCCCGACGACGGCTTCCCGCTGCTCGTGAAGTACCTCGATGCGCGCACCAACCTGTCGGTGCAGGTCCACCCATCGGCGGCGTTCGCAAACGCCCATCCGGGGTGTCACCTCAAGACGGAGAGCTGGTACGTGGTGGCGGCCGAGCCGGGAGCGGTGATCTACGCGGGCGTGCACGACGGGGTGGACCGGGCGGCGTTTCGCAAGGCGGTGGAAGCCGGTCGCGTGGAGGACGTGCTGCAGCACGTGCCGGCGCGGGTGGGTGAGATTCACCATCTCGAGAGCGGGACGGTGCATGCGTTGGGCGCGGGAGTGCTGGTGGCGGAGGTGCAGACGCCCAGCGACACGACGTTCCGCCTGCACGACTGGGGCCGCACGGGCCGGACGCTGCACATTGCGGAGGCGTTGGCGTGCGCCACGATGGGGGCGTGCGACCCGCCGGCGTGCGCGCGCGACGGGGAACCGGCAAGCATCGCGACCCCCCACTACGCGATGACCGAGCGCCGGCTGACGCCCGGCGAGCCGTTGACGATCGAAACGGGCGGCCATGGGCCGCGCGTGCTGATGCTGGTCTCGACTGGAGCGCGGGTGGAGGCGTCGGGCGGGGAGCCGGTGCGGGCCGAGCGTGGGCGGACGCTGCTGGTGCCGGCGGCGTGCGAGGGGATGAGGCTGACACCGGAGGATGATGGTGTGATGCTCGACATCACGCTGGGCGCCTCGGTGTAGAGTGGCGGCATGCTCGAGGAACTCAACGCGCTGGAACGGGAGGGGCTGTCGTCGCTCGAGGCGGCCGGTGACGCGGCGGCTTTGGAGTCGTGGCGGGTGGCGTTTCTCGGTTCAAAGGGCCGGCTCAAGGCCGCGGCTTCGGGGCTGAAGGACGTCGCGAGGGAAGACAAGCCGGCGGTCGGCAAGCGGCTCAACGAGGTGAAACAGGCGCTGGAGGGGGCGTTCGAGGCGAAAAAGGTGGGCGCGGGCGGCGCGGGCGGGGGCGGAGCCGTCGCGAGCGGGCCGATGCTCGACCTGACCGAGCCGGGGCTGGAGAGCGGGCTGGGGCGTCGGCACATCATCTCGCGGGTGCGGAACGAGCTGTGCGCGGTGTTCGGGCGGATGGGCTTCGCGGTCGCCGAGGGGCCCGAGCTCGAGGACGACGAGCACAACTTCGTCAAGCTGAACATCCCCGACGACCACCCGGCGCGGGAGCCGATCGACAACTTCTACGTTGAGGAGCCCGACGGCAAGCCGCGGCCGCGGATGCTGCGGTCGCAGACGTCGACCGTGCAGATCCGCGTGCTGGAGGACGCGGTGGCACGGGGGTGGGGGCCGCCGGTGAAGATCGTCTCGCCCGGGCGGGTGTATCGGCCCGACACGGTGGACGCGACGCACTCGTTCATGTTCCACCAGATCGAGGGGCTGTATGTTGATCGGCGCGTGACGATGGTGGACCTCAAGACGACGCTCTTCCGCTTCGCGCGGGAGTACTTCGGTGCCGACGCCGAGGTGCGATTGCGGCCCAGCTTTTTCCCGTTCACCGAGCCGAGCGCCGAGTTCGACATGAAGATCCGCCTGAACCCGGAGAAGCCGGCGTCTTGGGTGGAGCTGGGCGGGTGCGGGATGGTGGACCCGAACGTGCTCGAAGCGGTGGGGCTCGACAGCGAGAAGTGGACGGGCTTCGCCTTCGGCTTCGGGATCGAGCGCATCGCGATGGGACGCTACGGCATCCCGGACATCCGCCTGCTGTTTGAGAACGACGTGCGGTTCCTGCGTCAGGTGTGAGAACGCGTCATGGATGTGCCACGGCTCGCTTGCAAGCCGTGCTTTCCGCGTGCACGAAGAACACCGGTTGCGAACAACCCGTGGCACGATGACAAAGCACGGGTTGCGAGCGCCCCGTGGCACGCGAGCGTCATCAGCCGACTTCGCGCTTCTGGAAGAGGAAGACGG
>CAYTSW010000100.1:0-5563 GCA_964440605.1 uncultured Phycisphaeraceae bacterium | reverse complement strand
CCCGTGGCACGCGAGCGTCATCAGCCGACTTCGCGCTTCTGGAAGAGGAAGACGGCCAAGCCCAGCAAGCCGGTGATCTGCACGGCGCCGTAGGCGTACACGAGGTAGAGGTAACGCGGCGGGATGTCGTGGCCCTGGGTCACCGCGTCGATGAGCCAGAAGGACTGGAGGTTCGGGATGGCGCTCCAGACAGCGATGGCCGCGGGATTGATCGCGGTCGGTGTGACGAAGACGTAGTCGCCTTCGCGGGGGAGGCGGGCGACGTTCAAGCCGCCAGAGTTGACGATGGTGTACGTGCGCGTTTCGTCGTCGGCGTCGCGGACGACGAGTGCGTCGGGCGCTTCGGGGCCGGCGACGTCGGCGATGTTGGTCGGGTCGCCCCGGAAGGGCTCCTGGTTGGGGACGGCCAGGGCGATGCCGCTGGGGTTGGGGCCGTAGTAGACGGGGTCGCCGGGGTCGAAGTCGGAGCGTGGGATGGCGTCGAGGACGATGGTGACGGAGTCGCCCGCGTCGGTGAGGGTGGGCTCGTCGAGCGGGATCTCGACAGACTCGACGCGTGCGATGTGGGTGTTCTGGTAGGCGAAGCGCCCGATGAGGTAGTTGGAGAGCAGGCCGGCGACGAAGACCGCCGCCGAGATGACGATCGTCATGACCTGTCCCAGGCGCGTGGAGGCTGTGATCGCGACCGCGGTCAGGACAAGGATGGATGGCAGCACCGCGGCGGAGGCGAGCAGGACCTGGGGCTTGACGTCTGCGAGGAAGGGCTGGAGCGCCCAGCCGGGGTCGAGGGGGAGGGCGGCGAGGTAGGCGGGCGGGAGGAGGCAGAGCAGGGCGAAGGATGCGGTGGAGGGAAAGACCCAGCCGTAGAAAAAGTTGGTCCAGATGGCGATGCCGATGGCGAGGAGTGTGGCGCCGATGGAGAAGGTGAGGACGGGCCCGTGGTAGGGGTCGCGGACGGTGGACATCACGCCGTGGCGGAGGGCGAAGTAGAAGAAGGTGAGCATGATGACGGCGGCCATCATCAGTGCGGCCGCGACGCCGAGGTACTTGCCAAGCACGAAGAGCGGGCGCCCGACGGGTTTGGAGACCACGGTGAGGGCGGTGCGGTTCTCGATCTCGCGTGAGAGGACGCTGGTGGCGGTGAAGGCGGCGAGGAGGGTGCAGGCGACGAGGACGGTCGCGAGGCCGACGTCGAGGAGGATCTTGTCGTCTTTGACGACTTCGGTCTCGGCCGAGTACTCCATGGAGTAGTGGCTGAGGGTGGTGTTGAAGACCTGCAGGATTCC
Organism: uncultured Phycisphaeraceae bacterium; assembly: GCA_964440605.1. Lineage (GTDB taxonomy): Bacteria > Planctomycetota > Phycisphaerae > Phycisphaerales > UBA1924 > CAYTSW01. The sequence continues at coordinate 4,277 of CAYTSW010000100.1, read as the reverse complement.
GGACAGGAAGATGATAATGAAGTAGATGGGTTGGCGCACGCTCTCGGTGAAGGTGTTGCGTGCGATGGCAAGGAGCTGTGCGGGCATGGCGCGTGTCTCGTTGTCGCTCGATCGGCGTCGGCGGCGGATGAAGCGTGCGGGTGGCAGAGGGTAGCGAGGCCATCAGCCCTTCGACGCCGCGGGCTGCGCGGTTGCCGTATCCTCTTCTCCCCCGCCGCTCGCGAACACTCGAAAGCCGCGAACCGTTCGCGGGATGGGGGCGTACTGGGACTGCACAGATTGCGGCTTCGAGGCCTGTTGGTCAGCCGGGCCGTGGCACGGACTCGCGTCCCGGTGGACGTGACCGGCGGCGACGGGCAGAATAGGCTCGACCAACGCCGGGGCGAACCGCGATGCCGGCAGGCTCGGATGGCCCGGTGAAGGGGGGTCTGGAGGAGGGTCCGGACGGAGCGTTACTGCTTCCGCGGCGAGGAGCCGCGCGAGCGGGTTGCAGAGCGAGCGCAGGGTTGGCGTGCGCGTCGGCCCCGCGTGACGTTGGGACGCTTTCTTCTCACCTGCTTCCGGAGCGTGGCGAGTTTGCATGAACGCCGATCATCTCTCCTATCAACGTGCGGTGACCGTCAGCATCATCGGCCTGATCGCTCAGGTCGTGCTCGGCGTCGCGTTGCTGCTCTACGGCATCTTCGGACCCGATCGCGGTGCGATGGCGGGCTCGATCCTCGTGCTGCTGGGCGTGCCCGTGTGGTTCGGGGTTGCGCTGGTCTTCCACCAGCACAAGCGCGAGCGCCTCGAAGCGCTCGAGAACGAGGCGTACCGCCAGTCGGGCATGGCCGAGACCTCCGTCTTCGAGGACGAGTCGGGTGAGCGTGTGCAGGCGGACCGGCTCGCCTGGATGCATAAGTGGTTTCTCCCGACGCTTTCTCTTCTGGTCGCCGGTGGATTCATCACAAGCTGCCTGGTCCGATTCGGGACCGATCTGAGCGAGTACGCCGAGCGCACGCCCTTCGTGGGGCCGGGCGAGCCGGGCTGGGGTATCGGGATCGGGGTGGGGCTGGCGGCCGCGGGCTTCGTGCTGGGGCGGTTCGTCGCGGGGATGGCCAAGCAGCGTGTGTGGTCGCTGCTCAACGCCGGCGCGGCGTCGGCGGTGGGCGCGGCGCTGGTTGGCGCGATCCTCGCCCTTGCGCACTTTCTCGCGATCGCGGACATCGCGGTCTGGCCCTTGAAGTATGTCCCCGTTGTCATCGACGTGCTGATGGGGCTGCTCGGGCTCGAGATCCTGCTCAACTTCGTGCTGACGATCTATCGCCCGCGCAAAGCCGGCGAGTTCCTGCGTCCGGCGTTCGACTCGCGCGTGCTCGCCTTCCTCGCGGCGCCCGACCGCCTGGCGGAGTCGATCTCCGAGGCGATCAACTACCAGTTCGGCTTCGATGTCTCTTCGACGTGGTTCTACAAGCTCGTCAGCCGCTCGATCATCGGGCTGGCGGTGCTCTGCGGCCTCACGCTCTGGCTGCTGACAGCGGTGGTCGTGGTGCAGCCCCACGAGCGGGCGCTGCTGCTCGACGGCGGGCAGGTCGTGGGCGAGGAGCTCGACTCGGGCCTTGTGTTCAAGAAGCCCTGGCCCTTCGCGAAGGTCGAGCGGTTTCCGGCGCGGTCGATGCAGCGCATCCTCATCGGCTCACCGATGGCGACGGACGAGTCGGAGCCGCTGCTGTGGACGACGCAGAGCCCGACGGGTCAGGAACTGCTGCTCGTGCGTGCCGCCAGCACGAGCGGGGGTCTGGGCGATGAGAACGCTGTCGCTCTGGCCGCGGGCGAGGTGCCGGTGCACTACGTCGTCCGCTCGCTGCGAGACTACCTGGGGCTCGGTCAGGACGGACCGTCGGACGATCCTGAAGCGGTGCGGCGCTCCGTGCTCGAGGCCGCCGCGGCGCGTGAGGTGACGCGGTTCATGTTGCTGCATGACCTCGAGGGTTTGCTCGGCCCGCGTCGAGCGGAGTTGGAAGACGCGCTGCGTCTTCGGATCCAGTCGGCGTACGACGCGATGGACGCGGGCGTGGAGCTGTTGTTCGTCGGGTTGCAGGGTTTCCGCCCGCCGCAGGAGACCGCGACGGACTTCGAGCGGGTGGAGGGGGCGCGTTACTTCCGCGATGCTCTGGTTTCGCAGGCGCAGGCGCTGCGCATCCGCACGCTGTCGGCGGTCGTGGGCGATATCGAGTTGGCCGAGTCGCTCGTCGAGGCTCTCGAGGAGCTCGACGCGATCCGCGAGTCGGTGGGTCCGGACGCTTCGGGCGAGGAGCAGGTGCGTCTGGCGGAAGCGGAGAAGCGTGTTCAGGACCTGCTGCTGGACGCGGGGGGCGAAGCGTCGATCGAAGTGGCGCGGGCTCGGGCCGACCGCTGGTCGCGTGTGCTCTCGGAGCGCGCGCGGGCCGAAGCGTGGCAGGGGCTGGTGCGAGCCTTCCGCGCTGCGCCCGAGACCTTCAAGGCCCAGCGCTATGTGGAGGCGTTGCAGGAGGCCGCGCAGGGCAAGCGCGTGTGGATCTCGCCCTTCGAAATCCGCGTGACCATCGATCAGAAGGAAATCAACCCCGACCTCACGGGCGCGGGCGTCCTCGACGCGGTTGAGGAAGCCAACCAACCCTTGGAAGGAAACTGACCCGTGCGCAACGTACTGCTCGGCGTCGTCGCCGCGATCATTGTCGCAGGCTTTGTCCTCTTCATGACGACCTACACGGTCCGGTTCACCGACGCCGCCGTCGTCACGACGTTCGGCAAGGCGGGCGAGGACAGCGTGATCCTCGAGCCCGGTCTGGAGTTCAAACTCCCGGCGCCGATCCAGAACGTCACGGTCTACGACACGCGGGCGCGGTTCCTCGAGCGGGTGCCGGAACAACAGACGACCGCGGACCAGCGGCCCGTCGTCGTGGGCGGGTTCCTGACATGGCGCGTCTCGGATCCCCGGACCTTCTACCAGCGCTTCCGCCAAGAAGCTGGCCCGGGTGCTGCTGAGCAATACATCGAGGCGGAGAAGACCCTGCGGGAACTCTTCCGCAGCGCGATGAGCGAGGTATCGCGTTTCCGCTTCAACGAGCTGCTCGCGGCGGGACCCGAGGCGTCGCGGCTCGACGATCTTGAGGCCGCGATCCTGCGCCGGCTCGAGGCCCCGTCGGAAGAGGGCGGCGGGGAGGTGAGCTCATACGGCATCGCGATCGGCCTCGTCGGGATCAACGAGTTGATGGTGCCGCAGGACGTGACGGAGCAGATCTTCGAGGCGATGCGGGGCGAGCGGGCGACGATCTCGTCGGCTCTTCAGGCCGAAGGGGAGGCCGAGGCGGCTTCGCTGCGGGCCCAGGCAGAAAGCCAGGCGCAGCGCATCGAAGCGTTTGCGAACGTTCAGGCGGGACAGCAGCGCGCCCGAGGCGAACGCGCGGCCGCCCCGTTCTACGCCGCGCAAGCCGGAGCGCCGGAGCTGGCTGAGTTCCTCGCGCAACTCGAACTCATCCGCGACGGGCTGGGGCGGCGCGCCACGCTCATCCTGCCGACGACGATGTTCGGCACGCGGCTCTTTGACCCGGGCGCGTTGGAGAAGATCGAGGCGATCGGCCGGGAACAGCAGACCCCGCAGAACAGCGACGCCGACGATGAGGAGGGCTCTGAGTGACGCAGGACTCCAACGACACGCATCTCCCGCCCGAAGACGGGCGGCTCCACGGAGATGAGTCGATCGAGGCGATGCCCGTCGAAGCGCCGCGTCGCGCTGCTTCGGCGCGGCTCCGTGAGGAAGACGCCCGCGCGGTCCGCGCCGCTTCGCTCGAAGCCGCGAACCAGTCGCTCGGCGACGCGCTCGGGCTGACCTATCGCCTCTTGCAGGGCGTGATGGTCATCATGGTCATTCTCTTTGCGCTGAGCGGTTTTCAGCAGGTCAACGAGAGCGAGCTGGGCCTGCGCGTGCGCTTCGGTGAGATCGTGGGTGAGCCGTTACAGCCCGGCCCGGTCCTGAGCCTGCCCAGGGGGTTCGGCGAGATCGTGAAGGTCTCGACGGCGCAGGTTCAGCAGCAGCTCGCGCGTGACTTCATGCCCGGCGGGTACGACCCGGGCCGGCCTGTGGATCAGCAGGGCCAGGGCCGCAACCGGCTCACGCCCGGCACCGACGGCTACCTGATGACCGCCGACAGCAAGATACTGCACGCGCAGGCGGCGTTTTCGTACCGCCGGACCGAGCCGCGCGCGTATGCCACCTCGCTTCACCCCGATGCCGAGGAAGGCCTGGTCAAGGCGAT
>CAYTSW010000099.1:0-10409 GCA_964440605.1 uncultured Phycisphaeraceae bacterium | reverse complement strand
GTCGTAGAGCTGTCGGAAGTTCTCGCGTGTCGTGGGCCCGAGCAGCGGCATGAGGCGATCGCGGTCGCCCGAGGCGAAGGCCTGGACGAAGTCGACAACCTGCTCCATGTCCTCGAAGGTGCCCGCGGTCCGCTCGGTGGGCCATTGGATGAACGGATCGTCCTCGAGCTCGACGAGCGCCTCGCTCGGGGGCGTTACCGGTGGCGGAGCTGGCGGCGGTGCAGGAGGCGGAGGCGGGGGTTCTTCGCCGCAACCCGAAACACCCACCAGAAGCAGGCCCACCAAGCTTACCGCGGTTACGCCTTTACGAACTCGGCGCGTCATGCGAGACCACCTTCGTTCCTCGGTCAATCCGTCGCATCAGGCCCGCGAGCACCCTGCCCGGGGCCAACTCATGGTACGCCACGCCCTCGCCGCTCACGTGCCCGACGAGCCAACGGCAGCAGTCGCTCCACCGCACCGGCGAAGTGAGCTGCTCCACCAGCAGACGCCGGATGGCGTCGGCCTCGTCGCCCTCCCGCTCCTCTTCGCCGTGCGGACGCCCGGTGACGTTGGACAGAACAGGGCACCGGGGAGCGGAAAGGTCCACCTCGGCGAGGGCCTTGCCCAGCCGCTCGGCCGCGGGCGCCATGAAGGGCGAGTGGAACGCCCCAGCGACCGCCAGGGCCGTCGCCCGAAGGCCCATCTCCTGCGCGACGCTCAGCGCCCGCTCGCAGGCTGATTTGGCGCCGCTGATGACCACCTGCCCCGGCGCGTTGAAGTTCGCGCAGACGAGGGGCTCGCCGTCGCCCGCCCGATCACACACCGCCCGGGCCTGCTCCTCGTCCGCCCCGGTGAGGGCGACCATAGAGCTCTCGGATGCTTCCGCGGCGTCCTGCATCGCCCGACCACGCAGCGCGACCAACTCCAGCGCGTCGCTGAAACTCATGACCCCCGCCAGGTGCAGAGCGGTGTACTCACCCAGCGAAAGGCCCGCGGTCGCGGCCAGCGTGTCGGCCGAGCCCCCGGCGAACATCGCCTGGTGAGCAGCGACGGAGCAGACGAAGATGGCCGGCTGGGCGACGTCGGTCCGGTTGAGAATCTCCTCCGGGCCCTCGAAGCAAAGCTTGGAGAGCTTGTCGGGCAGGCGATCGCCCAGGATTTCATCGGCGCTGCCGAAGGTCTGCGCCGCCTCGGGGGACGCCTCGAACCAGTCCCGGCCCATCCCCACCGATTGTGCGCCCTGACCCGGGCACAGGATGACGTTGCGATCGCTCATCGAGCCGCTTATACCGCCTGAGCGAAAAGCGTGTGCAACTCGCTCGGATGATGCTTCAAACGCCCCTGCGCTGGCGTGCACGCTGCTATCGTGGTGCGCGCCGACGACCATCAGGCGGCGTCCCGGTGCGGTGGCCGAGCGGCTGAAGGCGACGCACTTGAAATGCGTTAAGGGCGCAAGCCCTTCGTGGGTTCGAATCCCACCCGCACCGCTTCCCCCCCGCCACCACCCATTCACGCAATGGGCTGGCCGGGACGCACCTCTGCTTTCGCTCCACAAGGCGGTGCACGATGCCCACGCTTCCCCGTCAGCTCGACCTGACCGAGCACTTCCCCTCCGTCTCGGAAGAGCAGTGGCGGCAGATCGTCGAGCGCGATCTGCGCGGCGCGCCCTTCGAGAAGAAGCTGGTGACGCACACCTACGAGGGCATACGCGTCCAGCCGCTCTTCACGCCGCCGGCCGACGCGTCGCACGCGGATGGGCATGTCCCTCCCCATGCAGGCTGGCCGCCCTTCACCCGTGGCGTGGACTACCTCGGCCGGCACCGTTGCGCGTGGGACCTTCGGCAGGAGCGGGCCGAGCCCATGCTCGACCAGCTCAACGCCGCCATGCTCGAAGACCTCGAGGCGGGTGTCGGGTCGGTCCTGCTCCGGCTAGACCTCGCCGGCCGCTCGGGCCGCGACCCCGATGCGCCGGGCGGCGGGCACTTTGTCGGGCGCGATGGCGCCTCGCTCTCCACGCTGCACGACCTCGACCACGCCTTCGAGGGCGTGCACCTCGAGATGATCGCTCTGGCCCTCGAAGCGGGCGCGGCCTTCCTCCCGGCGAGCGCACTGGTGATGGCGCTTTGGGAACACCGAGGCGTCGCGCGAGAAGGCGCTCGCGGCGCCTTCAACGCCGACCCGCTGGCGGTGCTGGCTCGCGACGCTCGCCTGCCGCAATCGCTGGGGGGCGCCTTCGACCAGATGGCCGACCTCGCGGCCCACACACGCGACACGTACCCGCGCGCGACGTCGGTCCGCGTCGGCTCGGCGCCGTACCACCACGCGGGCGCGACCGCGGCCCAGGACCTGGCCTTCTCGATGGCGACGGGCGTGGAGTACCTGCGGGCGCTGACCGAGCGCGGCCTGTCGGTAGACGACGCGTGCCGGCAGATGCTCTTCAGCTACGCCGTCGGCTCGAACTTCTTCCTCGGGGCCTCGAAACTGCGTGCCGCGCGTCGGCTGTGGCACCGGGTCGCGACGCACGCCGGGGCGTCCGACGCTTCGGCACGGATGCGCATGCACGTGCGCACGAGCAAGCGTGTGCTGACGACGCGCGACGCCTGGGTCAATATGCTGCGCAACACGGCGTGCCTCTTCGCGGCGAGCATCGCGGGGGCCGACGTCATCACCTCGGCGCCCTACGAACAGGCGATCGGCCTGCCCTCGGCGCGGGGGCGACGGATCGCGCGGAACACCGCGACGATCCTCGCCGAGGAAGCCCACCTGCTGCGCGTCGGCGACCCGGCGGGCGGGTCGTGGTACATCGAGTCGCTGACGAACCAGCTCGCCGACAAGGCGTGGCTGATCTTCCAGGCGATCGAGCGCCAGGGCGGCATGGCCAGGGCGCTCACGTCGGGCTGGGTGCACGAACAGCTCCGCGAGGCGCAGGCTCTGCGCGAGCGGAACATCAGCACGCGTCGCGACGCGCTGGTCGGCGTAAGCGAGTTCCCGATCCTCGATGAGCGCGACGTGGAAACGACGCAGGTGGCGCACGCGACGGTCGCCGCCGCCGCCCGCAAGCGGCTGCTCGCGCACCGCGAAGCACTCGACGCGTGGGAAGCCGTGCGCCTGGTGCCGCAGGGCGCTACGGACGGCGGCGCCGCCAAGGCGGCGATGGAGGCGGTCGCGAAGGGGGCGACGCTGGGCGATCTCGCGCAACGCGTCTTCCAAGGCGAGCCGGCGACCCTCGACATGCCCGTCACGCCGCACCCCTACGCCGAGGCGTACGAACGCCTGCGCGACGCGGCGGACGAGCACGAGCGCCGGCACGGCTTGCGCCCCCGCGTCGCGCTGGTCCGCCTCGGCACGCGCGCCGAGTTCAACGCTCGCGCGGGCTTCAGCACCGGCTTCTTCCAGGCCGGCGGCTTCGAGGTCATCCCCGCCCGTCCCGCGAACGACACACGCGAGGCGGCAACGAACTTCGCCGAGACCGGCGCCGACATCGCCGTCCTCTGCTCGACCGACCAGCGCTACGAGCAGCAGGTGAGCGAGGTCGCCCCGGCGCTGCACAAGGCGGGAGCCCGGACGGTGGTGCTCGCCGGGGCCCCCGGCGAGCACGAGGCCGACTATCGAGCCGCCGGCGTGGAGCTGTTCATCTTCATCAAGTGCGACGTCGTCGCGACGCTCACGCAGCTCTTGGCCGAGGAAGGGGTCCTCGTATGACCATTCCCAGCTTCGCCGACATCCCGCTCGGCCCGCCTCCGACCGATGCGCCCTCATCCAGCGACTGGCACCAGACGATCGAGGCCGAGACGCGGCAATCGATGGATCAACTGCTCTGGACGACGCCCGAGCACATCGACGTGCGGCCCGAGTACGGGCGCGAAGACCTCGAAGACGTGCAGCATCTGCACACGATGCCGGGCCTGCCGCCTTACCTGCGCGGGCCGTACGCAACGATGTACGTCACGCGTCCGTGGACCGTGCGTCAGTACGCGGGCTTCTCGACAGCCGAGGCCTCCAACGCCTTCTACCGGCGCAATCTCGCCGCGGGTCAGCGCGGGCTTTCGATCGCTTTCGACCTGGCGACCCACCGCGGGTACGACTCGGACCACGAGCGCGTCTCGGGCGACGTCGGCATGGCGGGCGTGGCGATCGATTCGATCGAGGACATGCGCATCCTGTTCGAGGGCATCCCGCTCGACCAGATGTCCGTCTCGATGACGATGAACGGGGCGGTGCTGCCCGTGATGGCGCTCTACATCCTCGCGGCCGAGGAGCAGGGCGTGGCGCTCGAGGCGCTGTCGGGGACCATCCAGAACGACATCCTCAAGGAGTTCATGGTCCGCAACACGTACATCTACCCGCCCGAGCCGAGCTTGCGCATCATCCGCGACATCTTCGCGTACACGAGCTCGAACATGCCGCGCTTCAACTCCATCTCCATCTCCGGCTACCACATGCAAGAGGCGGGGGCGACGGCCGATCTCGAGCTGGCGTACACGCTGGCCGACGGTCTCCAGTACGTGCGCGCGGGGATCGATGCCGGGCTGTCGGTCGATGCGTTCGCACCGCGCCTGAGCTTCTTCTGGGCGATCGGGATGAACTTCTACATGGAGATTGCCAAGATGCGGGCCGCGCGCCTGCTCTGGGCGACGATCATCAAGCAGTTCAGCCCGGAGAATGACAAGTCGATGTCGCTGCGCACGCACAGCCAGACGTCGGGCTGGTCGCTCACGGCGCAGGACGTCTTCAACAACGTGGTGCGCACGTGCATCGAGGCGATGGCCGCGACGCAGGGGCACACGCAGAGCCTGCACACCAACGCGTTCGACGAGGCGCTCGCGTTGCCGACGGACTTCAGCGCGCGCATCGCCCGCAACACCCAGCTCTTTCTCCAGCACGAGACCGACACGACCAAGGTCGTCGACCCGTGGGGCGGGAGCTTCTACGTCGAACGCCTCACGCACGACCTCGCGCACCGCGCGTGGGAGCACATCATCGAAGTCGAAGAGCTCGGCGGCATGGCCAAGGCCATCGAGGCGGGCATCCCGAAGATGCGGATCGAAGAAGCCAGCGCGCGCACGCAAGCGCGCATTGATTCGGGTCAGCAGACACTTGTGGGCGTCAACAAGTACCGCCTCAAGCAGGAAGAACAGGTCGACGTGCTGAAGGTGGACAACACCGCTGTCCGTCAACAGCAGATCCAGCGCCTCAAGCAGCTCCGCGAGACACGCGACCGGGAAGCCTGCGACCGAGCGCTCGCCGAACTCACAGAGGTCGCACAAACCGGTCGCGGCAACCTGCTCGAGGCCTGCGTCGTCGCGGCCCGAGCGCGGGCGACCGTCGGCGAGATGTCGAGCGCGATGGAGCAGGTGTTCGGGCGTCACGAGGCGGAAGTCCGCGCGGTGCGCGGCGTGTACGCACGGGAGGTCGGGCCCATGGCCGACGAGATCACGAAAGTCCGCGCGCGCATCGAACGCTTCGAGCACGAGGAGGGCCGCCGCCCGCGCATCCTCATCGCGAAGATGGGCCAGGACGGGCACGACCGCGGGCAGAAGGTCGTCGCCTCGGCGTACGCCGACCTGGGCTTCGACGTCGACATCGGCCCGCTCTTCCAGACGCCCGAGGAGACCGCCAAGCAGGCGGTAGAGAACGACGTGCACGTCGTCGGCGTCTCGTCGCTCGCGGCCGGCCACCTGACGCTCATCCCGCAGCTGCGTCAGGCGTTGGACACGATGGACCGCCCGGACATCCTGATCGTCGCGGGCGGCGTCATTCCGCCGCAGGACTACCAGGCGCTGTACGACGCGGGCGCGGTGGCGATCTTCGGCCCGGGGACGGTGATCTCGACGGCGGCGGAGGTGATCCTGGACCGGCTGGACGAGCAACGCGACGAAGGCGCGACGCCCGCGACGACGTGAGCGCCCCCCGCGAGGACCATCTTTCGGAGCACACACCCGGCACCGCGCCGACCGGCCCGCGACCCGTCGCACGGCGGACGCCCGTGGATCCCGGCGCGATCGCCGACAAGCTCTTCGAGGGCGACCGCTCGGCGCTGGCGCGCAGCATCTCGCTCGTCGAATCGACCAGCCCGCGGCACCGAGTCGCGGCTCAGGACCTGCTCGGCCGCGTCCTCGACCGCACCGGAAACGCCCTGCGCATCGGACTCACGGGTGTGCCGGGCGTCGGCAAGAGCACGTTCATCGAAACGCTCGGCACGCGGCTTACCGCCGGGAAGCTCGACGAAACGCCGCACCGCGTGGCCGTGCTCGCGATCGATCCGTCGAGCACGATCACCGGCGGCTCCATCCTCGGCGACAAGACGCGGATGGCCAAGCTGACGAACGACCCGAAGGCCTTCGTCCGGCCCAGTCCGTCTTCGGGCACGCTCGGGGGCGTAGCGCAGAAGACGCGGGAGACGATGCTGCTGTGCGAAGCCGCGGGCTACGACGTGGTGATCGTCGAGACGGTCGGGGTCGGGCAGTCGGAGACGGCGGTGGCGCAGATGACCGACGTCTTCGTGGCGCTGATGCTCCCCGGCGCGGGCGACGAACTCCAGGGGATCAAGCGCGGGCTGCTGGAACTCGCGGACCTCGTCGCGGTGAATAAGGCCGACGGGGACAACCTGCGGGCGGCGAAGATCGCGGCCGCCGAGCATCGCGCGGCTTTGCGCTGCATGCCGACATCCGAGGACCACGACGTGGCGGAGGTGCTCACCTGCAGCGCCAAGACGGGCGAGGGGATCCCGGAGGTGTGGCAGGCGATCCGCCAGCGTGTCGGATCCATGCGCGCCTCGGGAGCGCTGCACCGCAAACGCGAGTCGCAGCGGCTGCGGTGGATGGGCGAGATCATCCAGACCGAACTCCGGCTGGCGTTCGAGCGTGCGCCGGCGGTCAAGGCGATGCGCGCGGAGCTGGAACACGCGGTCCGGCATGGGGAAACGACGCCCGCCGCCGCCGCCGAGCGCCTGCTCGAGGCGTTTCTGAACGACGCACGCGCACAGGGCGCGTAAAGACGCGAGCAACCCGCACTGAACCCTTGGCAGCCGCCCAACGGCCTCGGGTTTGTGACTACTATCGTGGTCCTTGCGCCCACGAAAGGACGGGTCATGATCAACGCTCAGGGCGTCAATCACATCGGCATCGCGGTCCGCTCGCTGGACGAGCAGCGGGCCTTCTACGAGCACACCCTCGGCGCGCGCTTCGAGGGCGAAGAGACCGTCGAGGACCAGGGCGTCCGCGTCGCCTTCTACGCGCTCGGGCCGGCGGAGAACCCCGTCCGCCTCGAGCTGCTCGAGCCGACGCGCGACGACTCGGCGATCGCCAAGTTCATCGAGAAGAAGGGCGAGGGCCTGCACCACGTGGCCTATACCGTGAGCGATATTCAGCAGCGGCTGGACGAGCTCAAGGCCGTCGATCTTCGGCTGATCGACGAATCGCCCCGCACCGGTGCGCACAACGCCCAGATCGCTTTTCTGCACCCCAAGTCCTCGCACGGCGTGCTGACCGAACTCTGCCAGCCGGCGCACTGAACCTGCGCGAACCACCATGCCCGACTCCAACGACACACCGACGCCTGCGCAGTCCGCCGAGAAGCCGCTCGGCCCGCCGACGATGCCCGAGCGCATCAAGCTGTTGCGCGAGAAGCGGGCGGCGATCGAGCTTGGCGGCGGCCAGGACCGCGTCGACCAGCACCACGCCAAGGGCAAGCTGACCGCGCGCGAGCGCATCGGCGAACTGCTCGACACCGACTCCTTTCAGGAGCGCTACGCCTTTGCGCAGCACCGCTGCACCCTCTTCGGCATGGAGGGCAAAGATCTGCCGGCCGACGGCGTGGTGACGGGCGCCGGCGCGGTGGACGGGCGGCTGGTACACCTGGCGAGCCAGGACTTCACGGTCGCGGGCGGGGCGGCGGGCGAGGTCCACTCGGAGAAGATCGTCGAGATGATGGAGGCGAGCCTGAAGACGGGCAGCCCCTTCGTCTTCATCAACGACTCCGGCGGCGCGCGCATCCAGGAGGGCATCGACGCGCTGGCCGGCTACGCGCGAGTCTTCTACCAGAACGTCCTGCTCTCGGGCGTCGTGCCGCAGGTCAGCCTCATCTGCGGCCCGTGCGCCGGCGGGGCGGCGTACTCCCCCGCGCTGACCGACTTCATCATCCAGACGCGGGCGGCGCAGATGTTCATCACCGGGCCCAGCGTCATCAAGAAGGTGACGGGCGAGGACGTCACGGCCGAGCAGCTCGGAGGGCCCGAGGCACACACGCACTACTCGGGCGTGGTGCACTTCGTCGCCGAGGACGACCGCGACGCGGTGCGCATCTGCAAGAAGCTGCTCTCGTTCCTCCCCTCGAACAACACCGAGGACTCCCCGGTGCTCGAGCACGACCCGGTCATCATGCCCGACCCCGATATCGCCTCGATCATCCCCGACAACCTCCGCCGCGCGTACGACGTGCGCCGCATCATCGAGCGCGTGGTCGACCATGGCGACTTCTTCGAGATCCAGGCGGCGTTCGCGCCGAGCATCGTCATCGGCTTCGCGCGCGTCATGGGCCGGAGCGTGGGGGTCGTCGCCAACAACCCCGCGTCGAACGCGGGCGTGCTCGACATCGACTCCTCCGACAAGGCCTCTCGCTTCGTGCGCTTCTGCAACGCCTTCAACATCCCCATCGTCACCTTCGTCGACGTCCCGGGCTTCATGCCCGGCGTGCAGCAGGAGTACGGCGGGATTATCCGCCACGGCGCCAAGCTGCTCTTCGCGTACTCCGCCGCGACCGTGCCAAAGGTGACGGTCATCCTGCGCAAGGCGTTCGGCGGGGCGTACATCGCGATGGCGTCGAAGGAACTCGGTGCCGACGCGGTCGCGGCGTGGCCCAGCGCGGAAATCGCGGTGATGGGCGCAGAGGGCGCCGTGGAGGTGATCTTTCGGAAGGAGATCGCCGCCGCCGACGACCCCGACGCGAAGCGCGCCGAGCTGATCGAGCTCTACCGCAACACGTTTTCAACGCCCTATGTCGCGGGCGGGCGGCGCATGGTGGACGAGATCATCGAGCCGGGGGAGACGCGGCGGTATGTTGCGCAGTCGCTGGAGTACTACCGCAACAAGCGCGAGCTGCGCCCCGAGAAGAAGCACGGCCTGCTGCCGCTCTGACCATGATCACGCCGACGCCCCTCATCACGCTCGCCGACGCCGAAGCCGACCTGGCTTCGGGCGTGGTGCTGATGGCGGTGGGCATGCTGGTGGTGTTCGTCGCGCTGGTGTTGATCCTGGCGTCGATCGCGTTGATCCGCAGGGTGGCGGATCGCCCCGAAGGAGCGCCTGCTGTCGCTCCTGCGCCCGAGGCGAAAACGAGCGCCCCCGCCGAGGCTCCGGCGGAAGACGAGGCGATCACGCCCGAGCTGCTGGCCGTGCTGACCGCCGCGGCGGTCGCGGCGACGGGCACACGCGTGCGGGTGCGGCGTGTGGCGTTGGTGGGGGATCGTTCCGACGCGTGGCTCGCCGGCGGGCGCGCATCGCTCATGGGCTCGCACAAACCTCCACGCGCCAAACGATGACTCTCGAGACGAGGACCGCCCGATGAAGCTGCGCATCACCGTCGAAGGCAGGACGTACGACGTGGACGTCGAAGTCCTCGACCAGGGCCCGTCGCCCGCGCCGAGCGCAGTTGGCCGCGCGGGTCCGCCTCAGACGCCGCCTCCGGAGAGAGCCGCTTCCCATGGTCCGCCTCCCCGGCCGGCCCGTGGCCCGGCTCAGCCGAGCGCCGACGCGGGATCGGGCGAGGTGCGCAGCCCGATCGCCGGCTCGGTGGTGAGCGTGGGCGTGAAGGTGGGCGACGACGTGCAGGTGAACGACACGCTGCTCGTGCTCGAAGCGATGAAGATGGAGTCCAACGTCGTCTCGCCAATCAACGGCGCGGTGACCGAGGTCCTCGTCAGAACGGGCGACACCGTGCAGGCGGGGCAAGTCGTCGCACGCATCAGCTAAGGGCCCGAGCGAGAGACGCGCCATGCTCGACACGCTCCTCAACTACCTCTCGGACTCCGGCTTCGGGCACTTCCACTGGACGAACGCCGTGATGATCGGTGTGGGCCTGCTCTTCATCGGGCTGGCGATCCGCAAGGGCTTCGAGCCGCTGCTCCTGGTGCCGATCGGCTTCGGCATCCTCATCGGCAACGTGCCGTACGACGCGAGCAAGCTGCCGCTGGGCGTGCACGACGGGCCGGTGAGCGAGGACGACCTGTCGTACTACCAGATCACGGGGAGGGAGGCGGGCGATCCGCCGCCGACGACGATCGACACCGAAACCGAGTTGCTCGCGCTGCTCACGTCGCCCGACGCGCCGGACCTGGCACTCGTGCCGGTGCCCGACCCGGTGCTCGCAGGTTCACTGGCGGCGAGGGGGCGGGCCATCGTGGTGAACGAGCACGCCAAGCTCTCGCCGCG
>CAYTSW010000098.1:0-10506 GCA_964440605.1 uncultured Phycisphaeraceae bacterium | reverse complement strand
CGTCCGCGCGGCGGTCCCGTTCATCCAACGCGAGCTCGCGCTGCACTAGAGCACCAAGAAACCCCCCGGCTCGCACCGGGGGCTCGTCCAACTCATGCCGGCTCGAGAGTGATCAGGCCTGCCCGTTCGTCACCGGCGCACGACCCACGCAGTAGTACGTGAACCCGTCGCGACCGACCTGCTTGCGGCTGTAGAGGTTCCGCCCGTCGAAGATCGTCGGGCTCTTCAGCAGCGTCTTCATCTTGGCGAACTCGGGCTGCTTGAACTCATCCCAATCGGTCGAGATCACCAGCGCGTCGGCGCCCTCGAGACACGTGTACATGTCATCGACGATCTCGCAGAGACCCGGATGGTCATTCGCGACGTTCTCCGCCGCGACGCGATCGAAGCCGCGGCAGGCCGCGCCATGCGCCTTGCACCTCTCCATGAGCGTCACCGCGGGCGCTTCGCGGATGTCATCGGTGTTGGGCTTGAAGGCCAGACCCCAGAAGGCAATGGTCTTCCCATTCAGCCCGCCCTGAGGCTCGAAGTGCGCCTCGATCTTCTCGAAGAAGCGCTCGCGCTGGCGCTGGTTGACCTCGTGGACGGCAGTCGAGAGCTGCACGGGCACGCCCGTGCTCCGGCCCATGGCGATGCACGCGAGCGTGTCCTTGGGGAAGCACGAGCCGCCGTAGCCCAGACCCGGGTAGAGGAACTGGTTGCCGATGCGCTTGTCGGCGCACATCCCCTCGCGCACCCTCGCGATGTCCGCCCCGTACGCCTCGCACAGGCCGGCCATCTCGTTGATGTAGCTGATCTTCGTCGCCAGGAAGTTGTTCGACGCGTACTTGACCATCTCCGCCGAGCGCACGTCCATCATCATCACCGGGTTGCCTGAACGGACGAACGGCGCGTAGAGCTCGGCCATCATCTCCTCGGTCCGCTCGTCCTCGATGCCGCAGACGACGCGGTCGGGGTAGTTGAAGTCGTGGACCGCCGCGCCTTCCTTGAGGAACTCGGGGTTGTCGGCGATGGAGAAGGGGATATCGGGGCCCACGACCTCGTGGATGCGGTCGCGCACCGCGTGGCTCGTGCCCACGGGCACCGTGCTCTTGACCACGACGACCTTGGGCTCCTGGTTGGGCCCGAGCTCTTTCAGGACCTTGCCGATGTCGTCGGCGGCGCCCATGACGTACTTCAGATCCGCGTCGCCCTCCCTCTTGCCCGTCGGCGTGCCGACGCAGATGAAGATCACGTCGGCCTCGCGGTATGCCTTGCCCTTGTCGAGGGTGAAGTGCAGGCGTCCGGCGGCAACGTTCTTGTCGATCAGGTCCTGCAGGCCGGGCTCGTAGATCGGGCAGCCGCCGTCCTCGAGGATCTTGATCTTGGCGGGGTCGACGTCGAGGCAGGTGACGTCGTTGCCGGTGTTGGCGAAACAGGTGCCGGTAACGAGACCGACGTAGCCGGTGCCGACCATGGTCAGACGCATTGGAGGCTCTCCTCGAAAAGACGCGGCCGCACGACACCGGCCCGATTCCAGACAGTCACAGCATGCCCGCGGACGACGCGGGCGTGTGGTTCGCCCGGACCGGGGGCCGGGTTCGGTGAGAACGTAGCCGATGGCTCGGAATCTTCAAAATCCGCCGCGGTGCGCCGAAGATCGCGCGGCCGCTGGCGCACCACGCCGCACATCACCCGCCGGTCAGTTCTCCGGACTCAGCCCGGCACGATCCGCTTGAGCAAGCACCGCACCACGGCTACCTCACGGAACCCCAGCCTCTCGTGCGCACGTCGGCTCACCTCGTTCTCGATCTCTACGTCCGACCCAAACTCCGAGCACCCCTGTTCTCGGGCCCACCGCTCGCCGGCCTCAACCAGCACCCGCCCGATGCCGCGCCCGCGGTGGGCGTCGTCCACGAACCACCCTTCCAAATACCCCACCGGCGTCGTGCTCGCCCCCTCCGCCTAGTCGCGCAACGACACCTCAGCAAACCCGAGCGGCGCCCCGCCGGGCTCTTCACGGGCCGCGAGCACGACGTGACGCAGGTGGTCGATCAGGCCCGTCTTGAAATAGCGAGCGGCCTCCTCCTCGATGCGGTGGGAGAACCAGTCTGGACCGAGCGACTGACGCATGGCGATCCACGCCGGGGTGTCGGCGGGGGTAATGGGATTGACGATGATCGGTGACTCACTCATCACGCGTTCCCCGCCGAGCGTGCGCACGGGCGAGCCGCCCGTGCCACGATCCCTTTGCGAAACCGGTCTTCACATCAGTAGTTCGGCGTCGGCGCCCGGAACTTCGTCATGTCGATGCTGCGGAACCACTCGACCGTTCTCTTCAGACCCTCGCGCAGCGGGACCGTCGGCTCCCAGCCGAGCTTTTCCTTCGCCAGCGTGATGTCAGGCTGGCGCTGCAACGGGTCGTCGGCGGGCAGGGGCTTGTGCGAGATCGTGCACTTGTTGCCCGCCGCCTCCATCACCAGCTCCGCGAGCTGCATGATGGTGAACTCGCCGGGGTTCCCGATGTTGACCGGGCCGGTGAAGCCCTCTTCGGAGTTCATGGTCCGGATGATGCCTTCGACGAGGTCGTCCCGGTAACAGAACGAGCGGGTCTGGGAGCCGTCGCCGAACATCGAGATGTGGTCGCCCGTGATCGCCTGGCGGATGAAGTTCGAGACGACGCGGCCGTCGAAGGGGTGCATGCGGGGGCCGTAGGTGTTGAAAATCCGCACGATCTTGACGTCCACCTTGTTGTGGCGGTGATAGTCCATGAACAGGGTCTCGGCGGCGCGCTTGCCCTCGTCGTAGCAGGCGCGAGGACCGATGGGGTTGACCGCCCCGCGGTACGACTCGGGCTGGGGGTGCACCTCCGGGTCGCCGTACACCTCGCTGGTGGACGCCTGGAGGATTCTGGCGTTGCACCGCTTGGCCATGCCCAGCATGTTGATCGCGCCCATGACCGACGTCTTCATCGTTTTGATGGGGTTGAACTGGTAGTGGCCCGGGGCGGCGGGGCAGGCGAGGTTGTAGATCTGGTCGACCTCCATCCAGATGGGATGGGTCACATCGTGGCGGACCAGCTCGAAGTTGTCGTGGTCGAGCAGGTGAGCCACGTTGGTCTTCTGGCTGGTGAAGAAGTTATCGAGGCAGATGACGTCGTGCCCCTGCTCCACGAGCCGCTCGCAGAGGTGCGAGCCCAGGAAGCCGGCCCCGCCCGTCACCAGAATCCGCTTGATCTGCGCCATATCGCTCTCGACCCTCGATCGGCCGAGGTCCCCCGGCCGGTGTGTGCCTTGTGATCCTGCCACCGCCTCGCGCCCGCTGGTGTCGCCCGGCGCGGGTTGATACTGTAACGGCCCGCCGGAGGCTCGCGATCCAGCCGCTCTCCGCAACTCCCCTCAAGAGCCGCACCCTCCGAACCGACGCCCACCAATCGGCGTAGCAGACCGCCCGCCCACCCACACCGCCTCGCGGTTCACCCGGACCTTCCAC
The DNA here is from genome assembly GCA_964440605.1 of uncultured Phycisphaeraceae bacterium. Classification (GTDB taxonomy): domain Bacteria; phylum Planctomycetota; class Phycisphaerae; order Phycisphaerales; family UBA1924; genus CAYTSW01. The sequence goes on along the minus strand of CAYTSW010000098.1, from coordinate 7,035 downwards.
CACCCCCGCCAACAACGGACGCGGCATCCCCATGAGTGACACCAAACAGGCACTGATCACCGGCATCACCGGGCAGGACGGGTCCTACCTCGCCGAGTTCCTTCTGGACAAGGGCTACACCGTCCACGGCATCATCCGCCGCGCCTCCAACTTCAACACCGACCGCATCGACCACCTCTACAAGGACCCCCACATCGCGGGCACGCGTCTCCACCTGCACTACGGCGACCTGTGCGACGCCAACGCCCTCGCCAAGCTGATGCACCACATCAAGCCCGACGAGGTGTACAACCTTGGCGCGCAGAGCCACGTCCGCGTCTCCTTCGACATGCCCATCTACACCGCCGAAACCGTCGGCATGGGTGCGCTCAAGCTCCTCGAAGCCCTGCGCGAATATCGCGACGCCTCCGGCGCCGACGTGCGCTACTACCAGGCCTCCAGCTCCGAACAGTACGGCAAGGTGCAGGAGACCCCTCAGAAGGAAACCACCCCCTTCTACCCGCGCTCGCCCTACGCCTGCGCCAAGGTCATGGCCCACTGGGCGACCGTGAACTACCGCGAGAGCTACGACCTCCACGCCTCCTGCGGCGTGCTGTTCAACCACGAATCGCCCCGCCGCGGAGAGACCTTCGTCACCCGCAAGATCACCCGCGCCGTCGGACGCATCAAGCTCGGCCTCCAGCAGAAGGTCTACCTCGGCAACCTCGACTCCAAGCGCGACTGGGGCTACGCGGGCGACTACGTCAAGATGATGTGGATGATGCTCCAGCAGGACACCCCCGACGACTACGTCATCGCGACCGGGCGCACCATCACCGTTCGCGAGTTCGCCGAGATGGCCTTCTCGCATGCCGGACTGAACTTCGAAGACCACGTCGAGTTCGACGCGCGCTACCTCCGCCCCGCCGAGGTCGACCTGCTCCTGGGCGACCCCTCCAAGGCCAAGCAGAAGCTCGGCTGGGAGCCGGAGACCTCGGTGGAGGAGCTGGCGGCGATGATGGTCGATCACGACCTCGAGCTTGCCGCCCGAGAGAAGACGCTCCGCGACGCCGGCCACGTCATGCCCGCCTTCACCGGACACGACCAGTAATCCCACGCCGCACGCCGCCTACCCCGCTGAGCCCCACGTGAGCGCACACGGCGTCACACCGGTCTTCGTCTTCTCGCAGCCGCGCGCGGGCTCCACGCTGCTCCAGCGCATCCTCGCGGCTCATCCGCAGGTCGCGACCGAGGCCGAGCCCTGGCTCATGCTTCCACCGCTCTTCGCGCTGCGGCGCAACGGCGTCCTCGCCGACTATGGCCACGCCATCCTCTCCCGCGCCACCGCCGAGTTCGCCGCCAGCCTCCCCGACGGGCTCTCGCAGTACTACCGGCGCACCGCACAGTGGGCGACCAGCCTCTATGCCGACGCCTCGCCCCCCGGCGCCACGCACTTCCTCGACAAGACCCCCCGCTACTACCACATCGCCGACGAGCTGCCCGACGTCTTCGAGCACGCACGCTTCCTCTTTCTCTGGCGCAACCCGCTCGCGACCGCCGCGAGCATGTTCGAGCTGTGGGGCGGCAAGCGCTGGAGCGAGTACGCCATCCACAACGACCTCTACCTCGCCATCCACCGTCTCTGCACCGCCTTCGAGCGACACCGCGACGACCCGCGCGTCCACGCCGTCCGCTACGAGGACCTGCTCACCAATCCCGAATCGACCGTACGCACCATCGCCGCGCATGTGGGCGTCGACGATTCGGACGAGCGCATCGACGACATGATCCGGTCGTTCGGCGGCGTGCGGCTCAAGGGATCCATGGGCGATCCGACGGGCCGCAAGGCCTACCAGCAACTCAGCCGCGAGCCGCTGGAGAAGTGGAAGCACTCGGTGACGAACGCGTACCGCAAACGCTGGATGCGCCGGTACCTGAAGTGGCTGTCGCCCGGGCGGCTCGAAGTGATGGGCTACGACCACGACGCATTGAGCCGGGAGGTGCAAGGCATCCGGCCCGCGGGCGGCAACCTGTGGCGCGACCTGCGCTCGAAGCCGAAGGAGCGCATCCGCCTGAAACTCCGCAAGCGCCTGCTTTACGAGACCACCCCGCCGCCCCGCCAGAATCCGCCTTCGGCAGACACGGTCGCCGCCTCGGCTCAAGCCCCGGCGACTCGATGAGCACACGCCGGCCATGAACCAGGACCCCGACTCGACGAGCGCAGAGGCCCGTTCCCGCGCCAGGCGCGATCAGGACCGTGCGGCGTTCACGCGCCGCCGTAAGTCGCTCGGGCGGACCGCGAGCGTGGGCGTCGCCACGTTCGTCGTCGCGTCGGTCGCGGTGCGCGTCATCCGCTTCGTCGGCATCTTCCTCCTGAGCTGGCTCCTGTTGCCCGAAGACTTCTCACTCTGGGCGCTGACCGCGGCGTGCCTGGCCTTCACGACGATCATCCGCGACGCCGGCGTCAGACCGCTGCTCATCCGCCGCGGCTACAACGCCTACAAGTGGGCGAACCCGGGGTTCTGGCTGAGCCTGTCTTCGGGCCTCGTCGTGGCGGTGGGCCTCATCATCGCCGCGCGCCCGATCGCCGAGCTCTTCGGCCGGCCGAACCTCACCTGGATGCTGATCTTCGTGGGCGCCGTCGCGCCGCTGCCCGCGGTGATCCAGGTGCCCCGGGCCCTGCTCCAGGCGCAGCTCCGCTTCAAGACCACGGCGCTAATCGACAGCGTCACCGTGACCCTCCAGATGCTGTTGACGATCCTCTTCGCCTGGATGGGCATGGGCGCGCTGTCGTTCGTCCTGCCGATCCCCATCTGCGATGCCATCAACTTCGCCTGGTCCACCGCCGCCACACGCCCTCCGATCCGGCTGAACCCGCAGTTCCGCCTCTGGAAGTACATGATCGGCAACTCGCTGCGCGTGATGTCCTCCGAGTTCGCGATGCGCACCACGCTTCAGGGCGACCAGTTCGTCATGGGCATGTTCGCTTCGCCGACGCTGCACGGCGTGTATGGCCTCTCCTACCAGGTCGCGCGGCAACCCTTCCAGCTCTTCGGCAAGAACCTCACCAGCGTGCTCTTCCCCAGCCTCGCCAGCCTCAAGGGCGTCGCCGGCCGCCGCTACACCACCTACCTGAAGGCCATCCAACTCGTCTCCTTCGCGACGATGCCGATCTGCTACCTGCAAGCGGTGCTCGCCCCCTCGGTCGTGCCGATGCTCCTCCCCCAGCGCTTCGAGCCGGCGGTGCCCTTCATCGTCATCCTCAGCATCGGCCTCGCCGGACGCATGCTCAGCGCGCCGGCGATTTCACTCATGAGCGCCCAGGGCCGCTTCAAGACCATCATGACAATGGCGTGGATCTATGCCGCGTGCTTCATCACCTCGGGCATCGTCGGCGGGTACGTCGCGGGCGCCATGGGCATCACCGTCGCCGTCGCCTTCAACCTCGGCGTCTGGGGCTACATCTATCAGATCGTCGCCCAGGTCGGTGAAGGCTCGACCTGGAGCGCGGCTATCGCGCCGACACGCTTCGGCTTCATCGGGGGCGCGATCGCGGCCGCCGCCGCGTCCGTCATCGACGCTCTCATCGCCGGCCTCCCCCCGATCATCCTGTTGCAACAGGCCGCGGATCTGACCCGCGACACCGAACTGACCATCGCGGCCTTGGCCGCCGACGCCGCACGCGCCTCGTGTGTCGCGTTGACCTTCCTGGCGGTGTATCTCGGCCTGGCGCGTCGGTTCGCACGCGAGAGTCTCCGCGCCGTCTCCTCGCGCTCCCGCCAGGCGATGGACCCGATCGCGCGACGCGTCAAGAAGAAACTGGGTCGCTGACCCCGTCCGCCATCGCCCCCAACTCGCCCGCCGTAGCCGACTTCAACGCGCCGCGCGCCGTAACCGCCACGCCCAGCTCCGGGCGCTCGGGCACGAGGTGTTGCACGCGTTCCTCGTGCCACAACGTCGGCATGCCGCCCAGATAGCTCGCCCACGCGCTGAAGCTTGACGCGCTGCTCGCGATCAGCACCCGCCCGCGCGCCATCAGCAGCATGTCCGTCAACGCCGCGTGATGACCCGGCGCAACGTGCACGTTGCCGAGCTTGGGCAGCTCCGTCAACTCCCCCGGCTTGGCATTCGTGAAGATCGTCACGGGCGTATCCCTGCCCATGGCCTCGCGCGCCTCGGCGACCGCGTTGACAAAGTACGCCTCGCTCTCGGCCTGGTTCTGCCGATCGCCGAACCCCGCGCCGAGCCCCAGCGTCGGCATGTCGCCGCGGCGGACGTGCACCACGATCTCCAGCGGCTCGGCGAACGCCTCCACCTGCTTGCGCACCACGCCGCTCGTGATCCGTTCCAACCGCTCACGCACCAGCTTCCGGTGCTTCGGCAGGTCCTCGCGGAACCAGCCGCCGTACCCCCGGAACTGCACGAGCTTGCCCGAGAGCTCCTCGGGCGGCTCATCGAGCTCTTCAAGCCGCCGAAGATAGGGCGTCCCGTCGACACGCTCGGCGCGCCACAGTTTGAGCAGCCGCGTCGCGCCGCGCACGTACTCGGAGTTGTCGAACAGGTTCGTGTAGTACCGCAGGTCGGTCTCGCGGCGCAACAGCGGGCCGATCTTGAACTGGGTCCACTGCGGAGCCAGCATCCGCAGGCCGAAGGCCTGTGCGAACACCTCGGCCCGCGCCCACGGGAACAGCAGGTTCCCAAGGCCCACCCGACCCACGTTCGCATGCACCATCGGCCCGCTCATCGCCCGCGCTCCCGTATCGCCGGTTCCCTCGCTCGCACACGCGCAGGATAGAGTCAACGCCCGACCCGCGACGCCATGACCCAGACCTCCACGCACACATCCCGAACCGTCGGCATCATCGGCCTCGGGTACGTCGGCCTCCCCGTCGCCCGCGCCTTCTTCGACGCCGGCCACGACATCATCGGCGTCGACACCGACCCGACCAAAGTCGATCGCCTGATCCGGGGCGAGAACTACCTCCGCCACTTCGGCGACCGCTTCGTCGCCGATATGACCGACGCGGGCCGCTTCACCCCCACCAGCGACCACGCCGCCCTCGCCCACGCCGACGCCATCCTCATCTGTGTGCCCACCCCCCTCGCGCCGGGCGACCAGCCCGACCTCTCGGCCGTCACCTCTACCGCCGAGCGCCTCGTGCCCATCCTCCGCCCGGGCCAGCTCGTCGTCCTCGAATCCACCACCTGGCCCGGCACGACGCGCCTCGTCCTTCAGCCCATCCTCGAACGCTCCGGTCTCATCGCCGGCGACGCCGACACCGGCTTCCTCCTCGCCTTCAGCCCCGAACGCGAAAACCCCGGCTCGCCCGAGCACACGATGACCCGCATCCCCAAGGTCGTCGGCGGGATCAATCCCGCCTCCACCGAAGCGGCCCGCTCGCTCTACGCCGAGGTCGTCCGGAAGGTCGTAACGGTGTCGTCGCCCGACGCCGCCGAGGCGACCAAGCTGCTCGAGAATATCTACCGCGCCACGAACATCGCCCTCGTCAACGAGATGAAGCTGCTGCTGGCGCGCATGGGCGTGGACATCTGGGAGGTGCTCGACGCCGCCGCGACCAAGCCCTTCGGCTTCCAACGCTTCGACCCCGGCCCCGGCCTGGGCGGGCACTGCATCCCCATCGACCCGTTCTACCTCGCATGGCGGGCCGCCCAACTCGGCTGCGAGGCCCGCTTCGTCCGCCTCGCCGGCGAGATCAATCGCGCCATGCCCGACCACGTCGTCCGCACGACGCTCGGCGCGCTCACCGAGCAGGGCGTGAACCCCGCCGACGCCCGCGTGCTCGTGCTGGGCCTGGCGTACAAGCCCGACGTCGCCGACCCCCGCGAGAGCCCGGCCTTCACGATCATCGAGCGCCTCCAGGAACACGCAGCGGCCGTGAACTACCACGACCCGTTCATCCCCCGCACGCCGACGATGCGCAACCACGCGCTCGACCTCACGTCCGTCGCGTTCTCGGACGCCCAACTCGCGGCTCACGACGCCATCGTCATCGTCACCCACCACAGTTGGTACGACTGGCGGCGCATCTGGCGCGCGAGCCGGCTCATCGTCGACACACGCGGCGTGATGAGGCCCTATGTTGGACGCGAAGGCGGCGCCAGGGTGGTGAACGCCTAGCCGATCAGCAGCGACGGTGGCACGGGCGTCTCGCCCGTTTGAACGGGAACCAGCCAGCATGATCACCGACTGGACCGACAAACGCGTCATCGTCACCGGCGGCGCCGGCTTCCTCGGGCAGGTCGTCTGCCAGAAGCTCCGCGACCGCGGCGTCAAGCCCGACCACCTCTTCGTCCCGCGCAAAGACGACTTCGACCTCACCACCGAAGCCGCCTGCACACGCCTCTACGACGAAGCCTTCCGGGGCCAGCCGACCGACTGCGTGATCCACCTCGCCGCCGAAGTCGGCGGCATCGGCGCCAACCGCGACAACCCCGGCCGCTATTTCTACGCCAACATGGCCATGGCCCTGCACCTGATCGAACGCTTCCGCGCCCGCGGCTACCACGACCGCGGCGGCATGTTCGTCCAGACCGGGACCATCTGCGCCTACCCCAAGTTCGCCTCCATCCCCTTCAACGAGGCCGACATCTGGGACGGCTACCCCGAAGAGACCAACGCCCCCTACGGCGTCGCCAAAAAAGCCGCCTGGCAGATGCTCGACGCCTACAAGCTCCAGTACGGCATGCACTCGGCCTACGTCCTGCCCGTCAACCTCTACGGCCCCAACGACAACTTCAACCTCCACTCCAGCCACGTCATCCCCGCCCTCATCCGCAAGTGCGTCGAAGCCCAGGACCGAGCCGACGACCACATCGAATGCTGGGGCACCGGCAGCGCCAGCCGCGAGTTCCTCTACGTCGACGACGCCGCCGAGGGCATCATCCGAGCCGCCGAGGTGATGGAAGAGCCCACCCCGATCAACCTCGGCGCCGGCTTCGAGATCACCATCAAGGACCTTGTCGAACTCATCGTGAAGTTAACGGGCTTCGAGGGCGAGATCCGCTGGGACGCCACCAAGCCCGACGGCCAACCCC
>CAYTSW010000097.1:0-10524 GCA_964440605.1 uncultured Phycisphaeraceae bacterium | reverse complement strand
GGTGTCGAGGATCGTCAGCGCCTTGCCCACGTCCCCCTGGTTGATCGCGGCCCGGGCCGAGCGGACGACGGCGTCAGCCGTCTCGTTTGACGCGACCGCGGCGGTCGGCGACGCGACGCCGGCTGCGGCGGGTGGGGCGTCGCCCGCTCCCGGGTTGCGCGTGACCACCCACGCGACGGCGAGGACCGCGACGCACAGCGGGACGGCGACCGCGAGCAGGCGGCCGCTACGGCGGGATGACCGCGTGTGGTTCGAGGTCTGCCCGGGAGGGGTGAGCGGGGGATGGGACATTGGGGTGAGGTTAGGCGTTGGGCTACACTCGCGTTCGCGTCGGGGGGCGGGGTCCGGACGTCTCGATTCGATCGGCGGGCGCGGCCGATCGCTGTGGTTGATCTGACTCTCATCGGAGGGTGTCGTGCCCGCGCTGGAGCCCAAGTACGTCCCTGGTGATCACGAGCCACGTGTGCTGGAGCGCTGGCTGGCGTCGGATGCCTTCCGCGCCGAGCCCGGGCCGGTGCTGCGGGGCGAGAAGCCCGCCTACTGCATCCTGATCCCGCCCCCGAACGTAACGGCCCGGCTGCACTTGGGCCACGCGCTGGTCAACACGCTTCAGGACGTGCTCATCCGCGCCCACCGGATGAAGGGGCACGAAACGCTCTGGATGCCGGGGACCGACCACGCCGGCATCGCGACGCAGACCGTCGTCGAAAAACGGCTGCTGACCGAGGAGGGCAAGCGGCGGACGGAGTATGGGCGGGAGGAGTTTGTCGAAAAGGTCCAGCAGTGGAAGGACGACTACGAGACGCAGATCACCGACCAGCTCAAGGCGATCGGTTGCTCGTGCGACTGGAGCCGCCAGCGGTTCACGATGGACGACATCTGCGCGCGCGCCGTGCGCGAGGCGTTCTTCCGACTGTTTCGCGACGGGCTGATCTACCGCGGCAAGCGGCTGGTGAACTGGGACCCCGTGACGCAGACAGCGCTGGCCGACGACGAGGTGGAGATGGAGGAGATCGAAGGCTCCTTCAGCTACATGCGCTACCCGCTGCGCCACGCGACCGGGGCCGCCGCCGACCAGCCGGTGACGTGGAGCGAACTCGTCGCCCTCGGTTACCCGGCGCACCTCAAGCCGAAGGGCGAGGGCGTGGGGGACGACGACACGGCCTTCGTCACCGTCGCGACGACGCGGCCCGAGACGTATCTCGGCGACACCGCCGTCGCGGTGCATCCCAGCGACCCGCGGGCGCGGAGTCTGGAGGGGCTGGTTGCGGAGGTGCCGCTGGTCGGTCGGCGGATCCCGATCGTGACGGACGATTACGTGGTGATGCCGGACTTCGTGACGGGCGACGAGTCGGGCGACCCGAAGGCGAAGATGGCGACGGGCTTCCTGAAGGTGACGCCTGCGCACGACCCGAACGACTGGGAGATCGGGCGTCGGCACGAGCTGCAAGTGATCAACGTGATGGCGCCGGACGCGACGATCAGCGACGCGCACGGCTGGGAGGACGTGGGCGATGCGCACATCTTCGTCGGCCTCTCGCGGGAGGAGGCGCGTGAGAAGGTGGTCGCGGAGTTCCGCGCGCGCGGCTTGTTGGAGAAGCGCGTGCCGTACATCCACTCGGTGGGTCACAGCTACCGGAGCCACGTGCCGGTGGAGCCTTATCTGAGCGATCAGTGGTACTGCAAGGTGAGCGACGATCGGCTGGTGGGCGAGGCGCAGCGGGCGCTTGCCTTGGGGCAACGGACGGAGGAGTCTCTCGGTGGCACGAGCTCTGCTGCCTCTGGTGGGACGGGCTTCCAGCCCGTCTCGACGCCCGACGTTCCCGAGCGCCTGACGATCCACAAGCGTCATCTCCCGCACTGGCAAACGGGTGGCAGCACGTACTTCGTGACGCTCCGGGTGCGCGAAGGGGAACTGACGGAGGACGAGCGGCAGTTGGTGCTCGACGCTTGTTTCCACTTCGATCCCGAGCGTTGCCGAACACACCTCGCGGTGGTGATGCCGGACCACGTGCACCTACTGATCACCCCGAAGAAGCGAAAGGATGGCTGGTGGCCGCTAAACGAGCTGATGCACAGCATCAAGAGCTTCACCGCCAACGCCATCAATCGTTCACGCGAACGCAGCGGCTCACTCTGGCAAGACGAGTACTTCGATCAGATCGTGCGGCACGAGCAGGAATTCCGCGAGAAATGGAACTACATGCTGCTGAACCCGGTGAAGGCCGGGATCAGTGAGCACGTCGGGGAGTATCCGTTCATCGGGCGCGAAGACGGGCTGGAAGCCCGTTCCATCAAAGGCAGGAAAAACAGAGAAGGAGAGAAGACTTCGAACAGCGACCACGCCCTCTCCTTCACGCCGGAGCGGTACGCCAAAACGTACGAGAGCTGGCACGACGGGCTGCGGGACTGGTGCATCAGCCGACAGTTGTGGTGGGGGCATCGGATTCCGGTGTGGGTCGCCCCGATGCAGGCGGTGAATGTCGATGACTTCGACCAGTTCCGCTCGTCCTTGGAAGGTTGGCAGCAGGAAGGGCGGCTCGTCTACGAGATTGCGGGCACGGAGGGGGCAACAGGGCCGGACGACGCGCGGCTCGACGAAGCCAGCGCGGTGGTCTGCTTGCGCGACCCGGACGATGCGGACGTGTGCGAGGCGATCGAAAGCCGGGGCTTCGCTCAAGACCCCGACGTGCTCGACACCTGGTTCTCGTCGGCGCTCTGGCCGCTGTCGACAATGGGGTGGCCGGAGACTGATCTGCCGCCGGTGTCGGCTCGGCAGATCGATCCTGAGGAAGCTGACGCGATCGGGGACGTCTGGGTGAAGCGCGTGGGGACATTCAAGGAGTTCATCGGGACCGAAGGGGAGCAGTCGGGGGAGTTGATCGATCAGTTGTTGCACCTGCGGGATCATGCGCAGACGGCGCAGGGTGGGCGGCCGCTGGCGTACCAGTTGTTCTCGGAGGCGGAGCTGCTGCGGGACGGCGCCGCGGCGCAGCCGCTGACGAAGCCGGATGACATTTCGGAGGCAGAGGACCTCGTGTGCGCGGTGGGCGTGAAGGCGACGGCGCCGATGGAGGCGACGAAGTTCGGGCTGGTAGACATCCCGGCGCTGCTGCTCCAGCACGGGTTCACCAACACGGCCGGGCTCTTCGACGCGTTTAACCCGACGAGCGTGCTCTGCACGGGGCGCGACATCATCACGCTGTGGGTGAGCCGGATGGTGATGTTCAACCGGCACTTCACCGCAGATGGACGGGTGCCGTACCGCGATGTGTACATCAATCCGATCGTGCAGGACGGGCACGGGCAGCGGATGAGCAAGTCGCTGGGCAACGGCGTCGACCCGCTGGACATCGTGCACTCGCACGGGGCCGACGCGTTGCGGCTGGTGCTGTGCCAGATCGCGACATCGACGCAGGACGTGCGCATGCCGGTGGACACGGTGTGCCCGCACACGGGCGAGGTGTTCGAGCCCAAGACGGTGACGACGCCAGCGGGGCACGTCGTCGCGGCGCCGGTACAGGCGTGCCCGAGTGACCCGAACAAGAAGATGGTGACGGCGTACGGCGTGGCGTCGGGCCAGGCGAAGGCGACCGAGGAGATGCCGCTGGCGCGGAACACGTCGAGCCGGTTCGACATCGGGCGCAACTTCTGCACGAAGCTGTGGAACGCGGTGCGCTTCGCGATGCTCAGCCTCGAAGAAGCCGGCGAGCAGAACAGCGAAGCGGTGACGCTTGGCGAGCTGGCGCTCGTTGATCGGTGGATGGTCTCGCGGTTGAGGAGCGCGGTGGCGCGCATCGATGAGGCGCTGTCGTCGTACCAGTTCAATCGGTACGCCGAGCTGGTGTACGACCTGTTGTGGCGCGACTTCTGCGACTGGTACCTGGAGGCGATCAAGCCGACCGTCAAGACGTCGGCGTCGCAGCGGGCGGTGCTGCACGCTTCGATCGATGTGATTCTTCGCGTGCTGCACCCGATCATGCCGTACGTCACGGAGGTGCTGCACGAGCACTTGCGCGGCTTGCCGCGGCCGGCGCTGGTGGAAGGGCTGGATCTGTCGTGGGCGGATCAGTTGTGCGTGACGGCGTGGCCCGAGCCGGATGGTGCGCTGGCGAGCGAGGACGCGGAGCGTGCGTTCGCTGAGGCACAGCGGGTGGTGGAAGCGGTGCGGCAGACGCGGGCCGCGCAGCAGACGCCGACGAAGGTGCGTCCGACGGCGCACGTGGACGGGGAGACGGCATCGCTTATCGAGCGGGCGGGAGGCGTCGTCGAGCACCTGGCGGGGCTGGGGGCGGTGACGACGGATGAGGCGCCGGCGGGCGAGACCGCGGTGGAGGTGGGGATCGAGGGACGGACGGTGCGGCTGACGGGATTGTCCGAAGGGGTGGACCCGGCGGCGCTGCGGGCCCAGCTCGAGGAGCGGGCCGCCAAGCTGGAGAAGGACGTGACCAACTTGCGCAAACGTCTGGATAATCCCGGATACGTGCAGAAGGCGCCGGCGAAGCTCGTCGAAGAAACGCGGGGCCAACTGACGAGCAAAGAAGCCGAACTCGCCGAGACCCAAGCCCGCCTCAAGGACCTCCCATGACCCCCCCACCCCCCATCACGCCCGAAGACCCCCCTGTTTCCGCCCGACCCTCGCGCGATTCTTTTCGGGAGCCCACGCCGCTCTCCTGGGGCACGTTCGCGGGCGTGCTCGCGATGGGGGCCGCGGCGCTGGTGTGGTCGGCGGGGTGTGCGCAACGGGGCGCGGTAGTGGAGCGCAGCGCGCAGGCGCAGGAGGTGTTGGACGGCGACCGGGTGCGTTCGACGGACTCCGGCGGGACGAGCGGATCGGGCGGGGCGGCCATTACGCCAACGGTGCTGTCGGAAGAGGACTGGCCGTTCGCGGGCCGCGAGGGCAAGGTGATCCGCACGGTGCATTACCGGCTCTTCACGACGGAGTCGGACCCGGTGCTGCGCAACCGGATGCCGGATTTCCTCGAGCGGGCGATGGCGCACTACCGCAGCGCGGTGACACCTCTGCCCGCGCCGCCGCAGAAGCTCGACACGTACCTGATGGATACGCGACCCCAATGGCAAACGCTGACGCGTCAGCTCATGGGCGCGGAGGCGGAAACGGTCGAGCAGATCCAACGGGGCGGGTACGCGTCGCGCGGGTTCGGGGTGTACTTTGATATCGGCCCCTTCGACACGCTGAGCATCGCGGCGCACGAGGGCTGGCACCAGTACACGCAGCGGACGTTCCGCGAGCCGCTGCCGGTGTGGCTGGAGGAGGGGCTGGCGACGTACATGGAGGGGCACAGGTGGCGTCAGGGCCGGCCTGAGTTCCTCCCGTGGGCGAACATCGAGCGGTTCGACGCGTTGCGTCGCGCGGTGGTCGCCGACGAGCTGATCGGTCTGGAGGAGCTGTTCGACGCGCGGCCGCAGGACTTCTTCACGCAGGTGCAAAACCGCTCGCTGACGTACTACGCGCAGGTGTGGGCGCTGGTACACTTCCTGATGGAAGGCGAGGGCGGGACGCGGCGAGGCGCCTTTGGCGCCTTGGTCACCGATGCGGCATCGGGCGCTCTCCGAGAGCGCCTGTCGCAGTCGCTCGGCAAGCAGGCGGCGGCCGAGGCGATGGCGTCACGACGCGGCGGGGCGGCGGCCCGGGTGTACTTCGGCGATCTGAAGGCGCTGGAGTCGGAGTATCGGGCGTTCGTGGCGCGTCTGGCCCGCGTGGGAGCCCGAGAAGCGATCGCGGCGGGTCGGAGCCCGATGTAACCGCGTGCGGACGCTGGGCTTCGAGCGGGCATTCGACTCGAAAGAACGCGCCTCGGCGCTTCGCTTTTTGCAAATCGTGCGTAGAATGAGGGCGGAGAGGAGGAACGACCCACGCTCTATGCCTGCCTTCTAGTGGCTCGAGTCGCGGATCTTCTTCCGAATGCGAATAGCGGAGTCTGTACCACCGGACCTGGTCGTCCGGGCGAAATTCGCTGTTGCGCGTCGTCTCCCGCGAACCGGATCGTCGGATTCGCGTATCTCCTCGGCTTCCCTCTTACTCAACGCCCCGGACTTGCAGCAATGCGAGTCTGGGGTTGTTTCCTTTTGGCGATGACGGATCGACGCTTGTTGATCCGTTGGCGTTCACCCGTTCGACGTGCACGCTGCGGCGGTCAGTCGCTGAGGAAGCGTTCGAGGAGGGGCGTCGCGATGAGCATGAGGTCGTACTCGGTCACGATGCCCACCAGCTTCTCTTCTTCGACGACGAGCAGGCAACTGATCTTGTGCTGGCGCATGAGCCGGACGGCGTCGAGGGTGGAGGCGTTGGGTGAGACGGTGATGGGCTCGCTCTCCATGACCTCGGAGACGGGGACGGAGCGCGGATGGTCGCCCTCGCGCACGCGCCCGAAGTGGCGGAGCAATCCGCGCGCGGAGACGAGCCCGACGAGGCGGTGCTCGTCGTCCTCGACGGGGACATGGCGGACGTGCTTCCAGTGCATGAGGTTGGTGACGAGGTCGACCACGTCCGTCTCGTTGACGGTGAAGAGGTCGGTGGTCATGTACTGGCCGACGGTCCGGATGTGGCGCTTGTCGCGGGCGAACTCGGTCTCGCTGACCGGCGACCACTCGTGCACCGGGACGCCGAGCATCTGACGGTCGGCGATGGCACAGGTGAGTCGGCAGAGGCGCTCGCCGCGGGAGCCGGTGTCGGCCATGGTGGCGAAGGAGCGGAGGGTCCAGGACGCGCCGGTCTGCCCCGTGGCGGCGCGGCGTTCGATGATGTCGAGATAGCGTGTGATGTTTGGCTCGTCGACGCCCGCGGAGCGGAGCCCGCGTTCGGCGAGGGGGATGAGCTTGAGGGCGACGAGCTCGCGGGCGGGCATCCGCTGGCCGTTGAACCAGGCGATCTGGGCGTCGATGCCGTTGCGGGCGGCGGAGGTGAACGAGTCGAGCGCGTCTTCGAAAGACATCAGCTCGCGGACGTCGTCGTACTCGTTGTTGAGGCCGTGGAGGAGCCCGAACCAGAAGGCGGCGTTGGCGACTTGGTCGGCGGGGGTCGGGCCCGAGGGGAGGACGCGGTTTTCGATGCGCAGGTGCGGCTTGCCGTTGCCCACACCGTAGCAGGCGCGGTTCCAGCGGTAGACGGTGCCGTTGTGGAGGCAGAGGGCGGGGAGCCTGGGGATGTCGCCTCGCTCGACGACCTCGATCGCGTCGGAGGCAAAGGCTTCGGGGAAGAGCGGTTTGAAGCGCGCGACGTCTTCGCGGTAGATCTCGAGGACGGAGTCCCGGATCCAATGCGTGCCGAAGGCGACGCGGGGCTGGAACTGGCGGAGCGACTCGTTGACGTTGCGTGTGTCGACGGACTGTTGGAAGAGGGCGATGCGCGTTTCGTGCCAGAGTCGGCGGCCGAAGAGCATCGGGGAGTTGACGGCGACGGCGAGCGTCGGCCCGGCGATGGCCTGGGCGAAGTTGTACAGCCGGGCGAACTGCTCGGGCGCGACCTGGAAGTGGACCTGAAAGCTGGTGTTGCAGGCCTCGAGCATGACGGACTGGTGGGTGACGGCGAGCTCGTCGATGCCCTCGATGTGCAGCGTGGTGGGCCCGCCACGCATGCGGGTGAGGGCCTCGTTGAGCGCGTGGTAGCGGGGCTTGTCGGTCAGGTTATCGAGGCCAAGGTCGGACTTTTCGAGGGCGGGGAGGATGCCGGCGAGGACGACGCGTGCGTCGTGCTGATAGGCGGCGGCGCGGACCTTGGCGAGCAGGGCGTTGATCTGGTCCTCGAGTTTGCCGAGGCAGTCGCCTCCGAAGGTGAGCGGGTCGAGGTTGAACTCGAGGTTGAACTTGCCGAGCTCGTTGGTGACGTGGGGGTCGGCGAGTTCGTCGATGATGTCCTGAGCGATGGGGAAGGGGCAGCCGCCGCGGTCGATGATGACCATTTCCTGCTCGGCGCCGATGCGGTTGATGCCGGACTCGATCATCCCGCGCTCGATCATGACCTCGAGGGCTTCGATGTCGCGGAGCAGCGCGCGCATGAAGGCACGCCGGGTTTCCGGCGTGATGTTCGTGTTGGCGTTGACGTTCGCCTGCCCCATGTGTGGTCGCTCGCTCGTGCTGGCCTTCTACCCGTGGTGTACAGGCGTGGCGGTGAGGAAGCAAGAGAAAACCGCTTGCGCGGGTCGTGAGCCGGTGCTCACTTCGGGGAGATGGATCGGTCGTGCTCCATGGCCATCGCCAGAAAGCGGTGCAGGAGCTGCTCGGCTTCGGGTGTGGGCCGAAGGGCGCGCTTGATCCGGGCAAACTCTTCTTCGTCGGGCGCGTAGACCTTGGCGTACATCGTGAGGCGTTCGACCAGCCGATCCGGCGAGAGTTCGGAGT
This sequence comes from uncultured Phycisphaeraceae bacterium, assembly GCA_964440605.1. Classification (GTDB taxonomy): domain Bacteria; phylum Planctomycetota; class Phycisphaerae; order Phycisphaerales; family UBA1924; genus CAYTSW01. Next base: position 2,163 of record CAYTSW010000097.1, on the reverse strand, counting down.
GGAACTGCGTGCCCCAGACGGGGAAGCCGTCGAGGCGGAAGGCCTGGTTGTCGCAGACGGCGCTGGAGGCGAGCTCGGTAGCGCCGGGGGGAAGCGTGGTGACGCGGTCGTTGTGGCCCATGAGGACGGGGAAACGTTCCGGGCAGTGGCCGAACAGGCGGTCGGCGGCGCCGTGGGGCGTCAGCGTCACGTCGATCGTGCCGACTTCGGAGCGCGACCGGTCGGTGACGACCTCTCCACCGAGGAAGCGGGCCATGAACTGGTGGCCGTAGCAGGACCCGAAGAGCGGCACGTCGGTGTCGACCATCTTCTTGACGGCGTCGGCAAGAACGGGCGTGAAGGGGGCGTCGGCGGTGGCGGAGTGGACGCCTGCGCCGCCGATGACAACGGCGTGGACGCGATCGATGCGCTTCCAGTCGATCTCAGGGTTCTCGACGACATTGATGGCGTCGATCTGGCTGTCGCGCAGGCCGGTGATATCCATGAGCGACGCGCGCTCGTGCCGCGCGACGTCCGGAGACTCGCGCACCTGAATGAGCAGCAGGCGGAGCTTCGAGAGGTCGTGATTGGAGAGGCCGGAGTCGGTCATGCGGGTACCTGCCCCGTGCGGCCGCCCATCGCGGCGCGCGCCGCGGTTGATCGGCGCGAGGGATCGCCCACTGTAGCGATTCACATGTGGCGGCGGGCGGGGTTGGAGCGGGCGTTGGGGTTATGCCCGACGGGTGCGTGATCCGCTCCACGCCGGCGATCAGAAGCGTTCGGCGTCGTCAAGCGTCACCGGGATTTCGATTTCCGTGCCGCCGCGCAGGAGCGTGACGGTGACGGTATCGCCGGGCTCGTATCCCGAGAGGACGCGTCGGAGGTCGGGGATGTCGTCGACCTCGGCGTCCTCGACGCGCAGGATGACATCGCCCAGGGAGATTTCGCGGCTGCCATCGCGTCGCGTGGTGGGCCGGATGCCCGCCTGTTCAGCGCCCGAATCGGGCACTACGCTCGCGATCAGGATGCCTCGGTCGATGCCGAGCCGGCTGGCAATGCGGCGTGAGACGGGCGTGATCCCGATCAGGGGCGGCTGACGCAGTCCGCCCTTGATGAGCTGGGGGACGACCTCGTTGACACGATCGACGGGCACCGCGAAGCCGACGCCCGCGCTGGAGCGTGTCGCGGATCGGATGGCGGTGTTGACGCCGATGAGTCGCCCGGCGGAGTCGAGCAGGGGGCCGCCCGAGTTGCCGGGGTTGATCGCCGCGTCGGTCTGGAGGACGTCATTGATCTCGAACCCCGCGCGGCTCATGAACGACCGCCCGACGGCGGAGAGCACACCGACGGTGAGTGTCTGATCGAGGCCGAAAGGGTTCCCGATGGCGTAGACACGCTGACCCACCTGGACATCGAAGGACGTGCCGACGGGGATGGGAGTGAGTTCCGAGGCGGGGGCGTCGATCTTGAGCACGGCGAGGTCTTCATCGGGCGCGAATCCGACGAGGCGCGCCGGATAGGAGCGCCCGCTGGCAAAGACGATGTCGGCGGTGTCTGCGTTCTCGACGACGTGATAGTTGGTGATAATGTGGCCCTTGCGGTCCCAGACGAAGCCGGAGCCCGTGCCGTCGACCTCCTCAACGGCGCGTCCGAAGGGGGTGCGGCGGACGACTTTTCTCATAGTGTTGATATAGACGACGGAAGGCGAGGCCTTCTGGAAAAGGTTGATGTTGGCCTGCTCTTCGGGGAGCAAAGGCCCACGCGGGGCCACGGTGCGCGGTTCGGTCGAATCGGCGCCGCCGACCTGCCCGACGGACATGCGGCCAAATGAAAAGGTGGCGGTCCCGACCGCGAGGACGGCGGCGCAAGTGGCAAAAGCGGGCCAGAGACGGCGGCGACTGGTGCGTGCGGTGTGCGTCATAACGCTCCTGTGGCGGGCTCGGAGGCGAAAAAACCGGCCTTGCGGACCCATGGGTGTGGGGCGGTGGCAACCTGTGAAACACTCATTACGGCGGCTTCCCACAGGGGGTACCAACGATCGAAGGGCGGGGTTTGTTCGCCCGGCTTCGGAGCCTACCTGTTCGATGGGATCTCCATCGATGGATGATTCAGAGACGATTTGAACCGACGCCGGCCGAACCCTCGTCTGAAGCGGCACGACCGCGGGGGTCTTGTTTTGTTGGG
>CAYTSW010000096.1:0-10589 GCA_964440605.1 uncultured Phycisphaeraceae bacterium | reverse complement strand
AACCTCTTCATATGCGGCGATCACCGGCACAACGCTTCGATCGACGGCGCCGTCGCGTCGGGCCTCGCCTGTTCCGACGAACTCGCTCAATCGCTCGCCGACACCGGCTGACACTTTTCGCACGCGTAGACCGCGCGAGCCGCCACCTTCCACGTGCGCACGTCGCCGCCGCAACGCGGGCATGCGGAAGCCTTGTAGATGCGCAGGCGCTCGCCCCGCGTCACGCGTCCCAGCGGCCCGCCCGCTTCCTCGCGCGTGATCGCGATGATGCGGTTGTACTTCAGCCCCGTGCGCATCATGCGCGACAGCGCCTGAAGCAACGCGTCGAGTTCCTCATCCGCCAGCGACCGCGCCTCGCGCTCGGGATGCACCCGAGCCTCGAACAGGGACTCGCACCGGAAGATATTGCCAACCCCCGCGAAGACCGACTGGTCGAGCAGCATGCGCCCGATGACCGCCCGGCTGCGGTTGACTCGTGCGCGCAGGGCCTCGACATCGACATCGTCGCGCAGCAGGTCGAAGCCGATCCGCTCGCGCAAGGTCGCCTCGGCGTCCTGCGTCAGCACTTCGCACGCCGTCGGGCCGACGAGGTCGAAGCCCCGCTCGGCGCCGAGCAGTCGCCAGCGCACCTGGCCGCGCGGCTCGGAAAACGGCGCGTTGAGCCGACGGAACCGCCCGTACAGCCCGAGGTGGACGTGAACCGTGCGATCCTTCGAGAAGCGGTAGAACAGGTGCTTCCCGTGCGCTTCGATCGATTGCAACGTCAGGCCGTCGATGAGCCCGGCGCCGGTTTCAAATCGCCCTTGCGGCGATGATGTGCGCACGCGGTCGCCGCCGAGCCACTTGGCGTGGTCGCGCGCGAAGCGGTGGATGGTGTGGCCCTCGGGCATCGGGCATCATTGCCGCGGGCGGGCGACCGCCCGGCGCGGGTTCGCCCCATTGCCACCCGCGCGGCTTCCCCACTACATTCGCGGCTCCGCACCACCACCCGGAGACCGCCCCCATGGCCCGCGCCCCGAAAATCCTCGCCTTTGCCGGTTCCAGCCGAAAGGGCTCGGTCAACCAGGCGCTCATCGACGCCGTCATCCCCGCTGCGAACGAAGCCGGTGCCGAGGTCACGAAGCTGGATCTTCGCGGGCTCGAGCTGCCGATCTACGACGGCGACCTCGAGGACGCCGAGGGCCTTCCCAAGGGCTGCATCGAGCTCAAGGAGACGATGAAGGCGCACGACGGCCTCCTAATCTCCTGCCCCGAGTACAACAGCTCCATCACGCCGCTGCTCAAGAACGCCGTCGACTGGGCCTCGCGCCCGCACGAAGGGGAGAAGCCGCTGGAGTGCTTCCGCGGCAAGACGGCGGGCCTCGTCTCGGCTTCGCCCGGCGCGTTGGGCGGGCTGCGCGGTCTCGTGGTCGTGCGCATGCTGCTGGGCAACATCGGCGTGCACCTCCTGCCCGCTCAAGCCGCGGTCAGCAAGGCCGAGGTGGACGACGCCGGCAATCTCGTCAACCAGCCGCAGGTAGATATGGCGCGCGACGTCGCGCGTGAGCTGGCCAAGTTCACCGCGGGCGTCATCGCGAGCCGCGCCTGATCCGATCGCAACGGGCAATCCCTGAGCCGTATTGGTGTGTTTCACGCCCCGGTTGCGCACCAATACTCCCGCATGGTTCTCCTCTCGCAGATCTGCGTTGACCTTCCCGAGCATCTCGCCGAGCGTTGCCGCATCCTCAAGGACGGCGAGCAACGCGCCGACGGTCGCTTCGTCCTGGCCTGGCTCCACCACGCGGTGCGATCGCGTGAGAACGCCGTTGTTGACGCCGCCATCGGCGTCGCCAACGCGCTGGGCGTGCCCGTGCTCGTCTATCATGGCCTCGGGGGGAGGCACCGCTTCAACAGCGATCGGCACCACGTCTTCATCATGGAGGGCGCCCGTGATGCCGCGGCTGGTCTACGCGAGCGCGGCGTCGGCTACGCCTTTCACCTGCCGACGACCCACGACGAAGCCTCTCCCCTGCGCGCGCTGGCGGATCAAGCCGCGGCTTTCGTCGTCGAGGACTACCCCGCGCCTCCCTTCCCGCAGTGGACGCGCGCCCTCGCCGACCGTGCTTCGTGCCCCGTGGTCGCCGTCGACGCCGACTGCATCGTGCCGATGCGGATGATCGAGCAGCGCCACGAGCGGGCCTTCAAGTTCCGCAACGCCGCGAAGAAGCTGTACAAGGCCCGCGTCGAGCGCGAATGGCGCGACCTGGACGTCGAGCGGCGCTGGGACGCCGGAACGGATTTGCCCTTCAAGCCGGTGGACATCGAGCGAGCCGACGTCATCGAGCTCGCCTCGCGATGCGCGATCGACCATACGCTCCCGCCCGTGCCCGAGCTGGCCGGCGGTGAGCGCGCGGCACTCGATCGCTGGCGCCGCTACCGCGACGACGGGCTCGAGCGCTACCACCGGACGCGCAACGACGCGGCCCGTCACGGCGTGTCACGCCTGTCGCCCTACCTGCATCACGGGCACATCGCCTCCACCATGCTCGCCCGCGAGGCCTCCCGTCTGCGCGGCGAAGGGCCGGAGAAGTTCATCGACGAGCTCTTCGTCTGGCGCGAACTCGCGCACCACTTCTGCTACCGCACGCCCGACGACCAACTCGAAACGCTCGACGCCATCCCCGACTGGGCCCGTCGGACGCTCAGCCAGCACGCCAACGACCCACGCCCCGACCTGCCCTCCTGGGAACGCCTCGCGCGCGCACGCACCGGCGACGAGTTGTGGGACCTCTGCCAGACCTCCCTGCTCGTGCGCGGCGAGTTGCACAACAACCTCCGCATGACCTGGGGCAAGGCCATCCTCGACTGGACACGCGGACCCTCGCACGCCCTCGACACCCTCATCGACCTCAACCACCGCTTCGCCCTCGACGGCAACGATCCCAACTCCTACGGCGGCCTGCTCTGGTGCCTCGGTCAGTTCGACCGACCCTTCGAGGAACAACCCATCATCGGCACGCTGCGCGAGCGCACCACCGAAGTGCACGCTCGACGCCTCGACATCAAGAAGTACGCCAACAAGGTGTGCGGCCCGGCGACGCGCTGGCCGAAGCGCATCGGCGTGATCGGAGGCGGGATCGCCGGCCTTGCCTGCGCACGCACGCTCGCGGACCAGGGCTACGACGTGCGCGTCTTCGACAAGGGCCGCGGCCCGGGCGGGCGCGCCTCCACACGCCACCACGACGACCACCGCTTCGACCACGGCGCCGCCTATTTCACGGTCCGCGATGAGCGATTCAGGCGCTACGTAGACTCGTGGATCCACGATGACCTCGCGGCGAGGTGGACGCCGCGCATCGTCAGCATGGGCAGCGAGGGCGTCCGTCCCGTCACCGACGCCCGCCCCCTCTACGTCGGCATCCCCGGCATGAACGCCCTCTGCGCGCACCTCGCACGCGACGTCGAAGTCTCCTTCGGCACGCGCATCACCGCCGTCGAGCGCGAGGGAGACTCCTGGCGGCTGCGCGACCGGGACGACGCGCTCGACTACCGATGCGATGCGCTGGTCACAGCGCTCCCGGCCCCGCAGGGTGCCGATCTGCTCGCCGACGCTCACCCCGAGCTCGCCCAACGCGCCCGCGTGCTGACAATGCTCCCCTGCTGGACGGTCATGCTCGCGCAGGACCGAACGATCGATGTGGACTTCGATCTCGCCTTCATCGATGACGGCGGCCCGCTCGAAAAGGCCATCCGCGACACGTCAAAGCCCGATCGCCCGGACGGCGCCGACCGCTGGACGTTCTACGCCACGCACGAGTGGACCGCGCAGCACCTGGAGGAGAAACCCGACACCGTCGCTCAGCTCCTGCTCGAGGCCTTCGGCGAACGCGCGGGCAAGGCGCCCGACGCGCCGCTCGTGTCGACCGCCCACCGATGGCTGTACGCCAAGGCCAACGATGCGGTCGATGACGGCGCGTGGTTCGACGCCGAAACTGCGCTGGCCCTGTGCGGCGACTGGCTCTCGGGCAACCGCATCGAGGGTGCCTTCCTGTCGGGCGTGGCGGCGGCGGGTCGCGTGATGGGCGAGGCCGTCCGACGTGCGCGCGCCGATGACCCCGCTGCGCACGCGCTCTTCGCCTGAGCGACGCCCGGCGCCCGAGCCTTCGGGACACACCTCCCCCACTGACGGTGGATTAGCGCTGTTGTTGGGTCTCGGGGAGGCCCGTGCTCAACCGCGGGATATCGCCAACCGATGAAACGGTGCAAAGGGCCAAGCCCAAAGGAGCACCGAATGACCATCGACGAAGTGCGTAACGCGCTGGAACGTGACACTATGGCCGACGAGCTGCGCGAGCAGTTCAAGGGGTACGAGGGCTCGAACCCGGAGATGATCGAGACGGTCATCGAGTGGGTGCTCGAGCAGCGCGACCACATGATCCAGCTCGCCGAGGACGTTGACGATCCGGACGACATCTCGATGGCGGTGGCGATCCGCTACATCGAGCTCAAGAGCCGGTGGATCTCGTACAACACGCAGAGCAACTACCAGATGTTCCGGTACGGGAAGGTGGACGCCCAAGTGCCGCTGCGCGGTTCGGGCGTGAGCCACATGCTCGCGAAGATCGAGCCGCTGATCCCGCAGAACGACATCGATCACATCACGAACTTCCTGTCTCAGCCGCTCTCGCAGGCTGCGTGAGCCGATCGGACGCAAGACGTGCAGGCCGGGCCCGGCGTTGTGCGGCCCGGGTGTTTCACCAGGGTCAGAAAGGGAACTCCAATGAACGATCCGACCACCGTGGAGAGCTTCGAGGCGCAGCTCGAAGCCCTCTACGCGGAGCGCGAGATGCTCGCCTCCGAACTCGGTTGCTGTGACGCCGAGGGCATCATCGACATGATGCAGAACCTCGAAGCGCAGCTCTGCGACATGTACGACCGCTTCGGAGGTGTGAAGCAGGTCGACACCAGCGCCAGCATGCAGCTCCTGAGCCACGTCCAGGACCTGTCGGAGCAGCTCGACGGGCTGTACTCCGAGCGCTCCCTCACGTTCACCGTCGAGAACGGCGAGCCCGTCCTCAAGGCCATCTGGACCGAAAACCTCACTGAAGGAGATCAGTAATCATGAGCAACGTGCAGATGCTCCGTGACCGCGTCGCCAACCGCCCCGGCGGCGGCGGCGGCGGCAGCTTCGTCCCTGACAACGTCCTCGCCAACGCGGGCAACATCGCCCGCTCCGACGCCGACAGCTTCGACTTCGGCGCCATCAAGGTCGACGACTCGGGCAAGATCCTCCTCTACAACCAGACCCAGTCCAACTTCGCCGGCGTCGCGGTCTCCCACGCCGAGGGCAAGAACTTCTTCACCCAGGTCGCCCCTTGCTCCAACAATGGCCTCTTCTTCGGCTCCTTCAAGAAGGGCGTCGCTTCCGACAACCTCAACGTCGCCTTCCCCTACACCTTCACCTTCAAGATGAAGCCCACCAACGTCCTCATCCACATGTACCGCTGCAGCCAGACCAAAGCCAACTGGATCTTCGTCAAGGTCGCCTGAGACGAATGAACCAGCCGGCAGCGACCATCGCGCGCCCGACGCCGGACACGGCGTCGGTGCGTGTTCCCGTCCACGCCGACGGCCCCGCGCCGTCAACCAACCCGTGGCACGAACGGCTCTACCACGCGCTGCGCACACGCGCGACGCCCTTGTTCGTCTTCGACGACGCCGCCATCCCCGCGGCTTCCGTGTGGACCGGCGCCCGACGCTGGATCGCACGCTTCCGCGCCATGGGCCTCGAGCCGGGCGAACGCGTGCTGCTCGCGCTCGAGCCCTCGCCCGCCTTCCTGATGGCCCTCGCCGCGGCGCTCTGGGAGGGCCTCACGGTCGCCATCGCACCCCCGGGCGACGACATCGCGTCGCTGGCGCAGGACGTCGACGCACGCCTGGCCATCGCGCGCATGGAAGCGTTCTTCTCGCTCCGCCCCACACGCCATAACGAGCCCGACGAACGCCGCGTCACGATGCGCAAGCCTCGGTTCGATCGTCAACCCGATGTGCGCCTGCTGCTGCGCACCAGCGGCACCACGGCCCGGCCCAAGTGGATCGCTCTGGGTGATCGCGGGCTCCTGAGCGTGATCGACTCCCACTCGCCAGAACTGGGGCTGACCGGCGACGACGTCGTCGCCAGCGTACTGCCCTGGCATCACGCCTTCGGGCTTGTCATCGACCTGCTGCCCGCGCTCTTCGCTGGCGCAACCGTCGTCCGCGACCCGCACGCCGGACGCGACCCCGACGCGATGATCGACCTCGCGACGCGTTACGGCGTGACGCGGCTCTCGATGGTGCCGCTTCAGGCCCGTCGCCTCGCAGCGACCGAACGCGGGCGCGCGCTGCTCACGTCGCTGAGAGGTGGTGTTATCGGGGGCGCGCCCGTCCGCAGCGAACTCACCGATCTCCTCAACGACACCGCGCTCCGCGCCGGCTACGGCCAGACCGAGGCCTCTCCGGGCGTCTGCCTCGGCCAGCCCGGCCTCTGGGAGCCGGGGCTCATCGGCACACCCGTCGGCTGCTCCGTCTTCGTCGACGACGACGATCAACTCCACGTGAGCGGCCCGAACCTCCGCATCGGCACCTGGTCGCCCGAAGATGGACTGCGCCGCGCCGATCCCGCGCAGCCTTTGGCGACGGGCGACCTCGTGCGCGCAAGTACGCTCGGCTACGTCTTCGATGGCCGCGTCGACGACGCCTTTAAGCTTGCCAACGGGCGTTACGTCGCCGCGGCCCCGCTGGAAGCGGGCATTCGCACGCGTGTGCATCGGGCCGCCGACGCGCTCGTCACCACCATCGACGGGCGCACGATCGACGCGGTGCTGCTGGGTCTGCCGAGCGTGGACGCGACGATCGAGCAACGCGTGCGCGACGCGCTGGGCCCCATGGCGCACCTGCTGCGCACGGTGCACGCGATCCACGACGCCGATTCCTTGCGCAGCCCCAAGGGTTCGATTGATCGGGGGCGGGTCATCCGGTCGATATCGGGCGTGTCTTCTCACTGACGCATCTCAACGGAGCCTTGTCGATGAGCGCAGCGCCGCTTCGCGATGCCCCCGGTGCCTCTTCCCTCGGCGACTCCACGGTGACCCAGCCCACGTGGATCCTCAACCCGCGCGTGCCGGTGCAGGTGCAAGTCGGCTCCGGGATCGACTTCGGCCCGGAACGCCGCCTGGACTGCGAAACGCTCGAACGCGCCGCGCTCGACGACGCTGCACAGTTCGCCTTCACCGACGGCGCCATCGCCGGCATGGAGCGCTCGCGCGACACGCTCGACCAACTGCACCGCGATGGCGCGCCGATCTACGGCCTGACGACCGGCTTCGGACCCTTCGTCACCTTCGGCGCCGCCCGCGGCGCTGACCACGGCGCCGGCCTGCTCAACCACCTCTGCGCGGGCTGGGGCAACCCGGCGCCGCGCCGCATCGTGCGCATCATGATGATGCTCCGCTGCCAGTCCATCGCCCAGGGCACCGCCGGCATCGACCCGACCATCGCCCACGCCTTCCTCGACCTGCTCGGCCGCGGCATCTGCCCGCTGATCCCCGAGATCGGCTCCGTCGGCGCCAGCGGCGACCTCATCCCGCTGGCGCACGCGGCGCGCGTCCTCGTCGGCGAGGGCCACGCCATCACCGACGATGGCTCGGTGATCACGGGGCGCGACGCGCTGCGGCAGGCGGGGCTCGAGCCCATCGCGCTCTGCGGCCGCGACGCGCTGGCGCTCGTGAACGGCACGAGCTTCATGTCGGCCTACGCCGTCGAAGCCATCGCCCGCGCCGAACGGCTCATCGCCCGCGCCGAACGCCTCACGGGTTGGGCATATCGCCTGCTCGGCTGCCGCACGCAGGCGCTCGATGAGCGTCTGCACGAGGCACGTGGGCACGCGGGGCAGTTTGTCTCGGCGTCGCTCATCGCGGAGGAAGCCGCCGCCGACGGCGACCGCGAGGACACCGCCCGCCCGCTTCAGGAGGTGTATTCCCTGCGGTGTGCGCCGCAAGTGCTCGGCGCGGCGCGGGACAACCTCGAGCATGCGCGCACGATCGTCGAACGTGAGATCAACGGCGTGAACGACAACCCCGTCGTCGCCTGCGGCGAGAACCCGGCGGCGCTGCACGGCGGCAATTTCCAGGGCCAGCAGATCGCCTTCGCCGCCGACGCGCTCAACGCGGCACTCGTGCAGGTGGGCGTGCTCATGGAGCGCCAGCTCGACGTGCTGCTGAATCCCGAGTTCAATAACAACGCGCCGCTGCTGCTCGCCTGGGAGCCCGGGCCCTGCTCGGGCATGGCCGGCGCGCAGATCACCGCGACCGCGACCGTCGCCGAGATGCGGCATCATGGCCTGCCCAGCGCCACCGCATCGATCCCGACCAACGGGCGCAACCAGGACGTCGTCTCGATGGGCACCCTCGCCGCCCGCGCGGCTCACGGACAGACCGACCGCCTGGCACGCATCCTCGCGATCCACGGCATGGCGCTACGCCAGCTCAACTTCCTCCGCGAGCAGGATCGAGCCCCCGGCTCAACGACCGCGACCCCGACGTGGTTCCCGCGCTTCGACCCCTTCACGAACGACCGCCCGCTGTTCGAAGACACGGAGCGCATCGCCCGGGCTCTGCTGACACTCAAGGCCGCGTAACTCAGACAAACGAGTGGCAGGCCAGCGGCCCGGCGAGCGATGCCTCGAAACCTTCAACCCCCGCGCGCTCGCACGCGTCACGCTCGAACGCTTCCTGACGATCCCACGGCACGAGGCAGCACAACGCCGGCGACGTGCGCACCCGTGTCGGACCTTCCAGCCGCGCCTCGCGCACCAGCCCCCCCAGCGCGCGCTTGAGCGCCGGCTCCTGCGCCAGCAGCGCTTCGTCAACGCCCTCGGCTCGGGCGATCGCCCGCTTGCGCTCGGCGAGAAACACGACGCCGGGGGAGGCCGAGGCCGTCGACAACAACCGATCGCCCGCCTGTTCCGGCCACGCGTGGAGCGTGAGGGTGTACTCCACGCACCCGCGCACGCGGTCCAGGGCTCGCCGCAGGTGCGACGCGCGGGTTTCCATCAACCGGACGACCCCCCGCTCATCCCCAGCCGCGGCTCCGAGTCGCATCGGCACGAGCGTCACTCGCCGCGCCATCGCGCACAGCGTGCGATGCACCGCGAGCAGGTGGGCTTCGCTGCGCATGGGCTCGTCGTCGCCCGTCATCACGAGGCAGGTCAACGCGCCGCCGCACGCGATCGTGCGCATGGACGTGTCGGGCAGGTCAAGCAGGTCGGGCAGCGTCTCATCGGTCACCGCGAGCGGGAGCAGGGCCATCGCGCTCACCCCTCCAGCCGCAAGGCCGGGCAGAAGCTGTAGGGCGGCAGCGGGCCGGTGCGGCGGAAGGAGATGCCGGCGAGCTGCTCGTCGTCGTTGAGCCGCTCGAGCGCTTCGTCGAGCGCGTCGATCCGCTGATCTTGCACGAGCAGGGACCATCGCCCGCCGCGGCCGGCGTCGTCCAAACGCGACACGCCGCCCACACGCTCGGTCCGGCGCATCACGTTCGCGTCGAGCGTCGCGATCGCTCGGTCGCAGACGGCATCGATCGCGTTGTCCGCCTTGCTCAAGAGTTCGCGGCGGATCTTTCGCTCGAGCAGGTACCGCGCACCGGGGCTCTGCGCCGCGTCGAGCTTGTCGCGCATCATGCGATCAACGACGCGGGCGGCCGCGGTGTCGCGGTCGATGTGCGCATGGATGACGTGTTCCGCGGCTCCTTCGACCTCGACGAGGAACGCCTCGATCGCCGAGACGTTCGTCCCGAGCAGCGCGTCGACGCGAGCGTCGTCGCGGAACGCCGCGCCGAAGCGCACGGGCATGACCGGCGAGCGCTCCATCGCTTCGAGGATGATCTCCTCGTGCCGCTGCGCCCGTGGGGCGACCCACTGCACGTCCTTCAGTCGCTCCTCGGCCTCGGGGCCGATGAGTTCGTTCGCCGGGAGGTTGATCGTCACCGCCCCGAGCCGGCCGAGGGTGCGCACGCCGGCGCGTTGGCGATCGTCGAGGCCTTCGGTCGACCAGCCGGCCAGGCGGTCGGCGTGGCCGACGCAGACGAGGTAGCACGCGCGTTCGGCCTCCACCTGAACCGGTGCGTCGAGCGCGGGCGGGTGTGATCGATAGTCCATGCTTTCAAGATCGGTTGCGCGAGCGTTCTTCCGCCAGCGCCGCCCGCACGTCCTCCTCGGTGATCCGCGGGCCGGCGTCGTCCCCCTGCTGCAGGGACTCGACGGCGCGGCGCACCGCGCGTCGGGCGGCGATGTCGATCACCGCCGCGACCTGCGCGCCGCTGAACCCGTCGGACTCGCCCGCGATCATCGGCGCACCGATGCCGGCGTCAAGCGGCTTGTTCGTCAGGTGCACCTGCGCAATGCGGGAGCGCGCCTCTTCGTCGGGCAGGCCGAGCTCGATGATCTCGTCGAAGCGGCCTGGCCGCGTCACCGCGGGGTCGAGCATGTCGATGCGGTTGGTCGCGGCGAGGATGACCACGCCGCGCAGCTCTTCCACGCCATCCATTTCAGCGAGGAACTGGCTGAGCAGTCGTTC
>CAYTSW010000095.1:6558-10691 GCA_964440605.1 uncultured Phycisphaeraceae bacterium | reverse complement strand
CCAGGGCGGGGGCGGCGCCGCGACGACGTCGCAACAGTCGGGCTCGACGCGGCTCGCCGGTCAGTTCTCCTTCCAGGCGCTCACCGATTCCTCGCAGCTCGTCGTCATCTCCAAGAGCCCGGACAACCTGACGGTCATCGACGAAGTGATCGCCGAGCTCGACCAGCCGCAAACCATCGGCCTGCCCGAAATCGTGCAACTCAAGCACGCGGACGCCGAGGAGCTGGCCGAGCAGCTCAACGCGCTGCTGGCCCAGCAGGGAACGCTGGCGCAGATCCCGCGTCAGGAGCGGGGCCTGCAGGCGGACGACGCCTCGGCGAGCCCCTTCGCCGGGGACGCCGATGGCGACACCGCGGCCGAAGAGGAGGTCCAGTTCATCAACTTCTGGTGGCAGCAGGGCCAGGAGCCGACCGACGCGCGGCCGACGTCCAACCTCGTCGGGCGCATCCGCATCGTCCCGGTGTGGCGTCAGAACGCGGTGCTCATCACGTCGCCGCCGGAGCAACGCCTCGCGGTGCGGTCGCTGGTCGAGAGCCTCGACCAACCGGGCCGCCAGGTGCTCATCTCGGCGGTGGTCGCGGAGATCAGCCTCGAAGACGCGCTGGCTCTGGGCCTGCGCTGGAGTTCGGAGAACATCCAGACCAACTTCGCCGACAACTCGTTCTCCGTCGGCACCACGACGACGGGTCAGCAGAACGACCTGCTGCCCGGCCTGTTCGACACGTCCGTCCTCGACGTCGATGCCGACCTCAACCTGCTGCTCCAGGCGCTCGACCAGGCGACGGACCTGAACATTCTCTCGGAGCCCAAGATCTTCACCTCCGACAACCAGGAGGCGGAGTTCTTCGACGGGCAGGACATCCCCTTCGTCACCGACTCGCAGACGACCGACCAGGGCGGGCTGATCCAGAGCACGGAGTACCGCGCGGTGGGCATCCAACTCCGCGTCCGCCCGCGCATCACGCCGCGCCGGGACGTGGACCTGCGCGTGAACCTCGAGCTCTCATCGCTCCAACCCACGCTGACGGCCCAGGGCCAGTTCATCGTCGACCGGCGCGAGACCACGACACAGCTCATCGTGCAGGACGGGCAGACCGTCGTCATCTCGGGCATCCTGCGTTCGGAAGACCGCGAAGTCGTGCGCAAGATCCCGCTGCTGGGCGACATCCCGCTCATCGGCCTGCTCTTCACCTCGACCGAGAACACGACGACGACCACCGAACTCGTCGCCTTCATCACGCCCTACGTGATCGAGAACGAGGGCGACCTCCAGCGGATCAACTCGGGCTACCGCCAGCGTCTTGAGGAGCTGCGCGAGGCCCTCGGCACGACCGACGACTTCAACGAACGCGACTCGGGCATGATGTCGCCGCGCGGCCAGGACATCCCGCCGCCCGAGCAGGGCGTCGGTGTGCCGGGCACGCCCGACGAGCCCGACGCGTTCGAGGATGCGACCATCCCTCAGCCGCTGAGCGAGCAACAGATCGCCCCGATGAGTGAGCAGGAGGCGAGAACGGAGTTTGCGGCGCGACTCAAGGCGTCGCGTCTGCCGAACATCGACGACGCGACACGGGCGCGCTTGGTTGACGAAGTGAACGCGCTGCGGCGCCGTCTTGTTGAGATCCGCGAAGCAAGCGAGGCTGTTGTGCCGCCGGGGGCGCTCGAAGAGGGCGGTGGCGGCTGATGGCGCGGCCGGCCTGCACCCCGCTTGCCGTGAGCGTTTGTGTCGTGACGTGCGCGCTCGGCGGCTGCGTGACCGAAGAGCGCGCGCCGACCGACCGTCGGCGTGCGGGGCCCGTCGCGATCGAGGAGCGTCCGGGCCAACAGCGCCCGCGCCTCTCGCTCGAAGGCCCGATCGCCTCGCCCGCGCTCACGGCCCAGCGCGTGAACTCGGCGGTCAGCGCCGTGATCGAGCCGCTGGGCGATGTCCCCTTCGACGGGCTCGTGCTGCCGTTGGTGCATCCCGACGGGACGGTGCTGGCGACGCAGGTCGGCACGCCGGCGGCCTGGGAAACCGTGCTGGCCTCGCCGGAGGCCGACGCCTCCCTCCGCTCGCGGATCGCGTTGTACGACATCTCCTCGGCGCCGCCGCGGCTGATCCCGGCGCGCCTGCCCACGGGCGTCCTCTTGGGCCGATCCGCCGACAGCGAGGGCTTCCTCGTCGAGCAGCCCCTGCCGACGGGCGGCCGGCGCATCGGCAAGGTCAACTGGGCGACGCAGAACGTCACGTGGTTCGAGAGAGAAACCGTGGAAGGCGTCCACGCCCACGCCACGCTCACCCCCGGTGGCGATCTCCTGGGCGTGCGGCGCGAAGCGGCGGGCGCGGGCTTCGACTTCGTCTCCCGTCGGCACGGCGTCATCGCTCCGGGCGACAGCGCGACGGGCTACGTGTTTCCGCTGGACTCGGCGCGATCGTCCGAAGCCGCGGTCTTCGCGCTCTCCGATCGCGGAACGGAGTTGCAGGTGTGGTCGCTGGGCGGCCCGACGCCAACGCTCCGGGCGCGCCGGCGCCTGGCGCCGACGCCCGACCCGCTCGTGGCATACCAGGCGATGGACCCCGTGCGCGGGGCGGCGCTGAGCGATGCCATCGCGCCCGGGCCGCTGCTCTTCAACCCCGCGACGCAGCGCATGACGGTGTTCGACGTCGCGACGGCCGACCTCCTGCCGCTTGCCGATCGTTCGATCGCCGGCGCCTGGGCGAGCGACCGCTTCGGCCTGGCGGTCCTGCTCGCGACGCCGGAGGGACTCGTGCATCAGCGCCTGGTGCAACGCGACGGCCTGTGGGAGGCACTTCCGCCCGCGAGGCTCCTCGCCCAGTCGTACGTGCCGCGGGCGACTTCGAACGAATCACGCCCGTTCGTGCTCATCGGGCCGGCGCCCGACCGCGCGGGGCGGCGCCTGTCGCTCATCGGGCTGCAACTGCGCGAGAGCGACGCCCTGCCCGGCACCCGCGACGCGGGCGACGCCGGCTGAACACGCCCGGGACCGCGGCTTACGCCATCGCGATGGCGATCTGACCCAGCAGGACGACGAAGGGAACCGCGTCGTCGACGTCCTCGGCGTGCAGCCAGAGGACGAGCATGGCCATGACGCCAGCCGGGACCGCCGCCCCCATCGGAGTCGCGAAGATGAGCAGCGCGACCAGCACGAGGAACAGTTCGATGCGCGCGCCCAACGGGCCGAGCTTGGTCGCGACCGTGTTGAGCCCGAGGGCGGCGTCCTCGGGCGCGTCGCGCAGCAGGCACGCGAAGACGAACACGGCCAGGCTCAACGCGTGCACCGCGAGCGGCATGAGTTCGGTGGGAAGCGGGACGAACGAGTCGGCCTCCGGCGCAAAGGCCAGGCCGACGACGTACGGCACGACCAGGATCGCCAGCGGCCAGAAGAACTCGGCGGTCGTCAGACGGCGTCGACGCCCGGCGCGCACCGGCCCGTTGAGCACCAGCCACACCGCGCTCAGCACGAGAAGCGCCAGCCCGAGGGCGAACTGCACGACCAGCAACGCGGCAACCGACACGAGCGCCACGCCGCCCACGAGGATCGACCAGCGATCGAGGACCGTGGGGCTGTAGGCGGCGCGGTCGCGGGAGAGGTTGAGGCGCGGGCGCTCGCCGGCGGCGAGCGTCGCGGCGTCGAAACGCGCCAGGCGAAAGAGCACGATGCCGACGACCGCCAGGGCGAACCACACTCCCGTCCAGCCAAAGAGACCGGGCAACGCGGGCGCGGTCACGCCCGTCCAGTCAAGCAGCGGCGGGAGGAGGAAGGCAAGCAGCCAGAGACGCGTCGCGATGATCCAGTCGGTGAGGTGTCGCATGGGGCGGTCATGGTACCGATCACAGCCTGACGCGCCGGCGTCGCGCGATAGGCCTCCTCACGAGACTCGATGCCGCTTTCGAGTCCCGCGGCCGCGCGGCGCTCAGGGGGCCTTGACGGTCATTCGTTTCAACGTCTTGTCGGCGTCGGACCGCCGCGGACGACGCGTTGCGGCGGCTCCGCTACAGACCCGCACCGATCGGGTTCGATTTCCACATCCGCGCTTGAAGACGTGCCGTTGCTCTTCGTAGGGTCGCGCGAGGGGCACGGTTCCCCGCCAAATTTCAGCACGGGAATCAGGTTTCAGCACAGGAAACAGG
>CAYTSW010000095.1:0-6458 GCA_964440605.1 uncultured Phycisphaeraceae bacterium | reverse complement strand
CAGGTTTCAGCACAGGAAACAGGGATAGGAGATCTTCCCATGAATACCCACGCACGAGCACCTCACGGACCTCTCATCTGCACGCTCGGCGCGACCGCACTGCTCGCAGCCGGCGGCTTCCAACCGGAGGACTTCGAACGCGAGATCGCCGTGTTTCCCGGTTTAGGCCCGCTCGTGACAGCGAGGGCCGAGACCAAACTGCTCGACGGCAACGGCTTCGCCACCGTCGACGACACCGTCTCGAGCGACGCCTACGTCCTCGCGCCCGGCGTCCGGTATCTCGCGCTGGTCGGAGTCGTCAACGAAGTCGACGCCGCAGATCTTGCGGAAGATGGGCCCGAATCCGTCTTCACCCTCGAGGCCGGTGGCGTTTCAGACTTCGACGGTATTTCCGTATCACTCGATCCACGCGTCGTCCCGGCTCCGAGTAGCTTGGCCCTGTTCGGGATCGCGCCGCTCGCGCTCTTCCGGCGCCGCCGCGGCCTCCACCCGTCTTGACGCATATCAGTGCATCAGCGCGTAGGCGAGCACGTTGGCGTTGATGTACCGCGCGTTGAGGATCTCGCTCCCGCCGCAGCAGCAGCACCCGCCGCCGGCGGATTCCGAGTCGTTCAGCCCCTCGGGCGAATAGACGAGCGCCAGGCGTCCTTCGATCTCGATGCCCCACAGCGTCAACTCGGGCCGCGGCTTCTTGGTTTCGAGCTGCGCAATCGAAAAGACGGTCTGCAACGCGTCGTGCTCCAGCGGCAGCGGGACCAGCTCCTCACCCGGCACGAGCGACTGCGCCAACGCTCGGAACGAAGCGTCCCATTCGGCGTTCGAACAGCCCGCCGAAGCGAGAACGAACCCGCCCGCGGCGAGAAACTGCCGCAGGCGTTCGACCTCGTCGTCGCGCAGCGCGAAGGCGCCCTCGCCCGTGAAGAGGGCGAAAGGATGCTCGTACAGCTCGTTGGAGCCGAGAGGCACCGTCGTGAAGTCGCGGGCGACGCGGATGTCGGTCTCGAAGCGCAGGGCATCGAGGAACTCGTCGCTGAAGCAGACGCTCGACTGCTGGTCCTCGCCGTACGCGAGCATGGCGACCCGCACATCCACACCCGAGCCGGGCGTTCCGGCGGTCGTTGCGCCCAGCAGGCAGGTCACGACAGCCACCGCGACGAGCGTACGGATGTGCCGCGATGTCATCATGGCTGCGTGTCCTCCTTGTCCATGTCAGCGAGCGATCGATAGTACGCCTCGACCAGCGCGCGGTACCGCTCGGGGATCGCCCGCGCATCCATCGCCTCGACGCCCGACGTCCAGCCCGAACGCTCGTACAGCCGCTCGACCCGTCGCATCGCCTCGCCCCGCGCGGCTGCGGCGTCAGCGGCGGTGATGCGCTCGAGCTCCACGTCCGGCCGCTGCGTCGTCACGCCGCTCGATGGGCCTTCCCCGGGCGACGCGGTGGCTTCGGTCGCCTCATCGTTGGCGCGCTCGCCCGTGCCTTCCTGCGCTGCCTCGGCGGCCCGCCGCTCCCCTTCTGACGACCCGGATGCGTTGGCCTCCCCGATCGTGGTGTCTGTGCTCGTACCAGACGCCGCGGTGTCATCGGCCCTTTGCATGCTCGCGCGTTGAGCGAGGTCACGGAGCCGTTCCGACACCGCCCCGCTCCCAGAAGCCATCGCCTGCTCGAGATCGACCACGAGCACCGTGCGTTCGAGAACCATCGAAGCCTGCGCACCGCTCAGCGTTTTCGGGCGGTTGTCGAAGGCTTGTGCGCGCAGCGTGATGGTGTACACGGGCCGGCCCGGTCGCCGCTCGGGCGTGAGCCGCGCTTCGTGCGTGAGGTCGGTCGTGGTTGAGAGGTCGATCTCGTCGGGTCGAGAGCCCGCCTCACGGTCATCGACGACGCGCAGACGCGTGACGCCGAAGTCGTCGCGCGCACGAAGGCCCAGCGTCACGGTCTCCCCAACCGCAACGATGGGCACGTCCTCCGCTTCGTCGATCCACGCGAGTGTCGGCGGCTGGTCGCGCACCACCTCGATCGCTAGCGCGACGATGTCCCGGCACATCACGCTTTGAGCCGCGAGCGGCTCGACACGCAGACGATGAACCCTGCGCGCCGCCCACGCTACGCGTCCACGCACACCGTCGACGGTCACGCTCGGCGTCGCGTGCAGCTCGGGCTGGGCGTTTGCGCGCAGCGATTCCAGCGCATGGTCCGTCTCCACCGAGAGTGCGAGCCGCGAGCCCTCCGCCACGACGATCGGCTCGGCCGGCGCGTCACGCCCCCGCACGCGCGGCGTGATCTCGAGCCGGGTCGCACGCCGGCCGGTGTACGCCGGCGGCGCGACGTCGAGCGTGGCCTGCAACACCCGCGCTTCGTCCCGCCGAGGCACCACCACGGGTATCGACCACGATCGCCCAACGCGCACGCGGTACATCATCGGCGATGGGGCGTTGTTCAACTCGGCGACGAACCCTCCCTGCCCATCCGGGCGCATCGCGCTCGCTCGCCACGGACCGCGCCGGAGTTCGTTCGCGGCGCGCCATTCCAGCACGGGTGCGGTACGGGGTTGCTCGGGTCCCACACGCGCTCGAACGAGCAGGGTGTCGCCCGGCCCCAACGCGGGCGGCTCGTGCTCGACCACGAACTCCAACATCGAGAAGGGCGGGTGCAGGCCCGTCGGATCGACAAGCCGGGGGAGCGTCATCGCCCACAGACGCGGGAACACCACGCCAACGATCACCGCGATAACCAACAGTGCAACGCTGATGCCCCATGCGCGGCGGCCCGCGCGGGTCACGAGCGGCAACGGCGTGGCGTCCGCGAGCGACGCGACGCCCCGCGCGATGGACCGTCGCGCCAGCGCGCGCGTGACCGGGTCGCCATCGTTCGCCCGCGGGCGAAGCTCCCACGCGGTCAGCACGCCGTCGTCGCTGTCTCGCACGCACGCCGCAGCGCCCGCTCGATCCCGAAGCCTGCGCACCGCCGCGAAGCCCGCGCGCGCGAGGCCGACGACGCTCGCGAGCACGAGCGCCGCGATCGCGCCAAGCCGCACCCACCATACGAGCGGATCGGCGGCGTCCCACAGCAACGCGCCCGCGCACAATGCGATCAGCACGACGCTCGCCTCGCCCAGACGCGTCAGCGCCGCACGCGCACCCCGCCGTCGCGCCCGGGCGATGATCCCACGCTCGAGTTGTGCCACATCCAGATCCGTCACGAGTCGCCCCCCTTTCCGATCACGACGAGGGTCCAGTGACCCAGCAGCAGCAACGCGAAGGCCGCGGCTATCGGCCAGACGTGCAGCACGTCGTCTTTCGTCGGCGGGCGCTGGGCGCTGACGCGCCGGGCGTCGAGATGGCTCGCGAGCGTCTCGAGGCCGCTGTCCGGCCGCAGCACGAGCCCACCGGTCGCGCGAGCGAGGGCCGCGAGATCGTCGTGGCGAGCGGCGGTGTTGGAGAACTCCACGCGGTCTTCGCGCACCACCAGACCGAGTTGCTGCCGCGTCGGCTCCAACTCGGGCGTCTCGAGTACCACGCGGTACTCGCCCGGCGCCAGGTCCTCCGCACGCGCGGTCCAGCGGCGATCGGGACGCTCCGCGTCGGGGATGAGCGCCAACCGAACAGCGCCGCGCAACGAGTCGCCCATCGGCCCTTCGATCAGCAGGCGAGCCCGCAGATCGGGCCGCGGGGCACGCGAGCGCACGCCGATGACGAGCGGCTCGTCGGGCCGGAGAAGGCTCGTCGGGGTGTTGAGCGTGACCGCCTGGCCGGGGCTGTACCCGCTCCCGAGCGCGAGCCAGCGGATCAGCCTCGACCAGAGGCGGTCGTAGATGCCATCGGGCGCGGCGCTCGTCGCGGGCAGGAAGGCCCACCGCCACAGCCCTTCCGACAACACCGCGAGCGACCGCCCCGAGCCCACGCGCGCCGTCGCGATCGCGATCCGCTCGACGTCCGGCCCGCCGCGCGCTCCGCTGACCACCGCGAGCGTGCGCGTGAGCGGACGACGCCCCGCCTCGCGCGTGACGCCGACTTCGGGCAGGTCGGCGAGGGCGACCTCGAGATCGAGCGGCGTGCCGCCCCGCTCTTCGACCACGACACGCCCGCCCGACGTCGCCGCCTCGCCCCAGGTCACCGGCGCGAGTTGCCGCACGATCTGCCGCGCTCGCGCCGCCGCGGGCCCGTCGCCCTCGACAGGCTCGCCGCGCAGCAGCACGACCACCCCGCCCGCGTCGACGTACGAGGTGAGCACCTCGGCATCGAACGACGGGAAAAACCGCTCGATGCCCGCGCCGAGCACCACGACGTCGAACGTCCCAAGCTCGACAGGCGCGAGCGGCGGTGCGTCGAGCGGGGTCGCGCGCTCGCCCGACCCGCCTTCGGGCGTGTACCGCGTGACGCGGAAGCGCGGCTGCGTCCCCGCGGCCCCACGAACCTCGCCCAGCGCGAACGCCGCGGTGACCTCGATGCGCGGATCGGCACGCATCGCGCGCAGAAAGAACCGCGTGTCCCACGAAGGCCGCGCTTCGAAGACGATGACGCGGATCCGCCGACCCGTCACACGCACGAACACCGGCATGGCGTTGTTCGCCACGTCAGGCTCCGCTTCCAATGGATCGGCCTCGACCACGTACCGCAACGAACGCGGGTCCGAGGAATCCGTGGACGCGGGGGGCGCCGGTTCGACCGCGACCCGCACGTCCGTCACGCCGCCCGCCAGGCGCACGACGCGTTCGTCCTCGACACCGCCGGGTCCCGTGGTGCGCAGCGTGACATCCCGCCCGTCGAAGCCGCTTTGGGTCAGACGCACGCGCAACGTGGCGCCTTCGCCCTCGTAGATGAGCGGCGCGGCGGGCGAAGCCATCAGCGCCAGGTCGGGACGCGGAGCGGGCGAGCCGAGCGGCATGACGTGCGCACGAACGCCACGGACCTGCAACGCGCCGACGAGCGCGGGCGCCCGATCGGGATGCAGCCCGCGATCCGTCGCCGCCCCATCGCTCACGATCACCACGTGCTCGCACCCCGATCCGACGAGCGAAGTGACCGCTTCGTGCAACGGCGACGCGGCGGCTCGCGGCTCCGCTCCGCCAGCGGGCGCAGCTCGCGAATCAAGCCGCTCCGACAAGCGCAGGACGTGAACCTCCGCCTGCGCGCGCAGCGCATCCAGCAATGTCTCGTCGAGAGCGGCACGGGCGACGTCGTACCGCGTGCGCCCGCCGACGTCCGCGGTCGCCATCGAAGCAGAATCGTCGACCAGCACGCTCACCACCGGGAGCCTGTCGCTCCGCTCCCGAGCGGACTCGACGACCCGGACGGGGTTGAGCAGCAGCGCTGCGAGCAGCACCAACGCGACCAGACGCAACGCACGCGCCACCAAGCCATCGCGGGCGCGGAGCGTCAGCACGTACGCCGCAGCGACCAGCAGCACCACGAGCGGCGGCGAGATGAGCGGCTCGAGCGTCACGCCCGTGTGCTCCTCCTCCGCAGGAAGGACTCGGCGATCATCAGCGCCAGCGCTATCACGAGCAGCGTCCCGCGCAGGGGCGTTTCGGCCTTGATGATCCCGCCAGCGAAGGGCGATCGGCGCGTCGCGCGCACGTCCTGCGGCTTCAGATACTCCGCGACGCTCTCGCGCGGGCTCACCGCGACCGTCGCCACGGGCGTCATATCGTCCTCGCCGTTCGCCGTCCCAACCGCGACAACGCCCGGCTCATCTTTCGCCCCCAGCACGAGCGCTGTGGTCCCCGCCGTGAGCGTGCGCACGCGGACCGGCTCTCTCCGCTGATCGACCAGACGTGAAGCAGCTTCCTGCGCAACGGAATCGGGCAAGGTGTCGCGCTGCAGCACGATGGGCTCGCCCGGCTCGAAGGTCGGTGCGTCGCCGGACTCGTCAGCGATGAGCATGAACAGGCAGTCGTGCAGCATGGGCAGGAAGAGCGGGTCGGCCGCGAGGCGGGAGAACGCGGGGTCGGGGCTCACGAGGAGCACGCCGCCCGTTGGCGTGCACACGCACAGCGGGCGGCCGGACGACGCGACGAGCGGCGCTTCCCCGAAACCCGAGAACACGGCGCCCACCGCGTTGCGATATCGCGTCTTCGCCCCCAAGGCCTCGGCGTCGTCGAGCATCCACCGCGCCTCGCCCGGGCCCAGGTCCTGCGCTTCCGCCAGCGCCGCGGGCAGACGCGATTCGAGCTGAGCCAGTCGGCGCGCTTCCGCAGCGTCGCGCAGAATCGCGAACACGCCCGCTTCGCCCGACACCAGCGCCTCGGCCATCGCCGCGGGCAGCGCGGCGTCCACACCGGCGACGATCACCGCATCACACGTCGCCAGCCAATCCGAATCGACAGTCTCGATCTCGCGCACATCGATCGAATAAGGCGATGCGTCCGACGGCGCAATCGCCGCTCGCATGACACGCGCCAGATCGCCCCGCGGGTCGCTGGTCGCGAGCCCGACGCGCGCACGCGGACGCACAC
>CAYTSW010000094.1:0-10735 GCA_964440605.1 uncultured Phycisphaeraceae bacterium | reverse complement strand
CCCGGACGTGCTCTTCCTGTCCGAGGCGTTCACGCGGCCCAAGAAGATGCTCAAGCTCGCCAAGGACGGGTTTACGCAGTCGTACACGTACTTCGCCTGGCGCAACGGTGCGCATGAGCTGCGCGAGTACATGGAGGAGCTCACGTCGCCGCCCTTCGTCGACGCGATGCGCCCCAACTTCTGGCCCAACACGCCCGACATTCTCACCGAGTATTTCCAGACGGGCGGACGCATCGCCGCCATGGCGCGCGTCGTGCTTGCCGCGACCATGACGCCTTCCTTCGGCATCTACGGGCCTGTCTTCGAGCTGTGCGACTTCACGCCGCGCCCCGGCGTGGAGGAGAACATCGACAGCGAGAAGTATCAGCAGCGGACGTGGGACCTCGAAGATCGCTGGTCGCTCCGGCACTTCATCGGGCTGCTGAACCGCGTCCGCCGCGCACACCCGTCGCTGCAGCAGTTGCGCAACATCGATTTTCACCACTGCGACAACCCGGCGCACATCGCGTACTCCAAGCGTTCGCACGACGGGTCGGACGTCGTCCTTGTCGTGGTGAACGTCGATCACTCGAGCGAGCAGTGGGGCGTTGCGCGACTCAATCTCGGTGCGCTCGGGCTCGAACACGATGAGGCGTTCATCGCCCGCGACCTGCTCTCGGGCGTGTCGTATGAGTGGAGTGGGGCGGACCACACCATCGGTCTCGGCGCCGGCGGCGCGCACGTGCTGCACATCTCGACGCGCTCCTCCGGCGAGCAAAGCTTCGAACACTTCGCCTAGCACCGCGCGGCGATCGCTCCGCCCCTCTTATTCACTTGATCTCCTGACCACGACACGCCACACCATGACCAGCCGCGCCTCGCAACGCACCGCCCGACACGCCGCTCGCCAACCGGGGCAGACCCGCCGCGGCAAGGCCAACGTCCTCGCCGGCCCCGACGACTGGTACAAGGACGCGATCATCTACGAACTGCACGTCCGCGCCTTTCAGGACAGCAACAGCGACGGCATAGGCGATTTCAAGGGTCTGGCAACGCGGCTCGACTATCTCCAGGACCTCGGGGTGACGGCCATCTGGCTGCTGCCCTTCTACCCCTCGCCGCTGCGGGATGACGGGTACGACATCGCCGACTACACCGCAGTGCACCCGTCGTACGGCACGATGGCGGACTTTCGCAGGTTCGTCGCCGAGGCGCACAAGCGCGACCTGCGCGTGATCACCGAGCTGGTAATCAACCACACGAGCGACCAGCACCCGTGGTTCCAGCGGGCGCGCAAGGCGCCCGCGGGCTCTCGCTGGCGCGACTTCTACGTCTGGTCGGACACGCCCGACAAGTACCCGGGCGTGCGCATCATCTTCCAGGACACCGAGACGTCCAACTGGTCGTGGGACCCCGTCGCGCGGCAGTACTACTGGCACCGCTTCTTCAGCCACCAGCCCGATCTCAACTTCGACAATCCCGAGGTCCTGGCGGCTGTGAAGAAGGTGATGGACTTCTGGTTCGAGACGGGCGTGGACGGCATGCGCCTCGACGCGGTGCCCTACCTCGTCGAACGCGACGGGAGCAACTGCGAGAACCTGCCCGAGACGCACGAGAAGATCCGAGAGATCCGGACGCACCTCGACGAGAAGTGGCCCGGGCGGATGCTGCTCGCCGAGGCCAACCAGTGGCCCGAGGACGCGATCGCGTACTTCGGCGACGGCGACGAGTGCCACATGAACTTCCACTTCCCCCTGATGCCTCGGCTGTTCATGTCGCTGCGGATGGAGGACCGTTTCCCGATCGTTGATATTTTGCAGCAGACGCCGGAGATCCCCGAGAGCTGCCAGTGGGCGATGTTCCTGCGCAACCACGACGAGCTCACGCTCGAGATGGTGACCGACGAAGAACGCGACTACATGTACCGCTCGTACGCGAGCGACCGGCAGATGCGCATCAACGTGGGCATCCGCAGGCGTCTGAGCCCGCTGCTCGAGCACGACCGGCGCAAGATCGAGCTCATGAACGGGCTGCTGATGAGCATGCCCGGCACGCCCGTGCTGTACTACGGCGATGAGATCGGGATGGGCGACAACGTCTACCTGGGTGACCGCGACGCGGTGCGCACGCCGATGCAGTGGTCGGCCGATCGCAACGGCGGTTTCAGCCGGACGAGCCCGCAGAAGCTCTTCCTGCCGGCGAACATCGAGCCGGGCTCGCACTATGAGAACGTCAACGTCGAGAACCAGCAGGGCACGCCCTCGTCGCTCTTGTGGTGGATGAAGCGGATCATCGCGCTGCGCCGTCGGCACCCGGTCCTGGCCCGCGGGTCCATGGAGTTTCTGCACCCGGAGAACCCGAAGGTGTTGGCGTTCACGCGTTCGGACGAGAGTGAGCAGATGCTGGTGATCGCGAACCTCTCGCGCTTCGCCCAGCCGGTGGAGCTCGACCTCTCGCGCTTCGAGGGGCGCGAACTCACCGAGGTCTTCGGGCACACGCGGTTCCCGAAGGTGGGCGAGTTGCCCTACTTCCTGACGATGGCGCCGCACAGCTTCTACTGGTTCATGGTGGAGCCGGCGGAGACGGACAAAGAGGCCGACGACGGCGAGGCGCCGACGTTCGAAGTCACCACCGACCCTGCGCAGTGGCTCCAGAGCGGCGCGATGAAACGCTGGGTCTCCCGCTCGCTCCCGGATCGCATGCGTCGCGCCCGCTGGTTCGCGAGCAAGACGCGCACCATCCGCGAAACAAGCGTCGAGGACGCCATCCCGCTGGGCAAGCTGGAGGACGGCGTGGTCGACAGCATGCTGGCGATGATCCGCGTGGAGTACACCGAGGGTGACGACGACATCTACACCCTGCCGCTGGCGCTGGTCGAGCCCGACCGCGCCGTCACGCAGCAGGGGGTGCAGCCGGCGTCGATCCTCGCGAGCATCAAGATGCGTGGGGACGGGCAGCGGCTCACGCTCGTCGACGCGTCGGCCGACGAGGCCTTCTGGCGTCACGCCCACTCGATGATCCACCGCAAACGCTCGCTGAAAGGATCGCGGGGCGAGCTGACGGCGGTGCGTGAGCCCAAGGCGCGAGCGAAGTCGGGCGAAGCGGAGGAGTGTCGCGTGGCCCGCGCCGAGCAGAGCAACAGCTCGGCCATCTTCGGCTCGTCGGCGATCATGAAGCTCTTCCGACGCGTCGAGCCCGGCATCAACCCGGACTACGAAGTGTCCGCGCACCTGACGCGTTCGGCGGGGTTTGAGAACACGCCGGCGATGCAGGGGGCGATCGAATACCGCCCCTCGGGCGCTGAGCCGTACACCGTCGCGACCAAGCAGGAGCTCGTGCAAAACGAGGGCGACGCCTGGGAGCACGCCTGCGACGCGGTGTCGCGCTACTTCGAGCGCATGCTTGCCGACGAGTCGGTCACGGCACCAAAGCCGCCCGTCCGTGCGCTCGATCATGCCTTCGCCGAGCCGGATGAAGCCGAGTCCGAACGCTTCCAAGGCTACCTAGAGACGATCGCGCTGCTCGGCCGGCGAACGGGCGAGATGCACCTCGCCCTGGCGGACTCCCAGCACCCCGACTTCAAGCCTGACCCATTCTCAAAGCTGTACCTGCGGTCGCTCTACCAGACGCTGAGGAACGGCGTGCGCCGGCCTCTCCAGTCGCTCAAGTCGCTCGCGTCGTCGCTCGAGGGGTCGCAACGCGAGCTGGCTGACGCGCTCGTCGAGCGGCGCGAAGAGGTCGTCGAACGCATCGGGCTCGTGCGCGAAATCCCTATCGACGGCGTACGCATCCGCTGTCACGGCGACTACCACCTGGGTCAGGTGCTCTGGACCGGCAACGACTTCTTCATCATCGACTTCGAGGGCGAGCCGATGCGCCCGCTGGGCGAACGCCGGCTCAAGCGTTCGTGCCTCTCCGATGTCGCCGGCATGTGCCGGTCGATTGACTATGCGTCACATGCAGGACTTCAGACGCTGCACGAGCGCGGCATCGTCGCGGCGCAGTCGGTCGACGATTCGTTCCTTCAGCAGTGCGCCGAGTACTGGAGCACCTGCGCGCAGGCGGCGTTCATGCGCGGGTACTTCGGAGCCGTCGGGCCGCCCCTGGTCCCCGAAGACCGCGACGCGACGGCGAAGCTGCTCGACGCCTGGACGCTGCACAAGGCGGTGTACGAGGTGAACTACGAGTTGAACAATCGACCCACGTGGGTGTCGATCCCCCTGCGCGGCATCCTCAGCGTGCTGGACCACCCTGTTTCCGCCTGAGACGCCCGACGAGCCCGAACCCGCCCTCAAGAGAAAGTCCACCCGTGGCGACACGCATACGAGAACCCAAAGGCAGCAAGTCGAACACGCCGACGGTGCGCGATCCCCGCCCGTCCGAGCACGATCGCTACCTCTTCAACGAAGGCACGCACTACCGCCTGTACGAGCACCTCGGCGCGCACGTCACCGAGCGCGACGGCCAGAAGGGCGTGGCGTTCGGCGTCTGGGCGCCCAACGCCGAGCGCGTTTCGGTTGTGGGCGACTTCAACCATTGGACGCCGCGCGAGCATAATCTCGAAGCGCTGGGCTCGAGCGGGCTGTGGGGGGGATTCGTGCCGGGTCTCGAGCGCGGCACGATCTACAAGTTCCACGTCGAGTCGCGCTGGAACGGTTACCGCGTCAACAAGGCCGACCCCTTCGGCTTCCATCACGAGACGCCGCCGGCGACCGGTTCGCGCGTGTGGGACCTCGATTATCAGTGGAACGACGCCGACTGGATGGCCAAGCGCCACGAGCGGCACCGCCTCGACAGCCCGATCTCGATCTACGAGATGCACATCGGCTCGTGGATGATGAGCCCGACGGGCGACGGCCGACGCACGCACTCGTACGGAGAGCTCGCCGACCTGTTGCCCGACTACCTCGAGCAGCGCGGCTTCACGCACGTGGAGTTCCTGCCCGTCATGGAGCACCCGCTCTACCGCTCGTGGGGCTACCAGACGACGGGGTACTTCGCGCCGACGAGTCGCTTCGGCACGCCGCAGGGCTTTATGCACCTCATCGACCGCCTGCACCAGCGCGGCATCGGCGTCATCCTCGACTGGGTGCCCTCGCACTTCCCGAGCGACGAGCACGGCCTGGGCTACTTCGACGGGACCCACCTCTTCGAGCACGCCGACCCGCGCCTCGGCTTCCACCCCGACTGGAAGAGCCTCATTTTCAACTACGGGCGCAACGAGGTGCGCTCCTTCCTCATCTCCAGCGCGCTCTTCTGGCTCGACAAGTACCACATCGACGGCTTGCGCGTCGACGCTGTCGCGTCCATGCTCTACCTCGACTACTCGCGCGGGCCCGGCGAGTGGATCCCCAACCGTCACGGTGGCCGCGAGAACCTCGAAGCCATCGACTTCATGCAGCGCCTCAACACCGAGGTGTACCGCAGCTTCCCCGACGTGCAGACGTTCGCCGAGGAGTCGACCGCCTGGCCACGGGTGAGCAAGCCGATCTACGACGGCGGGCTGGGCTTCGGCTTCAAGTGGGACATGGGCTGGATGCACGACACGCTCCAGCATTATGCCCGCGATCCGATCTACCGCCGGTGGCACTACAACGAGCTGACCTTCCGCGCGATCTACATGCACAACGAGCACTACACACTGCCGCTGAGCCACGACGAGGTCGTGCACGGCAAGGGCTCGCTCTACAACAAGATGCCGGGCGACGATTGGCAGAAGCGAGCCAATCTCCGCCTGCTGCTGACCAACCAGTGGACCCATCCCGGCAAGAAGCTGCTGTTCATGGGACAGGAGATCGGCCAGCAGACCGAGTGGGACGAGGAACGCGAGGTCGACTGGTTCCTGCTCGCCGACGCGCGGCACGGGGGATTGCAGCGTCTGGTCGACCGTCTGAACGAGCTGTACACCACGATGCCCGCGCTGCACGAGCTGGATCACGCGCCCGAAGGCTTCAAGTGGCTGGAGGCGAACGACGCGGACCATGGCACGCTCGCGTTCATCCGACGGGGCCGCAAGCCGCGTGATGTGGCGATCTGTGTCTTCAACAACACGCCCGGCACGCGCGATCGCGTCGCGATCGGCGCGCCCTTCCCCGGCTGGTGGAGGGAGTCGCTCAACACCGATGCCCACGAGTACGGCGGCGCGGGCGTGGGGAACCTCGGCCGCGTGGAGGCGACGCCCCTGCCCATGCACGGCGAGCCGCACACGCTCCGCCTCACGCTCCCGCCGCTCGGAGCGCTTATTCTGACGCCTGAGGACGCCGTCGAGCGTTAGGCCTGATCAGGCCGTAAGGAGCACCATGGTGGAAATCTGGCCGGGCAAGGCGTTCCCGTTGGGCGCCACGTTCGACGGCGTGGGCACGAACTTTTCGGTGTTCTCCGAGGTCGCGACCCGCGTCGAACTGTGTCTGTTCGACAAGCAGAACAACGAAACCCGCGTCGACCTGCCCGAGGTCACCGGTTTCTGCTGGCACGGCTACGTCCCGCGCGCCATGCCCGGCGTGCGATACGGCTTCCGCGTGCACGGGCCGTGGGAACCGAAGCACGGGCATCGCTGCAACCCCCACAAGCTCCTGCTCGACCCATACGCCAAGGCGGTCGACGGCCACCTCACCTGGTCGCCCGCGCTCTTCGGGCATCAGCCCGAGAGCCCGCTGGAGTTGAACGAAGCGGACAGCGCCAGCGCCATGCCGCGCTCCGTGGTCGTCGTTGACCAGTTCGACTGGGGCAATGATCGGCGGCTGCGTACGCCCTGGGAGGACACCGTCGTCTACGAGCTGCACGTCAAGGGCTTTACCGCCCAGCACCCGGGCATCGCCGAGGAGCTGCGCGGCACGTACTCCGGCCTCGCGCACCCCGCCGCCATCGAGCACCTGCTCGACCTGGGCGTCACTGCGGTTGAGCTCATGCCGGTCCATCACTACGTCCACGACGGGCACCTGCTGACCAAAGGGCTCACCAACTACTGGGGCTACAACTCCGTTGCCTATCTCGCGCCGCACAACGAGTACAGCGTGGATCCGACGCGTCCCGAGTACGCCGTCCCCGAGTTCAAGCAGATGGTCAAGACCCTGCACAAGGCCGGGCTCGAGGTCATCGTCGACGTGGTCTACAACCACACCGCCGAGGGCAATCACCTCGGCCCGACGCTCAACTTCCGGGGCATCGATAACGCCGCCTATTACCGCCTGGTCGAGGACGACAAGCGGTACTACATGGATTACACCGGCACGGGCAACTCGCTGAACATGCGCCACCCCCGCGTGCTCCAGCTCATCATGGACTCACTGCGGTACTGGGTCACCGAGATGCACGTCGACGGCTTCCGCTTCGACCTCGCCTCCACGCTCGCGCGCGAGTTGCACGACGTCGACCGACTTTCGGCCTTCTTCGACCTCATCCAGCAGGACCCAGTCATCAGCCAGACCAAGCTCATCGCCGAGCCCTGGGACGTCGGCGAGGGCGGCTACCAAGTCGGCAACTTCCCGCCCTTGTGGAGCGAGTGGAACGGCAAGTACCGCGACTGCGTCCGCGACTTCTGGCGCGGCGAGCCGAGCACGCTCGGCGAGTTCGCCTCGCGCTTCACCGGGTCGGCCGACCTGTACGAACAGTCCGGCAGGCGTCCCTACGCGAGCATCAACTTCATCACCGCCCACGACGGCTTCACGATGCGTGACCTCGTGTCGTACAACGAGAAGCACAACGAGGACAACGGCGAAGACAACAAGGACGGCGAGAGCCACAACCGCTCGTGGAACTGCGGCGTCGAAGGCCCCACCGACGACCCCGAGATCAACGAACTGCGCACGCGCCAGCAGCGCAACTTCCTCGCGACACTGCTGCTCTCGCAGGGCGTGCCCATGCTCTCGCACGGCGACGAGCTCGGTCGTACGCAGCACGGCAACAACAACGTCTACTGTCAGGACAATCCGTTGACGTGGATCGACTGGGAGGACGCCGACGAAGACCTGCTCGACTTCACACGCCGGCTCATCCGCCTCCGCCGCGGCTCGGTCGTCATCAAGCGCCGGCACTGGTTCAAGGGCGAGCCCGTGCGCACCAGCCAACTCCCCGACATCATCTGGTTCACCTACTTCGCCGACGAGATGAACGACGAGCACTGGCAGACGGCGTACGCGCAAACCCTCTCGATCTTCTTCAACGGCCACGGCGTCCAGACCAAGGACGCCATCGGCCGCCCGATCATCGACGACGACTTCCTCGTCATGTTCAATGGCGACGCCGGCCCCCTCGACTTCGCGATCCCCAAGCTGCTCCCGCGGATGAAGTGGGCCCGGATCCTCGACACCGCGACCGGCGTCATCGACGACCGCCGCTCCCACGACGCCGAGACCTTCCGCGCCGGCGACACGACATCGCTGCCCTCGCGATCGATCCAGGTCTTCCGGCACATCAACCGCCGGTAAGCGACACACCGGGCGCTACTGAGTTCGGCTCTACGCGGTCAGTGGCCGGTGGTCGGACCGCTTCTCGAAGAAGCACTGACCTTGTAAAGCCAAGGTCAGTGGCACCCCGAATCAACGCCGAACTTTGTGTGGCGTATCCTCGCCCCCGTGGAGACCGCCGCTCATCTCCAGCTCAAACGGCTCGCCCGAGCCTACCTGCTGCGCGAGGGCTTTGCCGCGGCTGGGGTGGAGGTCGGGCTGCCGGCGGGGTGTGGACGGGCGGACGTCGCGGGGTACATCGATCGCACACCGGCGGGGCCGGGGCACAACCACTTCCCGGGCGCGGGCGCGGCGATGCTCGGGGAAGCGGGGGGCCTGTTCGCCAGGCGCGAGCGCGTCGAGCCGCGGACCGTGATCATCGAGTGCAAGCAGCATCGCAGCGACTTCCTGCGCGATCGACGGGATCACGAGTCGCTGCGGGCCGATCGCGATCGGCTGGCGGCGGTCTTGAGGCGGCACGCCGATCGGGTAGCCGCGGCGTGCGCCCAGGCGATCGCGGACGAGCCGCAGGTCGCAGTGGGGGACGGAGCACCGGCGGGAGCGCTCTTCGTCGAGCCCGGCGTGGATGCGCTCGAAGCCGACGCCGCCTGGCGGGCGACAGCGCAGCGGCTGGACGCGATCACCGCGCAGCTCCACGGCAACACCAAGTTCGCACGCATGACGCGCTACCGCGTCGCGGATCGGTTGTATGTGTTGGCGCCGCGGGGGTTGGTGCGGTCGGCGGAGTTGCCGCCGGGATGGGGGCTGCTCGAGTGCCCGGCACGGTGGGCGCGGTTCGGGTCGATGTGCGCCCGGCGATTGTCGGAGCTGGAGGTGCGCGTCGTGCGCGAGGCGGCTGACCTGCACGCCCATGCGCGCAGTCACCATCGCCTGTTGCGGGGGATCGCGATCGCGGCGTCACGCGAAGCCGCCCGCGCGGATCAGGGCTCGAGACGGGAGGCGGTCGCCCGAGGGGTCTGCTCGCCAGCGGTGCGCGAAGACGAGAAGACGTCTTCGAAGCCGAGCAGGAACGCGAGTTCGACGGGATCGAGCTCGGTGCGCTCGCTGCACGCACGGAGCAGGCGGGGGAGCGCCAGCAGCGAGTGCTGGCTCTGGCAAGAGCTGTAAGTGCCGATCTGGTCGACGCGTGGATGCAGGGACCGCAGGCGGGCGGCGAGCTGCTCGATCAGTTTGGCGTCGGTCTGAGTCGTAAGGTCAGCCGAGTGATGTTGCATGGCATGACCCCCGAGTGTGGTCGCGATTGGGCGGCCAAAAACAAACCAGCCGCCCGGCGCTCCACCGGGCGGCATGGCTTTGTGCAAGACGCCATATCGGCGTGAGACGCTCAAGGAGAATGCGAGCCGGGCGGCTCCCTTTCAGAAAAGTAGGAGATTTTTTGTGGGCACACCGATGACCAACGGCACGCGTCGCCTTGTGTCATCGAGACCATTTGATCGGTATCTGAACGGTGATTCAGGGTGTTTCAAGGCCCGATGCGCGGGAGATGCGCGGGGGGCCGGGGGTTCACCAACACCAACACCCTGAATCCGTTGTGGATCATTGGGGCACACTCCCCACAGCGTCCGATTAAAACGGGGTTATCTTGTCGCTTGGTGGACGTGGCTACGGCAGCCACGTTGGTTTGAAAACGAGTCGGGCGAGGTGGTCGCCCGGCCCCGTACAACTCGTATCGCCGGAGATGACCAAGATGTCACGACGCGCGGTGGTGGTAAAGCAACTCGCGGAGAAGTACTACGCCAGGGTCTTCAGCTTCGCGAGGCAACTCACAGATCCTGTCACGGCGGAAGACGTGACACAGGAGGTCTTTACCAGGCTTCTGAACGTAGAGGATCTCGAGAATCGTCCCATCAACATCAGCTATCTGCTCAAGACGGCGCACAACCTCGTGCGTGGGCAGCATCGGCGTGATGTGCGGGCCAAGAAGTATCTGGACACACAGGCAACGGCGCAGCGATCGGAAGCGTGCGTCGAGGCCAAGCCCCAACTCAGCGCCGAGCAACTCGCCGACGTCATCGACTCGGCCTTTCAGCGCCTGACCCGCAACGAACACGACGCGGTGCGTCTGACCGTCTGTTGCGGCCTCTCGCTCAAGGAGGCCTCCGAGTCGCTGGGTGTGCGCGTCTCGACCATCACCAACTGGAAGTACCGCGGTCTGCGCAAGCTGGCGCAGCAGCCCGAAGGCCCCGTCGCCGCCTGAAGCGATCGGTCATCCCGGTACGAAAACCAACGCACGGGCTTCGCGAGCCCGTGCGTTTTTCATTGCGGCGCCGAGGCGGTGTCGTTTGGGAATG
>CAYTSW010000093.1:0-10735 GCA_964440605.1 uncultured Phycisphaeraceae bacterium | reverse complement strand
TCGTCGTCGTTGGGCAGGTGCTCGCCGAAGATGGCCGAGCCGATGCGGACGAGGTTGGAGCCGCACTCGATGCCGACCTCGAAGTCGTCGGTCATGCCCATGGAGAGGATGTTGAAGCGTCCGTCGCCGATGCCGGTGGTGCGGATGTCGTCGAAGAGTTCGGCGCAGCGTTCGAACGCGGGGCGAGAATCGTCGGGCGTTTCGCCCTGGGCGGCCATGGTCATGAGGCCGCGGATGTGCAGGTGGCCCGTCGCGTCGATCTGTTCGCACATGGCCTGGGCGGCGGCGACCTGGCAGCCGTACTTCTGCAGCTCCTCGGAACAGTTGACCTGCACGAGGACGTCGATGTCGAGATCCTTCTTCATCGCGAACGTGTGCAGCTCCTCGACGAGGCGGAGCGAGTCGACCGAGTGGAGCAGCCGCACAACGGGGGCGATCTTCTTGACCTTGTTGCGTTGCAGGTGCCCGATCATGTGCCAGCGGACGCTGTCGGGGAACGAGGCGTCGCCGGGGCGGAGCTCGGGGAGCTGACGCCGGCGGGCGAGCATCTCGTCGACGACGGCGGCGCGTTGGACAAGCTGCTGGGCCCGGCTCTCGCCGAAGTCCTGATGGCCGAGCCGCATGAGTTCGCGGACCTCGTCAAGGCCGGCGTACTTGGAGACCGCGACGACCATGACATCGGCGGGGCTTCGCCCCGAGCGGCGCGCGGCGGCGTCGACACGCTCCATCACGCCTCGGTATCGAGCCTCGAGTGTCAGCACCGCATCCATCCGTGGGCCTCGCTACACTGCCGAGCGTGCGGCTGATCAAGCCGCACTGTATACGCACACCGATCAGAACGCGACCGTAAATGGTCGAACACGCTCCGGGAGAACGCCATGAGTCAGTCCGGTCTTTCCCCCCGCGATACCCCGATCCAGCCCGGCGAGCAGGCCCCCGACTTCACGCTCAAGAACCAGGCCATCGAGGACTGGACGCTCTCGGAGCACCTGAAGAAGGGGCCCGTTGTGCTTTGCTTCTACCCGATGGACTTCTCGCCCGTGTGCTCCACGGAGATGAAGTGCGCCCACGACGAGATGGCCAAGTTTCAGGACAAGGGCGCTCAGGTCGTCGGCGTGTCGTGCGACTCCTTCTTCACCCATCAGGCATGGGCCGAATCGCTGGGCATCAAGCACCCGCTGCTCGCCGACATGCACCGCGAAGTGTGCAAGGCCTACGGCTTCTACTTCCCGGACCTCAACGTCGCGGCCCGCGGAACGGTGGTCGTCGGCTCTGACGGCAAGGTCCAGTGGACCCAGGCCCGCGAAATCAAGGACGCCATGACCGCGGACGATGTACTGGCCCACATCGGGTGACGCGACCGGTCCCGCCGCCCAGAGCGGCGAGGAGTTCGCTTACCGGCGGTCCGTGAACACGCGGTGCTCTTCCTGGAGCGCGAATGGCTCTTGGCACGCCAGCGAGCCCTCGGCGGTGCGCTCGTACACCTGCACGACGCGCACCGCGTCCTTGTGCGTCTCGAGCACCGCGCAGAGCGCGTCGCCGCAGGCGTCGGCCTGGGGGTCTTCGTCGACCCCTCCCATCGCGACCGTCGCGTCGAAACACACCCCGACCGCGATGAATCCGCGGTCGGCGATGCCGCGTCGCAGGCGTTGGATCAGGGCGTCGATCGTGCGCTCGGTGTCGGTATCGTCGGGCTCGTCGCGTGAGTCGAGCACGACGGCGTCGCCGGCCTCGTCGATGCCCCCGGCAAACGGCGCCAAGCGGTCGGCCTCCACCAGCTTGTCGCGCCCGTAGGCGAGCAGGTGAGCGGTCAACTCGAGCAGGCGTTCGCGGTGGTCGCAGGAAGTCATCGTCCGAGTTCTCCCATCCGGGCGGCCGGGTAGCGGGTGCCCGACGCTACGCCGCTCGCGGGGAACGCCTCTTCGATGCGCGTGAGATCGTGGTCTCCCAGCCCGATGTCCGCGGCCGCGGCGTTCTCCTCGAGGTAGCCCACGCGCTTGGTGCCGGGGATCGGGACGATCGAGCGGCCCCCGGAGGCGTGCGGGCGGGCGCCGCGCCTCATCACCCACGCCAGCGCGAGCTGAGCGGGCGTGCAGCCCTTTTCGCGAGCCAACTCCTTCACACGATCCGCGACGCGCACGTTCGCCTCGAAGTGCTCGTCCTGGAAGCGCGGCGTGTTGTGCCGATAGTCGCCCTCGGGGAAGTCGTCGCGGCTTGTGATCGTTCCCGTCAGCATGCCGCGGCCAAGCGGGCTGTAGGCGACGAAGGTCACGCCCAGTTCGCGGCAGGCCGGGATGACTTCTTCCTCCAACTCCCGGGTCCACAGCGAATACTCGCTCTGCACGGCGCTGATGGGATGGATCTTGTGCGCACGCCGCAGCGTCTCGGCGCTCACCTCGCTGAGCCCGAGCGCGCGAACCTTGCCGTGCTCGATGAGGCGCGCCATAGCGCCGACCGTGTCTTCGACAGGCACGTTCGGGTCAACGCGGTGTTGGTAATAGAGATCGATCGATTCGATGCCCAGGCGTTGCAGCGAAGCGTCGCAGGACTCCATCACATACTGCGGGTCGCCGCGCACGCCCTTCCACTCGCCCTCGTCGTTGCGCACGAGTCCGAACTTGGTGGCGATGACGACGGGCCCCCGCGCATCGCGCAGCGCGTCGCCCACGAGCTGCTCATTCGCGCCCAGGCCGTACACGTCCGCGGTGTCGAAGAAGTTCAGCCCGAGCTCCAGTGCGCGGCGGATGGTGCGCAGGGCTTCGTCGCGGTCCGGCGTGCCGTAGAAGTCGCTCATACCCATGCAGCCGAGGCCCATGGACGAAACCTCCAGGTCCGATGCGCCGAGCTGAGTCATCGCCATCGCCATGGGTGAGCGTATGGAGCGCCGTCGATCGAGGCGAGCGGCACGACGTATGGGCCGTACGATCAGAACTTCTTGTGGGTTGGGCGGCCCTTCGACGCGGACAGGCCCATCAGTCCGCGCGCGAGCGGGATGTCCCAAGGCCGGGTGATCTTGATGTTCCTTGGATCGCCCTCTACCACCACGACGCGCTCGCCCAGCCTCTCGACGAGCGAGGCGTCGTCCGTCGCCGCGCCGTCGTCCGCCTGGGCGTAGGCCCTGACGAGCAGGTCGCGCGAAAACACCTGGGGTGTCTGCACCAGATGCAGGCCGTCGCGGTCGACGGTCGCGAGCACGGCTCGCGCCTTGGCGGCGCCGGCGTTTCCGAGGATGGCGTCGAGGGGGTCGGCTTCGGCGCCCTCTTCCTCGTCATCGCTCACGCGCTTGAGTGTGTCGGGCACCGGGATGGCAGGGATGACGGCGTCGAAGCTCGCCGCGGCCTGAAAGACGCGGTCGAGCAGTTCGGGCGGCATGCACGGGCGAGCGCCGTCGTGGACGGCCACGTGCGTGGCTTCTTCTGGCACGTGCTCGAGGGCGTTGCGGACGGACTGCGTCCGGGTCTCCTTGCCGCCCCGACAGAGGGTAGCGCCGAGCAGGCCGATGCGGTCGGCGTGGCGGTCGACGAAGTCTTGCCAGGCCTCATCGTCGGCGGGCCCCGCCACGACGACGGAGCCCACCTCGTCGCGCTTGGTGAACATCTCGACGGTCCGCTGGAGGACCGGGCGGCCGCCGAGGTCTTCGTTGAGCTTCGAGCGCACGCCGCCGGCCCTGGCGTAGCGGGCCGAGGTGCCGGCGGCGGGGATGATCACGCATACGTCCATCGTCTCATCGTACCGGACACGTACGGGCGCCGGCATGGGGTAGCATCTGTTCATGGCGGACGATGAGACGTATCTCGGGCCTTACCGCGACGCGGTCGACAAGCTCGGCGCGACGTTCGAGGCAACGCTGTGGCGCGACCCCGACAAGCAGCGCGTCCGCTTCGACGTCCTGGCTGAGCTCGCCGACCCAACGGGGCGCGTGCTCGTCGACGCCGGGTGTGGCCTGGGCGATCTGGCGGCTCACCTCGAGAAGCGCGACGCCAGCTACGGGCTGTACGTCGGGCTCGAGGCGATCCCGGAGTTTCTCGACGAAGCGCAAGCGCGCCGGCTGCCCGATGCGCGGTTCATCCTCGCCGACTTCGCGTCCGACGACCGCGTCTTCGAAGGCGTCGCGCGGGAGATCCAGCGGCCGATCGACCTCGTGTACTTCTCGGGCTCGCTCAACACCTTCCCGCCCGAGTTGGCGACGGTGGTGATCGAGCGCGCCTGGGACGTCGTCGAAGAAGGCGTGGCCTTCAACTTCCTTTCGGCCTGCAATCACGTCCGCAACCCGCCCGACCCTACGCCAGCGATCCGCTTCGACCCGGTCGCGATGCTCGATTGGGCGTTGCGGCTGTCACCCAGCGTCAAGTTCCGCCAAGACTACTTTAAGGGCCACGACGCCACCATCGCGATCCTCAAACCGAGGTGACTGCCATGGGCGAGCCCCCGCGTGCAACGAACCAGAAGCTCCACGCCCGGAGAGAGGAGCCGCGTGAGATCCCGGTGCGCCCCTGGCGCGACGGCGTGCGTGTGGCCGTGCCGCCGTACCGGTCGGGGCTGCTCGTCCCCGCCGGAGTCGGTTGGTTCGGCGCGACGATGATCGTCTTCATCACCGGCTGGGCGATCGGGAACGGTCGCTGGCTCTATGCCTCGGTCGGCATCTTCACCGGGGTAATACTCATCGCGATCGCTCTCTGGCTCTTCGTCGGCGGTAAGACGCTGTTCGCCTCACGGGAGCGCTTCGGCATTCGGTACCACCTCGGGCCGCTTGGTTTCACGTATTGGTTCAAGCCGGGCGAGGTCACGGGCTTCAGAGCCCGCGAAGCCGCGTCCGGCGGGTCGCGGGGCGAAGCGAAGATCGACGCGGCTCCGTACGAGTTGGAACTCCTGCTCGGCGGAGGCAAGGGCGACGACATCGTCCTGGCCGAGTCGGACGCTCCCGAGCCGCTCATGACGCTCGGGGAACGCCTCGCCGAGGCGACCGGCGGCGAACTCAAGCTGGCCAAAGCGCTCAAGCCCGCGTCCGATGAAACGAACGCGCTGATCGCCAGCGTCGACGATGCGGTCGTCCCCGATCCGCCCGAGGGGTGCTCGCTCCTGCTCGAACGTGAGGACGGGCGGCTGACCCTCCTCGCGCCGCCGACGGGTTTCACGACCGCGCACGCCAAGAGCTCTCTGGCCATCGGCGTGATCGGGTGCGTCGTGATCGCCTTCGTCGCCTTCATCTTCGGGGGTCAGATGACCGCGGCGTTCAACTTCGTCCAAAACTTCGGCATCGTCATGGCGTTCATCCTCATCGGGGCCATCGCCCTCGGCATGCTGGTCCACGCCCTCGATACCGCCCGCCGACGCGTGATCATCGACCTGGCCGACGGGCATGTCATGCTCACCCGGCAGGGGCTCGGTGGCGTGAAGCAGCGGGCGATCCCGGCGGGGCGGGTCCGCGACGTCCGCGTCGGGCACAGCGGACAGAGCACGGAGCAGGGGGCGATCAAGCAGTTGCAGATCGTGCCGAAGCGCGGGCCTTGGGTGCGGACGCTGACGGGATACGGCACGCGTGATTTGAAGTGGGCGGCGACGGCGCTGCGGGCCGGGCTGGGGCTCTGACGACGCCGCCCCGACGCCTGCTATCCTCTCGCCCCATGGCGATCATCATCCTTCAGCACCACGACACATGCCCGCCCGGGCGCATCGGGCAGACGCTCCGCGACCACGGCCTGCGCAGCCGCATCCTTCGGCCGGATCGGGGCGAGGCGCTGCCGACCGATCTCGACGATGTGGACGCCGTCGTTTCGATGGGCGGGCCGCAGCAGGTGGACGAGGGGCACGCGTGGATCAAGCAGGAGCTGGCGTTCCTGAAGATGGCGCACGAGGCGTCGCTGCCCGTACTCGGGGTGTGCCTGGGCCATCAACTGCTGGCCGAGGCGCTCGGGGGGAAGGCGGGGCCGGCGGATGAGCTCGAGATCGGCTTTGTCGACGTGAACATCGCCCCGGCGGGGCAGACCGACATCATCCTGCGCGGCATTCCGTGGACGTCGCCCATGTTCCAGAAGCACACGTACGAGGTGAAGGAACTCCCGCCCGGCGCCCAGACGCTCGCGTCGAGCGATCGCTGCGGCATCCAGATTTATCGCGTCGGCATGCGCACGTATGGCTTTCAGTATCACTTCGAGGCCGACCGAGCGTTGATCGAGCGTTTGACGAGCGACGCCGCGACGTCACTGCACCGCATGGGCCTGACCAGCGACGAGTGGCAGACGCAGTTGAACGATCACTACGTCCGTTTCGCGCGGATCGCGGATCGGCTGTGCCTGAACATCGTGACGTACATGATCCCGCGCATCGCCAACGCCATGCGCCTGTGAGCGGGTCGAACCTGCGCATCACCCCGCCGAGCGACTACCTCCTGCCGCGCGACGTCTGCTCCTACGGCTATTTCCTGCTCGCGCCGAATCGCTGGGACCCTTGCAGCCAGATGCTCACCCGCCCGCTGCACGTGGAGCGCGGGGCGGTGGTGTGCGTGATTGCACAACCTGGTGGGAGTTCGGGTGACGCGGTGCGCGTGCGCACGGATCGACGGCTCGACCGGGTCGAACAGCGACAGGCGCGCGGCATGATCCGGCGCATGTTGAATCTCGACGATGAGGGCGTGCGCGCGTTCCATCGACGGGACCGGCGTTGGCGAGAGTCGGGCCGCGGGCGGCTCTTCCGCAGCCCGACGCTCTTCGAGGACGTCATCAAGACGGTGACGAGCTGCAATGTGTCGTGGCCCAGCACGATCCGGATGAACCGGCGGCTGTGCGAGGTCGTCGAGCCGACGTTCCCCCGGCCGCGGCAGCTCGGACGGCGCCGGGCGGCGACGCTCCGCGCCCGCTGCGGGGTGGGGTACCGCGACAGGCGCATCATCGAGCTGGCGCGGCTCTTCGCCGCCGGGACCGACGAGCGCGTGCGCACGCTCGGCGACCCTTCGGCGACTGATGACGAGGTCCGCGCGGCGCTGCTCGTGCTGCCGGGGATCGGCCCCTACGCGGCGGCGAACATCATGCAACTGCTCGGGCGGTACGGGCGGCTTCCGATCGACACGGAGTCCATCCGCCACGCTCGGACGGTGCTGGGCTGGGAGGGCGAGACGCCGGAACTGACCCGTCGCCTCGAGGCCCACTACGAGCGGTTCGGCGAGCACCGCTTCCGCAGCTACTGGTTCGAGCTGTGGGCCGACTACGAACGCCGCAAGGGCCCGGCGTGGACGTGGGACCCAAAGACGACGGCGGACGCGTTCACCGCGGCGAAGCTCAATGCCGAGGGGCGGGTGGGCAGGTGAGGCCCGCTGCGCAAGTCAGCGGGTGATCGCGCATACGCTTGGCCTCGAGGAGGCCTCACCGCATGACGACGGGCATGACCGACCAGCAGCACGCCGAAGCCATCACGGAGCAGCAGGAGTGGAGCGTCGAGGACGCGTCGGATCTTTACGGGGTCGAGGCGTGGTCCAACGGGTACTTCGGCGTGAGCGAACGCGGCACGATGCTCGTCTATCCGGATGCCGACCCGGGCCGGTCGATCGACCTGCACGAGGTCGCCAAGCTGCTCGAGCGTCGCGGTGTGGACATGCCGGTGCTCGTGCGCTTCCCGGCGCTGCTTCACCGGCGCGCCGAGGAGCTGCGCGCCGCTTTCGACGCGGCGATCAAGGCCG
This sequence comes from uncultured Phycisphaeraceae bacterium, assembly GCA_964440605.1. Classification (GTDB taxonomy): domain Bacteria; phylum Planctomycetota; class Phycisphaerae; order Phycisphaerales; family UBA1924; genus CAYTSW01. The sequence goes on along the minus strand of CAYTSW010000093.1, from coordinate 3,063 downwards.
AGGACTACACGGGCGGGTTCGCGTGCGTCTACCCGATTAAGGTCAACCAGCAGCGGCACATCGTGGAGGTGGTGCGCGACGCCGCGGCCCGGCAGGGCTTCGGTCTCGAAGCCGGCTCCAAGCCCGAGCTGATGGCCGTGCTCGGCGTGACGGCGGACCACCCCGAGATGCCCATCATCTGCAACGGCTTCAAGGACGCGGACTTCGTCGAGCTGATCATCCTCGCTTCCAAGCTGGGCCGGCGCATCATCCCCGTCGTCGAGAAACTCACCGAACTCGAACACATCATCGACCAGGCCGAGCGGCACAACGTCCGTCCGACCATCGGCGTGCGAGTGAAGCTCTCGTCACCCGGCATCGGCAAGTGGGCCTCGTCCGTTGGCACCAAGAGCAAGTTCGGGCTGAACATCTCGGACCTGCTCGACGCCGTGGAGGTCCTCGCCGAGCGCGACATGGCCGACTGCCTCAAGCTGCTGCACTGCCACCTCGGGAGCCAGATCTGCGACATCCGGCACATGAAGAACGCGCTCTCCGAGCTCACGCACATCTATTGCGAGCTCGTCCGCCTCGGCGCCGGCATGGAGACGCTCGACATCGGCGGAGGGCTCGCGGTCGATTACGACGGCACACGCTCCAACGCCGAATCGTCGATGAACTACACGCTGAGCGAATATGCGCTCGACGTGGTGTACCGCATCCGCTCGTCCTGCGACGAGGCGGGCGTGAAGCACCCCAACATCGTGACCGAGTCGGGCCGCGCGATGCTCGCCTACTCCAGCGCGCTGCTCTTCGACGTCGCCGAGACCACCTCGCCCGACTGGCGGGGCGATGTGCAGCAAAGCGAGATCGAGAAGGACGACAACGGCGAACTGCCCCAGCCCATCCTCGACCTGCTCGACGCGCGGTCGCGCGTCGGCACCCCCAACCAGAACGCCCTGAGCATCCTGCACGACGCGGCGGCCGCCCGCGACGAGATGCTCGTCCTCTTCGGACACGGGTACGTCACGCTCCCGCAGCGCGCCGCCGCCGAACGTCTGTTCTGGTCCATCGGCCGGAGCCTGTTGCGGTATGCCGCGGGCGTTGAGGACGAGAACGAGGAGTTCGCCGCCCTCGCCGACCAGCTCTCGGACCTCTACATCTGCAACATGAGCGTCTTCCAGTCCATGCCCGACGCGTGGGCCATCGACCAGGTCTTCCCGATCGTGCCGATCCAGCGCCTCGACGAGGAGCCCGACCGGCTCGCCGTGCTCCACGACATCACCTGCGACTCCGACGGCAAAGTCAACCGCTACGTGTGCGGCGACGGCATCCGCAAGTCGCTGCCGGTCCACGCGGTCCGCCCGGGCGAGCGCTACATCCTCGGCGCCTTTCTGGTCGGTGCGTATCAGGAGATCCTGGGCGACCTGCACAACCTCTTCGGCGACAACCACGCCGTGAGCGTCCGTCTGGACGAGAAGGGGCGCACGCGTGTCGATACGTTCGTCGAGGGCGACACGGTGCGCGAGGTGCTCCAGTATGTCCAGATGGATCCCGAGCGGCTGTGCGAGGCGATGGAGCGTGACGCCGAGCGGGCGGCTGACGACGGAGCGCTCACCCCCGAAGAAGCCGCTGCGGTACGCAACCACTTCCGCGTGGGCATGAACGCTTACACCTATCTCCGCCACGATCCGCCGGCGACGCAGCGCCGCGTGGAGTCCTGAACGACATCGTCCGCGGTCCGGCGGCGCTCAGTCCTGCCAGATGCCGACGTCGAAGCGCCCACTCGAGTCGGCGGCACCGCGCGTCATGCTGCCGGTGTTGAAGGGCATCGCGAGTTCGCCGGTGCGCGAGACGCCGATGACGCCGCCGTCGCCTTCTTTCAAGATCTCAAAGATCGCGTGGTTCGCCGCGCGTTCAAGCGACCACCCCCGGTGGAGCATGAGCGCGTGGATCTCGTGGGCGATGGCGTTACGGATGTATTGCTCGCCGGCGCCAGTGCTGCTGAGCGCGCAGGTGGCGTTGTCGGCCCAGGTGCCGGCACCAATGACGGGCGAGTCGCCGATGCGGCCCCAGCGCTTGGCGGTGAGCCCGCCCGTGGAGGTCGCGGCGGCGAGATCGCCGTTCTCATCCAGCGCGACGCACCCGACGGTCGACCCGCCCTCGCGCTGAGCTTCCTCTGTGCGTCGAGCGCGGCGCTCGAGCGCACGACGCAGGTCTTCGCGGCGGTCGTTGGTGTGGAAGTACGCGTTGTCGACGCGCTCGACGCCCGCGACGTCGGCGAATGCTTCGGCTCCCGCGCACGAGAGGAAGACGTGCCGCGTGTCGGTCATCACGTGCCGGGCGAGCGTGATGGGGTGCTTGACGGTCGTCGTGCCGGTGACGGCTCCGCACGAGCGGTCGCGCCCGTCCATGATGGACGCATCGTGTCGCACGAGGCCGTCCTCGGCGAAGACGCCGCCGCGACCGGCGTTGTAGAGCGGGTCGTCCTCGAGTTGCCGGACCACGGCTTCAACCACCGTGAGCGCCGGCTCGCCGGCTTCGAGCCGGTCGACGCCGAGCTTGAGCGCCGCCCGCAGCGAGTGTTCGTACGCCGCCCGCTCGTCATCGGAAATGTCGCGCGGGATGAACCCGGCCCCGCCGTGGATCGCGATGGCCCAGCGTTTGCCGGCCTGGGAATGCTCGGCGTCGGGCGAGGAGGCGCATGCGGTCATGAAGACGGAGAGGAAGACGACGGCGAGGACGACGATCGCGGGCGTTGACATGCGCGCGATCGTACCGCGGACCATCCAACCGTTCAGCCCACCGCGTTCACCACGTCGGCTGCGGCAATCCCGCGATCGCCTCCTGGAACTCTGCTTCGTCGAGCCACTTCACGCCGCCCGCGGCGTAGGCGACGTGCCCGCCCGCGCCGTCGTGGTTCTGCGGGTGTTCATAGAAGAGGATGTCGGCCGCGCCGCCGCGGCGCTCGCGCTTGGGCACGTAGACGATGGGCGGGTCGGCGGGGTTGGGCGCTTCCCAGCGGTCGAGGCCGAGCATGCTCGCTGAGCCGTCGGCCTTGAGTTCGGCGATGAGTTCCTGGGTGTC
>CAYTSW010000092.1:2872-10792 GCA_964440605.1 uncultured Phycisphaeraceae bacterium | reverse complement strand
ACGATGCATCGTTGGTCCCTCTCATGTCGGCTCGGCGCATCCGCATTAGGGCGAGATTGGTATCGACTCGGCGACGCGGGGACTTCACCCGGCTCCGCCGACGGAGCCTCGATTGGCGATGCGTTCGCCCCATACACCCCGCGCCATCCGCAAAGCCCGCGCCAATGCGGCTTCTTTCCCCGGTTCCGGGACGCGCAGCGAGGCTGCGCCGCTCACCTCGGCGGCGAGACGGGTCAGAGAACGGTGGAGGGCCGGGCGATGTGGCGACGCGGCGCGCGCGAGGCGCGTGTCACGGGCCATCCAGCCGGCAGCATCGATGCGCGCGTGCAGGAACGCGCCGGCGACACCGGCGATGCGACCCGCGACGTCCTCGGCTTCACTCGCGTCGCGCGCCTGGTTGACGATGAGCCTGAGACGCGCGAGGGCCTCCGGGTCCGCGGCGTCCCTCGAGACAAGCGTCTTCAACAGCACGTAGGCGTCGCCTACCGAAGCCGGGTCGGGCGTCGTCACGATCAGGGCGGCATCGCCCAGCGCGAGCAGTTCGCGCACGGACGCGGAAGGCCCCCAGCCGCAGTCGAGGATGACGGCGTCGAGGTCGTCGAGGGGTCGATCGAGGCCGCCGGCGAGACGCTCGCGTGCATCGCGGTCGAGCGCCTCGGTGACGGCGTCGATGCCCCCTCGCTCGAGGACCAGCGCCCCGTCGATCGCGGTCTCGGAAGCGGAGTCGAGCAGCGAGCAGCCGCAGCGCAGGGCGTCATCGAGCAGGCCCGGGCTGTGGGCGCCGAGTCGAACGCCGGCGTGTCCGGTGCCCGCGCTGACGCCCGCGTCGATCAGCAGGCTGCGCACGCCCGCACGGGCCCACGTCGAGGCCAGCGCGGTGGCGACGGCGGTCCGTCCGACGCCGGCCTTGCCCGAGGCGACGGTGATGACGCGCGGGCGATCGGTGCATGTGAGTCGGATTCGGCGGAGTTGAGGGAGCGGCTTGTGCTCGTGGATGACCGCGCGGGCCGAGCCGCCGCCGCCGTCCGGGTCGTGGTCGAAGTCATCGTCGTCGTCGTCGAGGGGTTGGGTCTGGGCGTGGAGCTGGTCCATCAGCTCACGGAGTTCGGCGGCCTGATCGTCGGCGGCGTCGGCCGCCTCGGACCAGTGCGCGTCGTCGTCCCAGGCCTCTCGCATGCGGTTGATCATAAGCGCGCCTCCGTGGCGAGGAGTCGGCGGGCGAGCCTTGTCGCCGACGCCGTCTCGATCTGTTCCGGGACTTCCTGTCCCGTCGTTACGAAGCTGAGTGGTTTGCCGAGCGAGCGGACGCTGTTGATGACGGGGCCGAGCGTGACGGCTTCGTCGAGCTTGGTGACGATGGCGTGGGAGAGCTCGAGCGTGGAGAAGACGAGGCACGTCCGCCGCAGCACCTGTTCGGAGCAGGTCGCCGAGAGGACGAGATGGGTGCGGTGGGGGCGGGCGGCGGAAAGGAAACCGCTGAGCTCGTCGATGCGCTGCGCGTCGTGCTGCGAGCGCCCGGCGGTGTCGATGAGCACGACGTCGTGTTCGCTCATCGCGCCGACGGCGTGGGCCATCTCGGCGGGGGTGAGCGCAACACGGACGGGCAGCCCGATGATGTTCGCGTACGTGCGCAGTTGGTCGACGGCGGCGATGCGGTACGTGTCACTCGTGATGAGTCCGACGGACTTGCCGTGCCGGAGCTTGTAGGTGGCGGCGAGCTTGGCGAGTGTCGTGGTTTTGCCGACGCCGGTAGGACCGACGAGGGCGATGACGAGCGGGCCGCCTCCTTCGGGCGGCGTGGCGCGGGCCTGCTCGGCGTCGGCGCTGATGACCGAGGCGAGGCGGCGGATGACGGCCTCGCGGACGATGCCTTCGTCGTCTATCTCTTCGAGGCCGAGTTCGCCCATGACGCCGCGGACGACATCGTCGGCGATGTCGGGGCAGAGTTCGGCTTCCAGAAGGGCGTGGTAGCGGGTCTCGAGGTGCTCGGACAGACCCGCCGGCGCGCCGCGGCGGCTCGACGTGAGCACCTTGCCCATGAGTCGGCGCAGGTCGGAGAGCTCGGCCTCGAGCGAGCTGAGGTCAGGCGCGGGTGGCGTCGGCGTCGATTCGATCGTGCTGGTGAGGCTGGCGGCCTGAGTCATGCGCGGCGGGGCGGGCGAGGCATGCGCCGCCGCCTCCCGCTGCTCACTCCGCGTCGGGGCGTCGCTCGCGCTGCGGGCGGCGGATTCATCCTTTGGCTCGCGGGAATCAGGCTCGCACTCGGCCTCGGGCTTTGGCTCGCCGAGGCGAGGCGACGGCGTGGCGCGATCTTCGAACTCGTCGGCAGAGGCGGCGAAGCGCGAGTAGGCCGCGGCGACTCGATCGCGTGGCACGGCGTTCGCCTCGCGTTCGAGGGTCGCCGTCGCGGACTCGCCGCGCACTGGTCGCGCTTCGGTGCGATTGACACGGGCGGTGGTACGCGCCGGACGCGGCGCGGGGGAGTTCCCGGCGGCGGCCGACGTGGTCGCGGTGATCTCCGTGATGGTCTTCGCGGCCAGACCGAAGACGCCGCCCGCCTTGTACGTGCGCGTGCTGAGGATCACGGCTTCGCTGCCCAGGTCTTTCTTGACGCTGGCGAGGGCCTGAGCGGGGGTGGGTGCGCGGTAGGTCTTGATGGGCATGTCCTCGGCTCCCGTGGTCGAGCGGGCGTCGGGCCTCCGTGCCCGATGTCCCGCTGCGTTGCGTCTTCAGGCCGAGAACGCTGCAGATGAAGCTGCATTTCACCCGGCGGCGCGCGCAGGCTCGGTTTCCTCGGGGAGCGTGACCAGGCCCATCGATTCGACCTCGATGCCCGGCACGACCTCGTTGTAACCGAGCACGATCGCGCTCGGGACGTAGGGCTCGAGGAGCTGACGCACCTGCGCGCGGACCTGGGGCGAGGCGATGACCACGGGCTCGTACCCCGCGCCGGTCACGGGCTTGAGCGCCATCGTGACGCGCCGCGCGAGCTCGGATGCGACGCCCGCGGGCATGGACATGGACGTCGCGCCGCCCGAGCGATCGATGTACCCGTTGATGAGGTCTTCGAAGGCCGGGTCGAGCGTGACGCAGACGAGCTTGAGGCGCGCGTCCGTGTCGGTCGCGGTGGTCGGATCGTTGGGGACGGCGTGCTGCTGGCAGATCGAGCGCCGGAGGCTGTTGCGGACGTACTCGACGAGCACGTCGACGTCCTTGGTCTTGGGCGCCCAGTCCGAGAGGGTCTCGAGGATGGACTCGAGATCGCGAATGGGCACGCGCTCGCGCAGCAACGCCTGGAGCACCTTCTGCAGGTCGCCCGGGGTGACCGGCTCGGGGATCGTCTCGTCCACGAGCTTCGGCGCGTGCTGCTTGAGCTGGACGATGAGGTTGTTCACTTCTTCGCGGGTGAGCAGTTCATCGGCGTGCTTCTTGACGAGCTCGGCGAGGTGCGTCGTGAGGACGCTGGTCGGGTCGACGACGGTGTAGTTGAGGGTCTCGGCCCTGTCCTTGAGGTTGGGCGTGATCCACTTGGCCTCGAGCCCGAAGGCGGGCTCGCGCGTCGGCTCGCCCTGGAGTTCGCCGGTGGTGATGCCCGAGTCCATGGCGAGCAGCATGCCTGGGCGAGTCTCCCCTTCCGCGACCACCGAGCCGCGCACCTTCACGCGATACGTCGCGGGGGGCACGGTCATGTTGTCACGGATGCGCACGGGAGGCATGACGAGGCCGATGTCGGCGGCCAGCGTGCGACGGCTGGCGGAGATGCGATCGAGCAGCTCGCCGCCCTGCTGCTTGTCGACGAGGGGCACCAGCGCGTAGCCGATCTCGAGTTCGAGGGTGTCGACGCGCAGGAGTTCTTCGACTTCGGGCGCCTCGGGCTCGGCCTGCGCCTCTTGCTCCTGCCGCTGACGCGCCTGCTCCTGCGCCGCGTCGACGTTGGACTGCCGGGTCAGGAAGAAGGCGATGCCGACGAACGTCACCGCCAGCGCGAGCAGCGGGACCTTGGGCAGCGGCGTGAGCATGAGCATGAGGCAGAAGCCGGCGGTCATGATGAGGGCGATAGGGCGCGAGGCGAGCTGCCCGGTGATCTGGTCGCCCAGGTTGCCCTCGTCGCCCGAGCGGGTGACGACGAGCGCCGAAGCGATGGCGATGATGAACGAGGGGATTTGCGACGCGATGCCGTCGCCGATGGTGAGGATGGTGAAGACCATGGCGGTCTCGGAGGCGGACCATCCCTTGTCGAGTGCGCCGATGGCGAAGCCGCCGACAATGTTGACGATGGTGATGATGATGCCCGCGACGGCGTCGCCGCGCACGAACTTCGAGGCGCCGTCCATGGCGCCGAAGAAGTCGGCCTCGTCGGCGACCTTGTCGCGTCGCTTGCGAGCCTCGGCCTCGTCGATGACGCCGGCGTTGAGGTCGGCGTCGATCGCCATCTGCTTGCCGGGCATGGCGTCGAGGGTGAAGCGAGCCGCGACCTCGGAGATGCGCGTAGCGCCCTTGGTGATGACGAGGAACTGCACGACGACGAGGATGATGAAGATGATCACGCCCACCACGGGCGAGCCGCCGGCGACGAACGAGCCGAAGGCCGAGATCACCTTGCCCGCGACCTCCTGCGCGCCCTGCGGTGTGGACGCGTCGGCGGTGAGGATGAGCCGCGTCGAGGCGATGTTGAGCACCAGCCTGAAGAGTGTTGTCGCCAGAAGCAGGGACGGGAAGACGCTCATCTCGAGCGGCTCATCGGTGTACATCGAGGTCAGGAGGATGATGACCGCCAGCGAGATGTTCGCCGCGATCAAGAGGTCCATGACGACCGGGCTCAGCGGCATGAGGATGACCGCGAGCAGACCGATGAACGACAGGGGGACGAGGATCGCCCGGTGCTTGGCGACGAAGGCGACCCAGCGCGGGTTGGGCTTGTTCAGGCCGGGGATGGGCACGGTCGTGGTGCTCCCGGTGGGTCCCGGTGGTGAAGGGGCGGTGGGTCAGACGACGCCGGGGGCCGACTGCTGCTCGAGGCGGTAGACATAGGCCAGAATCTCGGCGACCGCTTCGTAGTGGTCGGCGTTGATCTCCTGCCCGACGTCGAGTTGTGCGTACAACGCGCGGGCGAGCGGTGGCCTTTCGACGATCGGGATGCCGTGCATCGAAGCGATCTGCCGGATGCGCATCGCCAGAAAGTCCGCCCCCTTCGCGACGACGCGCGGCGCGTGCATGCGTTCCTGGTCGTACTTCAGGGCGACGGCGTAGTGCGTGGGGTTGGTGACGACGACGTCGGCCTTGGGGACATCGGCGGCGACGCGTTGCAGGGCGATCTCCCGGGCGATCTTCATGCGCCGGGCTTTCATCTCGAGGTCGCCGTCGCTGCTCTTGCGCTCGTCTTTCACTTCCTGCTTGGTCATCTTGAGGTCCTGGGTGTGCTGCCACTTCTGGAAGAGGTAGTCGAGCACGCCCAGAACGAGCATGACTGCGAGGATCCAAGCGGCGAGGACGACCATCATCTCTCCCAGCTCGCGCACGGCTTGCGCCACCGGGATCCCCGCCATCGCGATGAGCCGATCCCAGTACATCATGATGACGAGCGTCGCCACGCCGCCGACCGCGATGAGCTTGAGCAGGTCGAGCCCACCCTTGACGTAGCTGCGCTTGGAAAAGAAGCGCTTGGCGCCGGTGATGGGGTTGAGCTTCTCGATCTTGGGCTCGAGCGCCTTGGTCGCGATCATCGGGCCGGTTTGTATGAGGTGGGCGACAATGGAGACGAAGCACATCATCGCCATGATCGGGAGGATCATGCGCACGACCTCGTTGCCGATCAGGGCGAGATGGGAGGCGGTGTCGGCGCCCGTTATGTCGGAAGCCAGCACGCCCTCGCTCAGGATGTGACGCGTGATCCGGGCCATCCCCGACAGGATGCCCACGGCGAAGGCCACCATCGCCACGACGGCACCGGCCATGATGATGAAAGCCGAGAAGTCGGCCGACTTGGGCACCTGCCCGCGGTTGCGGGCATCGCCCAGTCGCTTGCCCGTCGGGTCCTCGGTCTTTTCGCCCAGGTCTTCCGCCACGGATCAGCCGCCTCGCACGGTCACGGGGCCGAGGCCCAGTTGAGGATGTTGCCCATGGTGTGGTCGACGTCGGACTCGATGGCGGTCTTGACGAAGGCCAGCGAGGCGATGAAGACGGTCAGCCCCAGCAGGATGCGGATGGGAAAGCCGAAGTTGAGGATGTTGAGTGAGGGGATGGTCTTCATCAGAAAGCCCAGGACGATGTTTTCGAGGAAGATGACCGCGAGGACGGGCATGGCGACCTGGATGGCCAGCAGCGTGGCGGACTGGAGCGTCGCGGTGAGCAGTTCGAGGGGGGTGTCCCAGAGCGGGAAGCCGCCGAGCGGGACGAGCGTGAAGGTGGTGATGAGCGCGCCGACGAGCAGCTCGACGCCGCCGATGAAGACGAACGAGACGAGCGTGAGCAGGAAGAGCATCTGCCCGATGTTGTCGCCGTCGATGCCGAAGCCCGGGTTGACGATCTGCGCGAGGCCGAGGCCCATCTGCTGACCCATGAGCAGGCCGGCGAGCTGCACCGCGAAGAAGGGCAGCGTCGCGGTGAGGCCGATCGCCAGGCCGATGATCAGTTCGCCGACGACCATCGGGGCGAGCATGTAGAGGTCGAGGTCGGCGGGGACCTCGTGGTGCAGGTTGATGGTGGGATAGATCGTCAAGGCCAGCGTGAGCAGCGTGAAGACCTTGATCTGCGTCGGGATCGCCGGGCTCGACAGCAGCGGCGCCGCGAGAAACAGCCCGCTCAGGCGGCAGAGCACCAGGAGGAACGGCCCGGCGTGGGGCAGGATGGGATCGAGAAGTAAGGGCATGGGTCAAGCCAGGCAAGACGGGCCGGAAGCCTGTCCCACCGGACGCGGCTAGACGAGGCGGAACATCTGCACGGAGAACTCGGCGATCATCGAGACGATCCACGGCAGCATGCCCACCGCGACGATCGTCATCACGACGATCTTCGGGACGAGCGTCAGCGTCTGCTCCTGGATCTGCGTCACGCTCTGGAAGATCGAGATGAGCAGACCGATGACGATGCCGGCGCCCAACATCGGCCCGGCGATCTTCAGCACGAGGATGAGCGCGGTGCGGACCTGCTCGAGCAGAGCGTCATTGATGAGCATGGCCAGAGCCCTCCTCAGCCGCCGCCCGGCTGGGTGACGGAGTACATGAGCGAGCCGACGACGAGGTTCCACCCGTCGACGAGCACGAAGAGCAGGATCTTAAACGGCAGCGATATCAGCACGGGCGGGAGCATCATCATCGACATCGAGATGAGCACCGAGGCGATGACCATGTCGATGATGAGGAAGGGCAGGTAGACGCGGAAGCCCATCAGAAACGCGATCTTCAGCTCGCTGAGCATGTAGGCGGGGATCAGCGTGAGCGTGTCCACGTCGGCGCGGGTGAGCTCTTCGGGCGTCGAGGTATCGACCCCCTGGTAGTTGAGGATCATGTAGAGCGATTCCCAGTTGTCGGCCGCCTCGATCTGCGTGAACATGAAGTCGCGCAGGGGCTGCTTGGCGGCGTCCCACATCTCGAGCTGGTTGGTGATCTCGCCCCGCTGGTACGGCGCGATCGCCTCGTCGTGCACGCGTTGGAGCGTGGGCGCCATGACCATCGCGGTCATGAAGAGCGCCAGGCCCGTGATGACCTGCGCGGGGGGAAGCGTCTGCGTGCCCATCGCCTGCTTGAGCAGGCCGAGGACGATGATGAAGCGCACGAAGCACGTGCACATCACCATGATCGCCGGCACGAGCGTGAGCACGGTCAGCAGGACGAGGACGTTGAGCGCGCCCGAGAGGCCGCCCTCGAAGCCGGGCATCGCCTCCGCGGCCGACTCGAGCACCGATGCGGGGTTCAGCGGCGT